>JAJFLM010000137.1 GCA_021772655.1 Deltaproteobacteria bacterium
TACGAATCGCCTTTATTAATGGGCCTAAACACGACCCGACCCCGCTTTCACCCCTATCAATACTGCCTATTTTTTAATCACTATGACAAAAAATTGACTCTTCTCACGCACACTCTACATACAAAATACAGCTCATTAAAAACAGCGGCTCCCTTTATAAAGCAGCCTATAAAATACCTGAAAAACCCTTTAAAAAATAATAACTTAAGGAGACTCTTCAAAGAATAACCATAGTGGAAAGTAGCTTAAAGATAGGCGCCTTTCAACTGACGATGACGGCATAATAGGGAGATATTGACGCGGCTTGCAAATGACATTAGCTTAAACCTTGCAACATAATCACAAGGGACAAAAAAAATGACACAACAAGATAAAAAACCACTCCCCTTTTGGCTGAAATTTGGGATCGCCGCACTGGCCCTACTCGTCATCCTTAGCACACTCATTAGTATTGGCGTCACTCTCTTAGGAGGCTTGCTAAGTAAAGAAGGCACCAACCTGGCTAAAAAAGGTTTAGAGAAAGTCCTTGAGCAACAGGCTCGCTTAGACGGCAAATCCATTGATGTCGATATCAACAAAGATGGGTTCAGTCTGAAAGACAAGAAATCCGGCGAAAAGTTTAATTTCCGCACCAATAAAAAAATTCCAGACTCGTTCCCAAAACAGATTACTGTTCCTGCCCCACTGAAACTAAGTGGCAGTGTCGTCGCAGGGCAAATGTCTGTGCTGACTTTTGAAGGGGATATCACTCACGATGATGTTGTCACCTATTACGAAAGAAAATTAAGCTCGTTGGGCTGGCATCAAAATATGAAAGTCAGTTCGCAAAAAAATCAAAGCTCTCTGGTCTATAAAAAAGACAAAGAACAATTAAGCATTGGTATAGATGCAACCAGAAAAACAACCCAGGTTACTTTAACTCACATGCGACGTTAAACGCTGGGTAAAATTAATTCTCGCAGCACGACGGTTGCATAGCTTCCTTTGGGCAGAGAAAACTCAACCCACACACCTTCTTCCAGAGCCGGTGTGATACGCCAATCACTGATTTTAATTTGAGCCGGGCGTCGGCTTCCCTGAACACGGTGTAACTTAAGATTTTCTGCAGGCACTTCTTGCTGCTCCCAAATGGCAGCCTCATTGAGGCCTGCTTCAGCTTCGGCAGCACGCATTTTATGTCCAAAAATAGGCCCGGTATAAGTTATCTCTCCGTTTGAATAGCGCTGTTGATCTACCAGCAGCTCACGCACCCAAAATAAACCACCAGTATCCCATTTTTTAGCTACATCACCTAAATAGAGTTGTTCAAAGTGCCCTCGTTGGATGCGCTCTTTCAACCATTGGTTAAATAATTGAGATTGATAGGCAGATACTAAAAGACTCGCCTTCCAGTCCTTACGACGCTTTTTGCCTAATAATAATTGGCAACCCAATTCCGCATTATCTCCAAAGCGACCAAAGCGCTGTTCTCCAAAAAAATTAGGGATAGGTCGTAAAAATAGAAAGTCTATAATTGCTTGTAACTTACCCACCGCCTCAGGATCGGAAGATCTCAATAGAATCTTAAATTGATTTCCTAATAAATGACCCCGCTTTAATTTGGTATCATGACGCTTTAAAGCGAGTAGCTGTGCCTCAGAGATCTGCAATACGGCCTGTTCAATCTGCGTCGTCTCCACACTTTCTGGAAAAGAGAACCATTGTGTTGTCAGTGCCTGCCTGTCCTTTAAACCCGCATACCCGATATCTCTTGCGCTGCACGGCAATCGTTGAGCTAATTGTTTGATAATATCTCGTGTATTCTGACCACTGCGCTGAATCTGTGCATAGTAATGCGACCCTACACCAGAGGGCTCATAAAGTGGAATTTCCACAACTTGAAAATCTGAAGTATGCTGCTTATAAACGGCTGCAAGACGCGGAAGCACCGTATTCATCAATGGTAAGTCTTGTAGATTCACTTGCGTAATTGATGGCGTAATGACTCTGCTAATTGGCCATATTGAAATTGATAACCGCTATGCAACAAACGCGCCGGCGTCACCCGCGTACTTGCCAACAAAAGCGCGTCCGCCATTTCACCAAAGGCTAAGCGCGCCGCAAAAGCCGGCATCGGAAAAATTGTCGGGCGACCTAATACCTTCCCGAGAGCCTTCGTAAATTCTTTATTAGTCACAGCATTGGGAGCGACCATATTATAAATACCGATAGTCTGCTCATTCTTTAAAAGATGACAAATACCATCCACCAAATCATCTAAGTCGATCCAACTCATATATTGCTGGCCGTGACCTAAAATACCACCGACACCCAGCTTAAACGGAGGCAACATTTTAGTAAGCGCCCCACCCTTACGACTGAGAACAACACCAATTCGTAAACGTAACACACGAAGCCCCGCTGACTCGGCTGCCTGAGAAGCTTCTTCCCACTGCTGACATACATCACTTAAATAGCCCTGACCGGCCGTACTGGATTCATCCATTAAAGTCACACCCCGATCGCCATAGTAACCAATCGCCGAGGCGGTTATGAATGTTTTGGGTCCGTTTTCTAAACGCGCCAAGCTTTCGCTTAATAATTGAGTCCCTTGAATCCGACTATCGCGAATCCGTTGCTTTTTAGCGGCTGTCCAACGGC
>JAJFLM010000138.1 GCA_021772655.1 Deltaproteobacteria bacterium
ATCCGCGGCACCGCTATCAGCCAATACCTTTGTAATCGCTGCTGTTAGTGTCGTCTTTCCGTGATCTACGTGACCTATCGTTCCGACGTTTACGTGCGGCTTACTCCGTTCAAATTTTTCCTTCGCCATGGGATGTCTCCTCTTAATACGTAATAATTATATGTGTAACCCAATACAAACTATCCAAAACAAAAAAACTAATGAGCCCGCGAGCGGATTCGAACCGCTGACCCCTTCCTTACCATGGAAGTGCTCTACCAACTGAGCTACGCGGGCACTACTTCGCAACCTTTCAGGTTGCTTCGAAGTGCAGGCCACTCAGCCTTTTACTCCGATAGCTCACCAAGACGCAGCCTGCACTGCGAAGCCTTGGCGAAGCAGTGAGCGGGAGACGGGATTCGAACCCGCGACCCTCAGCTTGGAAGGCTGATGCTCTAGCCAGCTGAGCTACTCCCGCGTTTGCCTCTGTCCACATACAATAAACTCAGGCGAAATCAGTCAAACAGCCTTACCTACTCTGCTTCAACTTATCTCGCCAAAGCCCCGCACTGCGGGGCAAAGACTGGTGGAGAGAGGTGGATTCGAACCACCGTAGGCCGAAGCCAGCAGGTTTACAGCCTGCCCCCTTTAGCCACTCGGGCATCTCTCCTCTGGCGCGAGGGGCTGGCTCACCAATCCACGCGCTTAAAACTCGATACAAAACTCAAAGAACAAAACCACCGGCAGTATTTGGCTATTTCAAGCTACTACCTAATAATGAGCCGACTGTCGGACTCGAACCGACGACCTGCTGATTACAAATCAGCTGCTCTACCAGCTGAGCTAAGTCGGCTAATAAACTCAAAATGAGCAAACTAACCAGCACAAACGCCCCTTGCGTCAGCACGCAACGGGCACTGCCATCGGCACATAACCAATGGAAATCATTAGCTTATTTTCCTTCTCCTGCTGGACTCGACCAGAGCTCGAAAAAGTCTAGGCCTTCTATTGGCTTACATAATTTTTGTCAAGGGATTTTAAAGACTTAAAAGCACTAAGTCGAGTCGGAACACCTATGTTTAACGAGAGCAAAATGCTGAAAGAAAAATTCCGCCGGCGACTGAAGCATTCAAAGACTCAACCGGACCCTGACACGGAATACTGAGGAGGATATCGCAATGCTCTCTGACAAGACGCTGCAACCCTCTTCCCTCAGCACCAACGACCAAGGCTGCCGACTCCGGAAAGTCCTCTTCCCAGAGCGATTGAGTCGCTTCCGGAGCACTCCCATAGACCCAATAGCCCGCCTGTTTGAGCTCCTCCAGGGCACGCACCAAATTAGCCACGCGCGCTAAAGATAAATACTCTACAGCACCTGCAGCCGCTTTGACCGCCGTGTCTGTAAGGGGAGCCGCTCGTTTTTTAGACCAAATGACCCCTTGAATCCCAAAACAGAGAGCTGTTCGCAGCAAAGCCCCAAGATTATGGGGATCCTCCACCCCATCTATGAGTAATATTCTATTTTTCTTCTGGTTATTTTTTGATGAAATGATGTCTGAAAGCTCCGCCCAAGGCAAATCATCGACTAAGGCCGCAATTCCCTGGTGAGTTTCAAGACTGAGGTGGCGATCAAAAAACTTTCGATCCACATAGGAAACGGGGATACTAAGCTTTTGCCCCAGGGTCAAAACATCAGCCAGAGCCTCAGCACGTTTGCCCTCAAGGCAATAAAGTTCATGGACGGTCCGACGACCCGCCTTAATGGCGTGAAAGACCGCATGGCGCCCACCAATGTAGCTCCCGTTTAACATGGAGCGACACAGTAAACGTCCCAGATGGAATGTCAAATGAGGAGTCGTGGTTTATAAAAGCTTAAGCGTGATATTCAGAGAAAACTTGTTGTTTTTGGGCGCGGAGCTCCAACTCAATAGTTTGCAACAACTGAGGATCTACCTCATTAAGGTGTTGGCGCGCTTCTAGGTAATCAGATTGATACATACCCATTTCGTCAACCAGCTCGCCGCGTCGCATGACACAAATCGTTTTGTCATACTCCATTCGGGCATATTCGTGACACATAGCCGCTTGAGTCAATTGCAGCTTTAAGTTGGTCAGCTGCGGATTGAATACCGTGGGTTCTTGAGCCTCAATAAACTGGCTCATGCGTGCGTCAAGTTCTTGAATCGCTTCCGGCTGTGGAGTTGGGTAGTTCATAGCCCTAGATAAGAGCAAATACGCGGCCAGTTTGTGGCGCAGCGCGAAATTAAATATAACTATTTGAAAATAAACAGGTTTTTTTAATTTTTCAGGAGGCGCCAGCACTCAATCTAAATATAAATTGGGGAGCTTTGAGCCTCAGAGTGGGGCCTATTTACCTCAGTTGATCGCAGCAGTAATACGCTGGGCCGCGGCTAAGGGATCTGCCGCCCGCGTAATGGGGCGCCCGACCACAATATAACTCGCTCCGGCCTCAAAGGCTGCCTGAGGAGTCGCCACACGTTGCTGATCATCCAAGTCATCATCAGCCAAACGAATGCCCGGAGTGACAATCAGAAAATCGGGGCCACAAACGTCTCGCACAAGAGCAATTTCTTGAGGCGAACAGACCACCCCATCACAACCCGCTTCCTGAGCTAAGCGTGCCAAACTTTGGACCATCTCGGGAATCGATTGGGTGATGCCCTGATCCTGTAAATCTTTATGGCTAGTCAAAATCGTCACCGCCAATAACTTAGGACGCGGCACACTCAATAATTGTGACGTTTCATCAGCAGCCTGTACGGCCGCGGTTAACATCTCGCGCCCCCCCAAAGCATGCAAGGTCAGCATAAAGATACCTAAACGCGTCGCCTCCATCGTCGCCTTTGCCACGGTGTTGGGAATGTCATGAAGCTTAAGATCTAAGAAAATTCTATGGCCTGTTGACTGCACGGCCTTCACGATAGATGGGCCCGCCTTCGTATAGAGCTGCAAACCAACTTTATAAATACAAGCCGTCTCACTCAATATTACCGCCAAGTGTTTGGCATCGGCTTCACTAGGATAATCTAACGCTACTATTAATTTATCGTCATTCATGAACCAACCCCTTGTGCCAATAATTCCTTGAGGCGTTCAACAATACCTTCACAGGGCAACGTTAGCTTTTCACCACTGCGGCGCAGCTTAACTTCGACTTGCTTTGCTTCCAACCCGCGACCACCCACGACCAACTGCACCGGAAAACCAATCAGATCAGCATCTTTAAATTTAACTCCAGGCGAATCCATACGGTCATCCCAAATAACATCCACACCCTGCTGACGTAATTCTTGATAGAGCTTTTGAGAATACCCGGCCACCGCTTCATCTTTCATTTTAAGAGACAACAGTACCACCTCATAAGGAGCAATCGCCTGTGGCCAAATGATTCCGTTTTCATCGTGGCTTTGTTCAACACAAGCCGCCGCTGTCCGCCCCACACCAATGCCATAGCAACCCATCACACTGACTTGTTCCTTACCTTGATCGTTCAGGAAAGTAGCCTTCATAGCCTGCGAATATTTATCACCTAAATAAAATACCTGACCGACTTCAATGCCGCGGAACTCTTCATACACCCCACCCGCAGGACAAGGGTCGCCAGCGCGGGCCCGTCTTAAATCAAAGAAGCCTTTGATTTCAAAATCACCTAGGTTGACGCCGGTGAAATGCACATCAGCTTCATTGGCACCGGTAATAAAATCTGTCATCGCAGCCAACGCATAATCAGCATACAAAGGAATACTCAGGCCTACCGGCCCTGAAAAACCAACCGCGCTCTTGAGCTCTGCCGTAATCGTTTCGGCACGAGCCATCTCTAGTTGGCTGACGCCGGCTTGCAACTTTAATTTTTCTTCGACCAACTCATGATCACCGCGAACCAAAGCGCCCACGACTCCCTGTTCCGTTTCAAACAGCAAAATCTTTACTAACTGATCGGCAGCCACTTTAAGAAAAGCAGCCACTTCTTCCACAGTCGTTAATTCAGGCGTAGCCACTTTTTTATAGGAACCACTCTTTTGATCCAATGCGGTTAAATCAACTGTCGGATCTAATGGAGCTTTTTCAACATTGGCTGCATAATCCACGCTATTACTGGATAAAATTGGATCTTCTCCATTCTCAGCCAAGACTTGAAACTCATGGCTTAAAGACCCACCAATGGCACCCGTCATGGCCTCCACCGGCCTAAAGTCTAAACCACAATGAGTGAAAATGCGTACATAAGCCTCATACATAGTCTGATAGGTTTGCTTAGCGGCCGCTTCATCAACATCAAAACTATAGCCATCTTTCATGATAAATTCACGGCCCCGCATCAAACCAAAACGCGGCCTAATTTCATCACGAAACTTAGTCTGAATTTGAAAAAGGTTGAGCGGCAGCTGACGGTAAGACTTCACATTCTTGCGCACCACATCAACGATACCTTCTTCATGGGTGGGACCTAGACAAAAATCATTATCCTTACGGTCTTTCAAGCGCAGCAGTTCTTTTCCGTAAAAGCTCCAACGACCACTTTCTTTCCACAGCTCAGCGGGCAGTACCATCGGAAGCAAAAGCTCCTCCGCACCCGCCGCTTGCATCTCGATCCGAATAATATTTTCAATTTTTCGGAGCACCCGCAGACCCAACGGCATGTAAGTGTAAATTCCAGAAGCAATTTTTTGAATCATGCTGGCCCGCACCATCAACTGATGGGAAATAACTTCCGCATCAGCCGGAGCATCTCGCCTTGTGGCGATAAGAGATTGAGTATAACGCATAGTCTTGGTGTTCTATAAGGAAGCGGCTTGCATAGCAAGAATTGTCAGTGAGTCTATCAATGCCAGGAATAAAGTAAAGGAAAGGCATCCAGTTGTTTGGGGCTCGGCACCGTTAACAATTGCAGGTAGCGGTTCCATGCTAAGCCAATGCCAGGCATAGACGTCAACCGACTTAATAATTCTTGTTGAATATAAGGCGCTTCGTTGGCCCAAAGGCCGGCCACTGCCATATAATTGCGCTGTCTACTGCGATACACTTTATCCCGACTACTAAAAGCGTTAAAGGCGCTCGCGTCCCAACGCCGATAATAACGAACCGCCGCTTCAATATAAGGCACATCTGATCGAATCACATTCATAGCATAATCACGCACGGGCCGAGGATATTGATAGGCTGGAATTCTCAAGTTAACTGCTTTCCAATCTTGCTCGTCACTGAGACGACGCAGCTCGCGATCTGGATTGATCACATAGCGTTCCACCCAGGGCAAGCCAGGATCTGTCAGCATAAAACGATCCTTATAGGCATCCGTAAAAACACTATGTGGCAATAAAGGCCTTTCTTTGAAGAGACCCTTTAAAAGACCTGGTTTTTTGCGACCAGTGACTTCCCAGGAATCAAAACGTGAATTTGAAAATGCATAATCTGGAGAAAAGCGCTCGATATAAGGTTGAGCAACAACTTGAAACGCACCCGTCACTATAACAATCGCCTGTAAATTAGCCCGGCGCCACGCAATCTCTTCAGCCATGCGAGGATAGATAGCTTCCATACTGGCTCGGGCATGATATTCTGCAAACAGTGCATCAAAAGAACCATCCCCAAGGGTCTGCTCTAAATTTTGATAAAATGACTTATTGGATTGGCCCCTGAACGCACGCATCACAGGTGGCACCAAACTAGGTAAAGAAAAGGGTCCGACACGCAGTTGATCAGGGTGAGCGGTATAAAGATCACTTAAAAAAAGCCGACTTGTATTAGGGACCAGTGTATTATCTAAGTCAAAAACGGCGGCATACCGGCTGGTAAAAAACGCCGGTGGCAAAGCTGCTGAAGCAGAGGCCATTAAAACAGGGGGTTGAACCAGCACAGTAAACTCCTCAATAAAACCGACAGTGCTTATTGCTCGGCAATAATTTGATCAAGCTCGATTTTTACCCGCGGCAAGATCTCATCATAACCAAAGGTCCCAATCAACTCTTCCCCTTTTTTCAAGTTGACGACCGTTGGGGCACACCACATTCCTAAATCAGCATCATCGGTTTCACCGGGACCGTTGACCCGACAACCCATGACCGCTATGGTGACATTATGTTCTTTAGCATAGCGGGTTAATTCACGAACGTCTTGCGCCAATTCAACAAACTTCTCGTTTTCAACCCGTGAACAGGACGGACAGGAAATAATGTTAAGACCTTTCTGTTCAAACACGGGAACCGAACGGAACCGACCCTCATTAATATCAGTAATAATTTCTCGAGCCACGTCAATTTCTTGGCCTTTATCATCAAAGGGAACCGTCAAAGATACCCTTACCGTATCGCCAATGTTACGCGACAAGAGTTGTTCAAAAGCAACCCGCGTCTTAATGATACCATCGGGTGGCATGCCGGCTTCGGTGACGCCTAAGTGCAGAGGCACATCGGGACGTTCTGCAGCAAAGCGCTTATTGACAGCAATCACTTTATTGGGGTCTGAATCTTTCAAAGAGACGACAAAACGTGTGAAACCAATTTTATCTAAAAAATTACAATGTTCGACTGCCGATGCGACTAAAGCGGCTTCATCGTCGTCAGGATAACGCTCTAACATCTTCGGATCTATCGAACCACAATTCACTCCAACACGAATCGCGCAATCATGTTTTTCAGCTGTTTCTGCCAACCAAGCGACTTTTTGTTCGATGCTGTGATCGCGATCGCGATGATGCAAATGACCTGGGTTATAGCGAAACTTCTGCACATAAGGCCCCACATCTTCGGCTAATTGAAAATTTTCTTGTAGATCGACAACCAAGTTTGACTCGGTTTGTTCACGAATCTGTTTTAAAGCCTCGAGATCTTTTTTATGATCCACCGCAATGCGGATCAAATCAGCTCCGGCTTGCTCTAAAATCTTCACTTGGCGCAAAGTAGCGGGAACATCTTGGGTGCGGGTCGCTGCCATGGATTGGAGCGCAATGGGACTCTCCCCACCAATACTCACAGAGCCGACAGAAATAGTACGGGTTTGACGTGCTGACATGCGGCGCAATCTAGGGCAAGGCGCAAAGCTAGGTCAATGGCTATTTTTTAACCGCGCCGTTTAAATCAAGCTCACCTAATTATTCAATAACCCAGCCTACTTACGAATCAACGAACAACCTCCTAAAGTTGTCGTGTTACCTCCCGTACCACTGCCGGTCGCAGTTCCCGCACCAGCGGATACGTTGCCTGTCGTATTCGACAAGGTCAGGTCAGCCACGGTGAGCGTATCCCCAGCGTCTCCACAGGTCACCGTGTCAGCCACAACTGCGGTAAAGCCAGGAGCGGCAGGGTTACCTTGACCACCATTACAGGGAACGATCCCCGACGAAGAGAAAGATAATAATCCCGAGCGATCAATCGGCTGCACAATAATGTCGTAAGTTTCTCCAGGAACCAAACCATGCATGGTATAACGACCACGCCCAGCCTGCGAACTTCCTCCTGGTTTATCTCCCCCTGAGACAAAACTACGCGCATCGTTTAAAGCCTTGGCGGGATCTGTATTACGTGCAATCACATTGGCACATTGAAATTCATCACCATTCTCATCGCGAAGAATACCCGTCACAGAGCAAAAATTATCTTTTAAATCATTGCCTGCATTAGGATAAAGAAAAGCGACCCCAATCTGATCATCGCGCTCTAGAGTTGTAATATCAGCACCAGAAGTTGGGTCAAATAAAGCAAACATCGTCGTGATAAACGAAGTATCTGATTGATCAAAATTAACTTGGGTATGATTCATACCAAAAAAGTGACCGACTTCATGAGTCACAAAAGCTAAGACGTCGGCTTTAGAAAAACTCAAACTATTGCAACCTGGATTGGCACAATCCGCAAAGCAAGTCAGATTAATGACCCCTTCACCTTTAACAGCCACATTTGAATTTTCCTCACGCACGACAATGCCTGCAAAACCTAAGGTACCAAAACGCGCATTTGAACCAAAGAAAAGATCTGTAATCGCCCCAGTTTCATCATAGATCACCGGATTAAATCCGTTAGGCTGTCCCGGACCATTGATATTTCCACCTAAAGGACAGGCCCCTGCATCCGTGATATAGTCACAGAAATTATTCTCATCAACCGCCACAGGGCCACCATCATTAATTGTTTGGATAGTTGTGGTCAGCCCCGTTTCTGGCGCCCCTGACCAAATCGCCGCTGCCTGGTTGATTAAAGTAGAAAGGTCTACATTTGAATCACATACCGATTCATCGGCTTCTTTATCGATGACAACCGGAAGATTCCATTTCACAATACCTGTTGGCGTAATCACGTTAGGGCCATAAGCCCCGACTACACTGACTCCCATCCAAAGAAAAACACTACACAGCCCAATGAGCCAAGATCGCTTATTCATGAGAGCTCTCCCCTGCTTTCTTAGCATCTAATGCTTTGATCAAACTTTTAAGCTGGTTTAACTCCAAGTCCCGCGGCTCTTGAGTCAAAGATTGGAAAGCTTTTGTCGTCACCCCTTGTATTTGGAAGGAGGATTGGTTTTTCATATTCTTAAACAAACCCGCATTTTGATAGTCATTGAGCAAAAGTTTTTGCCCAGCAGCACCGGTTTTAACCCGGAATCTCCCCTGGCCTAAGCCCACTGGAGACGTAAAACCGATAGCGCTATCTCCATTGAGAAATACCACTACTTCTTCGCCTTCTTGATATTGAGGGATGCCTCGAAATAATGTGCTCGTAACAACCACACCATTTTCTGCTTTCGCCGGTTTGGGGTTCATCTGCTTAATACGCAAAGTCTTACCAATATCCCCCTTGTACACTTCCTTCACATCAAAAGTAATATACTGACACCAGCGACCTGATTCATCAAAGGCATCATCTACTTCCACCACGCTTCCTAAGAAAATGCGGTCAGCATATTGATTCATCCGCTCTAAGTTTAATGGCATGACCATTGTGGCTGACGCCACTAGAGGAAAAGACAGTACGGCACAAATAAAGCTAATAGATAGAAAGCGTTTCATAAAATTAACTACTCCTTTGTCGAAAGACTTATTTTACTCGCTCTAGGCAAGCCATAACATACTAGAAAAAGCAGCACAAAAAATAAAGTGGCTGGGATACCGAAGTGATATTTGGGGAGTAGAACTGTATTCTGCACGGAATACAGCTGACACCCGCCCGCTGCAGGAAGAACTGTATCATCCGTGCTTTGGCCTTTGGTCGTCACAAAATCGGTCGTTTCTGTAGAACCCACTGTAATATTTTGGCCTCCGGAATCGCATGAAAAGGTGCCACTTGCTTGCTGTGCGCTAAAACCCGTTTGTGGGGGATCACACGGCTCAATGCTAGAGCCCCCCTGAAAAGCAAAGGCGACAGGTTCAATTTCTAAAGTATAGGCCGCGCCGGGTTCAATCCCGCGCAACT
>JAJFLM010000139.1 GCA_021772655.1 Deltaproteobacteria bacterium
TCTAATCGACGGGCTACCGATGCTGTCAGGCCAGATAGGCGATCCGCCTGACGCAGCAACAAAACTCCGGCGTTACTGGTAATGTCACCACCGGAAAAATCAACTGCCACCCGACGCTTGCGACAGGCTGGAAATTCAAAATCTAAAGAGGTACAATCTGTCACCGTCGTTCTCCTTGTTAAATTCGGTGTAAGCAATTGAATTATAACGTATAATTCGAGTTCGATGGTAACTTTTTATGAATCTTTCAGGTTAGAGGCGCAAATGTCAAAAAGGCCATTGGGCACCAGCGACATCGGTGAGAATCACCATATCTGGAGGAAATGTCCTTGACCCGGGCAAAGCGCTCGGTAATTTGAATGGGCAATCTCACCGTCGGCTCAAACCCGCAAGAGAGACCATTGTTATTATATCGTAAGGGTATCCGAAATGAATGAAGCCGTCGACGGATTCGCGCTTCAAACGTCCAGTCTTCACGAAGCCATGGACGTCGCGTCCCAGCACCACATATCGGGCCGCTTGCAGGAGGCTGAAGGGATCTATCAGCAAATTCTGCGGGTGGAACCGGATAATCCCCTTGTCCTGCATCTTTTAGGCGTAATTGCGCATCAGGTGGGGAAAAACGATATAGCCGTAGACCTGATTGACAGAGCGATAGGCGTAAACCCAAATTTTGCAGAGGCGCATTACAATCTGAGCCTGGCGTTGCAAAAACTCAATAGAGCTGAGGAGGCTATCGACAGTCTTCGCTCTGCGCTCGCCCTTAGTCCCGATTATTCGGACGCTTATATTCATCTTGGTCTTATCTTAAAGCAATTGAATAGACTGGACGAGGCCGTCGCCTGCTATCGGCAACTGCTGGCGATTAAACCGGATTTTGCGCAAGCCCAAAACAATCTTGGCAATACCCTAAGGGCCATGGGCAACCTGGCTGAGGCGGCTGAATGTTTCGAACAAGCCATATCCATAAACCCAGCCTACACGGAAGCCCATAACAATCTTGGGCTGGTGCTCGTAGACCAGGAGAGGCCAGACGAGGCGATTGGCAGTTATCAACGGGCGCTGGAAGTAGCCCCGGAATACCCTGAAGTACACTTTAATCGTGGGAATGCCTTTAAAGAGTTAAATAAGCTGAGCGATGCAAAGGAAAGTTACAATAAAGCACTCGCCCTGCAACCGAATTTTGCTGAAGCCCATACCAATCTTGGCAATTTGTTTCGAGAGTTAAATGATCTGGAGTCGGCGACGGCGAGCTGTCAAAAAGCCCTGGCTATTGATCCCCTTTGCGCAGAAGCCCATAACAATCTCGGTCTTGTCTTGCAGGAGCAAAACAAGCTGACGGAAGCGGGCGTTTGTTTTCTGAAAGCGATTTCCCTTAAACCTGATTTTGCCGACGCGCATGTTAATCTGGCGATTTATTTCTGGATAAAATCAGAGTGGGACGGATGCCTTGATGTGGTAATTCGATTGTCAAAACTTGATCATAGCCAACTGTCGCGAAAACGTTTGAGATTCGTTGTTTCTTATGCGGAGCTGTTTGAAAAGCTTCTCATGTATCGGGATTCCCACCTTCCCTATTATGAAGATGGGGATGATTTTCCGCCTTTATATGTCGTGGGTGAAAGTCATTGCCTTCCCCCGGCACATACGGTTATTTCGGTGGATAATCGGAAACACCGATCTGAACCGAAGCTCATTGTCGGTTGCAAGGCATGGCACCTGGCAAACCCAGCCACCAATAAATATAAGGCTCAATTCGAACGGCACGCAAACTCATTCATTCCCGGATCGACGGCTGTTGTGATGTTTGGTGAAATAGATTGCCGGCACGACGAGGGAATTCTGGCGTACCATAAAAAATCAGGCAATGACCTGCATCGTTCCGTTACGAAGTTAATAAAGTCCTATGTCGCCTATGTGCTGAAGGTATTTAGCCGAACCAACATCACACCCATATTCTATGGTGTTCCTGCCCGGCCGCTACACACCGTCACCGCGTTGCAAGACGATGCGGATGTATTGGCTCGTGTAATCAATAAATTCAATTCGGTTTTGGCCAAAGAAACACGGCGGAAGCACGTACGGTTTTTGGATGTCCATAGCTTCACCAATGATGACAACGGCTACTCCAGTGGCCGGTTTCATCTGGATAAGACCCATTTGCTTCCTTCTGTTCTCGAATACCTGTTACGGTGATTTAACCTGTATGTCGATTTAGTGGTTTGTGGGTAAGGAAACTCCCGCCTATCCAAATTGCGTATATGGGCCTATGTTTTTGTGCGCATTGTTAAACTCCAGGAAGGTTTAAATGTGACTGAAAATCTTATCAGACCGGAACACAAAAAACTGGGCATTCAACAATCCATTGATTGTGCAGTCGAGCATCACCTTGCGGGTCGATTGAACGAGGCGGAAGTCATTTATCAGGCGATATTGCAGGAAAACCCGGATCAGCCGGTTGCCTTGCATCTGCTAGGTGTCATCGCTCATCAGGTTGGCAAAAACGAAATTGCCATTGATCTCATTGGCAAAGCCATCGCCATTGACCCCACTTATGGGGAAGCGCATGGAAATCTTGGTAATGCACTGTTCTCGTTAAATCAGTTGGACAAAGCCATATCAAGTTTTCAACGCGCGCTTGCCCTAAATCCCAAATCTGCGGAAATTCATAACAGTCTCGGGCTGGCCTTAAAAGACCAGGCGAAGCTGGAAGAGGCGATGATTTTTTTTAGACAGGCCCTTACCATACGGCCAAATTTCGTCGAGGCCCACTACAATCTCGGTAATGTGTTTAAGTTAATCGGAGACCCGTGCCAGGCAATTGCATGTTATCAAAAAGTGATCGAATTAAAATCGGACTATGCGCCGGCGCATTGTAACCTTGGTTTAATCTACAAGGATCGGGGAGCTCTGGATGATGCTGTTAACAGTTACCGCAAAGCCCTGGCCCTTGACGAAAATTTTGCCATTGTTCACAGCAATCTAGGTGTAGTTTTTAAAGAACAAGGAAAGTTAGAAGAAGCGGTTGCAAGTTATCGCAGGGCAATAGCCATCGAACCAAATTATCCGCAGGCCCATTACAATCTAGGCAATTTGTTCAAAGACCGAAGAAATTTCGAAGACGCAGCGGCGAGTTACCGCCGCGCGCTTGCTCTGGAGCCGGCGTTTCCTGAAGCCCACAATAATCTGGGCCAGGTGTTGCAGGCGATGAGTGATCTAGACGGAGCCCTGGCAAGTTTTCGTCGGGCCCTGGCGTTGAAGGCGGATTATCCCGAGGCGCACAGCAATCTGATCCTGTCCATGCAATATATGGCGGATGTCACCGGTACGGATCTTTTTGCAGAGGCTGGGCGATGGAATATCCATCACGGAAAACCACAAACAAACCGGACTCACGGCAATGCGCCAGATCCCGATCGACAGTTG
>JAJFLM010000140.1 GCA_021772655.1 Deltaproteobacteria bacterium
AGATATGGTTGGCTTCTTTTGGATTGAGCATGATGATGAAAGTGAAAAAGGAGAAAGAATTAAATTCCAGGGAAAATCTTTTTATAAAATAGATACTGACATATATACTGATGACAGATTTGCTATTGACTTATATCAAGCAATGACTGCTGGTATTACTGTTTCTGATGTCATTAGAAAAAGAAGACAAGAAAAAGAGTCTGCTAAAAAAGGTATAAAAAACACTGAATTGTTAGAAGAAAAAGTTAAACAAATCACAGGAGGAAAAAATGGAACTGAATGAACTAGAGAATCTAAGAGACTTTAATGAACTCGATTTGCTACACAAAATAATTGAAGTTGCTGAGAGCAATAAAAGAAGAGTAGAGCAAATCATCAGAGGGAATAAAACTGCAGGAGTAGATGTAAGACACTCTATGCAAGATGTACGTCTTTTGGCAGAATTAGTTCGTGAATCAGTTCAAGTCAGAAAGGGAACTAAAAACCCTAATGTAGGAGAATATAAAGGCGAACTAATTCCGTTGACAAAGTTAGAGAAAGCAATTGTTGATAAAAAAGATAGTATTAAAAAAGAGGAAATCTATATCAAGAGAGCTGAAAATTTAAGAAAAAAAGAAAGAAAAGAAAGAATTAAGTAATGGCTAAGAAGAAAAAGAAAGAGATAACTCCAATTAGAATTAGGAAACTTAGAACAAATTATGAGCTAAGGTACGACTTCCTACCAGTTCTTACTACATACATCAAGACATTTCCAAAAGAACATAGAGCAATAAGAGTTGATAATGTTGTTTGTCTTGATGGAAGTACAAAAGATGAATGGGTAAGAATAATCAGAGAAGTTCAAATGGGGAACATAATGTCTTTTCTTGTTGATAATTCGCTTCCTTTTACATTTGAAAACATATTAGAAGAAGACTTAAATAAACTTAGGGTAGATTATGTTGAAAGGCAAAATAGAATAGCAGAAGCTCTTAAGATGAAAGAAGCTCAATTAACTTTTGAAGATAAAGATTTTGAGCACATGAGGATAGCTCCTTACGATTATCAAAAACAAGCAGTTAAATTTTTCGAAATAAATGACGGAAAGGCTATACTTGGAGACCAACCAGGAGTTGGAAAAACTCTTCCTCCAATTACATATGCAGCAAAGCATAAATTAAAAACACTTGTTATATGTCCAGCATCTCTTAAGCTTAATTGGAGAAAAGAAGTTGTTAATTTCTCTAAAGAAAAAGCTCATGTATACAAATATAATCCAACAAAAAAGAGTGGTAATATAAATTACAACAAAGAGGAAAGTTTGTTTCATATAATTAATTATGAATCAATTCAATCTTATATTAAACTTGAATACTCTCATAAGTGCCAAGGTAGCGTTATGGTTCCTGGAAAAGGTACTCAAAAGTGTGGGTGTGAAATAATCGACCTTACAAAAAAGCATAAAGAATGTATGGACTGTAAGAATACAAACTCATTCAAGACTAGAATCAAAGGAGTTGTATATATACAAGATAAAGATGAAACTGTTCTTGACCCAGATGATTATGACCTTGTTGTAATTGATGAGTTTCACAGAATAAAAAGTGTTAAGACAGATTGGACTCAAATAATTAGAAGAGCATTTAGAGATAATGTTGATAAGAAAATATTAATGTCTGGTACAGCTATTAAATCAAGACCAATGGAGTTTTTTTCTGGTCTTAATTTTATGGACCCAGAAATGTGGAATAATTCACATGACTTTGGAATTAGATATTGTGCAGCCTATGAGAGCAATTTTGGATGGGATTACAGCGGTGCATCAAATTTAGAGGAACTATTTACCAGAATTTCTCCTTACTTCCTAAGAAGGCTTAAAAAAGATGTTCTTAGCCAATTACCACCAAAGACATATACTGAAATAGAAATAGAACTTACGCCAACTGAAAGAAAAGAATATAATAAACTCCTTAAGGAGATGAATGTAGTTTTAAAAGAAGATGGAACTGAAGAAGAAAAAGAACAAACATATCTTGAAAAAATTCATAAACTTAAACAATTTACTGGAAGTGTTAAGTTAGATAGAATGTTAAAAGATGGAGTTGTAACTGATATTACAAGTAATGGAGAAAAACTTGTTGTGATGTCAGATTATCAAATACTAGCAGAAACTCTTCATAAAACATATAAACATAATTCTGTTCTTCATACTGGAAGTATGTCTATGGAAGAGAAACAAAGTTCTGTAGACAGATTCCAAGAGGAAAAGAATATAAATCTATTTGCTGGTATGATTGGAGCATCTGGAGTTGGTATTACACTTACAGAAGCTTCTAAGCTTATATTTCTTGGATTTGCCTGGACACCTGGAGATATGGAGCAAGCTGAAGATAGAATTCATAGAGCTACAACCGAACATAACAACATTCAAATAATTCAATATATTTGTGTAGATACAATTGATGAAGACATTAATGAGTTATTAAAAGAGAAGTCTCAAGTAGTAAGTAAGACTCTTGATAATAAAGATTATAACAAAAACATAAATACATCAAACGAAAGTATATTTAAAAATTTAATAAATAGACTAAAATAAGTCTTACAGTTTTTGCTTTTTTTACCATATTTATTGTAAACAACCGTTAACATAAATATTGTCATGGCAAAAAAAGAAATAAATTTAGAGCAATTCAGAGCTATCATCAAAGAAGAAGCAAAGAAACTCAACAAAAAAACTTTACTTGAAAACGAGAAAAAAGAGCTTATGGCCGAAATGGAAAGCCTTGGTCTTGTTAAAGAATCTAAAGAAGAAGTTATCGAAGAATCTAAATCAGAAAAGAAAGAATTGACGATGGAAGAATTCAGAGCTATCATCAAAGAAGAGGCTGTTAAGCTTAAGAAAAGAATAACTCTTGAAAATGAAAAGAAAGCTCTTATTAAAGAGTTGAATGAATGTGGAGGTGGTAGTGAATACTATGAAGACCCTACAATGGAAGAAGGAACAATGGAAGAACTTTTTGGTCTTGGAGGCGGAGGAGCTGAAAAAAAGAAACAAAAACTTCAACAAGATTTTATTACTAGAGCAAAGCAGTGGAGAATGAAATTAGACCAACCAACATTAGATGCTATAATGGCACAAGCTGAGGCAGATAATTTTGGAGGAAGAGTTTCTCATAAAGATGGAGTTATGGCATACATGCCTTCAACTACAAAAGAAAAAGGAATGACTAGTAAAGGAACTAGTGCTTTTGGAGAATCATTAGAAGAAGAAGCTTTAGAAGAGTTTTTCGGAATGGGCGGAGGAGCTGATAAGAAGAAAGCAAAACTTCAACAACAATATCAAAAGTATTCTCAAGCATGGAGAGTTCCGATTGATGATGCTACAATGGCTGATTTAATGGCACAAGCTGAAGCTGATGGTTACGAAGGTGCTGTAGGTTTTGATAAAAACACTAAAACTTGGGGTTATAGACCAACAAAAGATGTTAAATATCAAGCAAGTGGTTTTGGTATGAGCGGTGGTCCAACAGCAGAATAAAAAATAAAACTATAAAAAAAAGTCTTCAAATTTTTGAAGACTTTTTTTATGACTAATAATTTGTTTTTTATAGATTATTCTCCTTAAAGAATAACTCTAACATTCTTTGGCTAACTCTTTCAGTTTTAAGTTTTTCATGAGAAAACTCTGCTTTTACAGCAAATACAATTGCTATAGCTCCAGGGATAATAGCTAAATAATTAATTAAAGATTGATTAATTATTACCATTAACATAATGAATAAAAAGAAAGCTGCGCTAACAATGGAAAATTCCATTTTCTTTTTACAAGAATCAATATTATCTTGAATCTCTTTTCTTTGAATTCTTTTTAACTCTGATGGATGAGTGTTATCAATGTTTCTTTCTTCTGTGTTCATAACTTTTAATTTTTGGTTCAATTAGTTATACGTTCATAAAATAAAAATGTTACATTTTATTATAAATATGTAATTATTTCTCAGTAAACAAACAGTTTTTCTACCTATTTATAATAAAAATTTATTATGATTACATTAGGAGATAAAGGAAAAGAGGTATCGCAATTGCAAAAATACCTTTCAATGCTTGGTTATGACCTTGTTATTGATGGAGGATTCGGAAATAAGACCTTAAGGTCGTTGAAGGCTTTTCAGAAGAAATATGGATTATTAGTAGATGGTATTGCTGGCGCACAAACGTTCTCAGCTTTAAAAGCAGCTCAAAAGAGAACGGCAAAAGAAAACAAAGATACTAAAACATCTAAAAATTATGGAGACATTGACATTGACATTGACCATCACATGGAGCCAGAGCAGTATATAAAACAAGTATTTGATAAAGATAAATTGTTTATTCATTATACAGTTAGTGGTCCAGATGCTAGAAAAGTAATAAAATACTGGGATGGAAATTCTGCAAGAATATCTACTGCATTTGTTATGAGTGGTAGAGGCGATGAAGATGGAAAAGTTTATGAAGCATTTGACCCAGATTATTGGAGCTACCATCTTGGAGTAAAAGGTACTAAAGGAAAACTTGATAAGAACTCTATTGGTATTGAAATATGCGCATGGGGTAGATTAACTAAAAAAGGAGAAAAATTCTACAATGCATATGGCGGAGAAGTCTCAATTGATGAGGTTTATACTCTTGAAAATGAATGGAGAGGTAATTTATATTATCATTCTTATTCAGACAAACAAATTGAATCACTTGAAAAATTAATTCTTTGGATAGTTAAAGAATACAAAATACCAGTTCAAGATATTGTGTTTGATAAAGATTGGGCAGAATATGATGAAAGCATAATTAGCGAAAGAACTCCAGGTATATGGACTCATACAAATGTTCGTAAGGATAAACAAGATACTTATCCTGATAAGAGAATATTTGATATGCTTAATAGAATTAAAGAAAAAGTAAACGGATAATGACTGAAAAAGAAGTAAGAGATATAGTTAGAGCTACTTTAAAAAGTCAAATGTCAAGTATTCCTACAAAAGAATACGTGAAAAAGATTGCTCAAGAAGAGGCTGCCAAAGAGGCTAAAAAAGCCTTCAAGGATTCTATTACTCAAAAAGAAGTTAGAGATATGATAAAACAAACCATGCACTCATACCACAAATGGATGTGGGAAAAGAAAGGTATGTGGATGAACCAAATTTAAGGATATGAATAAAGAAGAATTATTAGAAATGATTAGAGAAGAGATTCACTCTCTTGCATTTGAAACACTTAGAAATAGCAAAAAAGAAAAACCTAAAGCTTTTAAGCCTAAAGGTCTTAGTGAAGAAGAATTAGAGTATGCTCTATTTCATGGTGGAAATAAGCCAGAAAACAAATCTCTTAAAATACCAATCACAATCAGAGAAGCTTATGATAACGGCCTTCCAAAAATACAGTCAATTGAGATAAGTGAATTTGAAGATTCTTTTGAAGAAATGCTTAAAGAAGTTGATGGTGCGTCTGTTGTGTTTGACCCACAATCAAACGGATATTCTCTTGATTTGAAGATAGGACAAGATGGAATCGTTGGTGGTGCATCTGGAAAGATAGAAATGGGAGACAAAGGTCTTGTAGATTGGTCATATTCTATAAAAGATGGTCTTCATGTAACAACTCAAGATTTAAGAGTAGAGCAGGGAACTAAACGTTTAATGGAAAAACTTTATAACCATTATGATGCTTGGCAAAAAGATTGGAGAGAAAAATTAACAATACAACCAGGACAAGAGGTTGAAGAGCCTGAGATGGAATTAGAAGTTCCTGCTCCTGAAGCTGCAGCTATACAAGCTGGAACAGAAGGTGAATCGGTTCCTCCTGCAGCATAATTAAATAACTATTTAATTTAGAATAGCTATATATTATATTTCAATAAGGTTAATGCATACTATCAAACAAATAATAGATAATCAAGTAAGCTATAGAAACTTAATACTTCAATGGCTAACAAAAGACTTAAAAGAATCTAAGAAGAAATTATTTGAAATTGAAAGTGATGATGAATATATCAATTCTCAAACTAACAAGTTGAAGGAAAGATTTAAAAAAACCTTATATAAAAAAGAAATTGATAGGCTGTTTTTTATGCACCCAAAGAGAAACGAAGATTTATATGCTTGGTGGAATGCTGAAGAACAGGAAGTAGTTATTTTAAGTTATGGTAAAAAATAGAAAAGGAACAAATTCAATATTAATAGATTTACATTATAAATATTCTACAAATAAATTTGAGGAGTTTTATGGAGACTGCATTTCTTATTCAGAAATAGAGCAAGTAAGTTACATAGACTTTAAAGATATGGTGTTTGAGATGATTGGAAATGGTGTGAAATTTAGAAAGTTTGGAAGAGAGAATCGTGTACTTACAATTAAGTCTGATATGACTCCAATCGAATATGAATTATTTATGAAAATAGTCAATAATGAAGCGGTTGATGTTGAGGCCACTAATGATATAGACTTAAACCCAGAAGGTGAAACTAAATATTTAGAGTTTAATTTCCTTCACGAGTTCACAGTCTCAAATATTAGACCTTTAACTAGAGCAGAAAGGATAAAGTTTAAAAAGACTACAGAAGAAGATGAAGAAGAATTAAATAAAGAATAAATTATGTCAACATTAGAAGAAAAAAGAGCAAGAGCTAAAAGAATGGGTATACCATTGCCAATAACTCAATTAAGCGAAAGCGGTATAGCAGCTGCTCCTGTTACAGCATCAAATGCAGATAGACATTCTAGGCTTGCTGCATTAAAAAGTGGTGCAAACAAACAAGGAATGCAACAACTTGTGAACTCTAAAAAATCAAGTTCACAATCATTTCAAGGAATTCCAGAAACTACTCAAAAGAAAAGACCAAATAACCCAAATAATACAGTAAGTCCAGGAAAAGCTGTTGTCCCTAGAGGATATGAAGCTCCAGTTAGTGATGAATTAGCTGCTATTGATGCTATGTTTGGAGGTGGTGGAACAGCTAGAGCTACCTCTTCAGTACAAGGAAATACAACTCTTAGCGTAGAAGCAATAGGTCCAACCTTTAATCCAGCTGCATTACTTGCTCAAAAAAATGCACAAGCAGCAAGTATGGCAAATGAATCAGTTCAAGAAACTAACACTGATTACTTGCAGTATGCTCAAAATAAATCAGTTCCTCAAGGTCAAGTTGTATCTCAAGAAAGTTTCGATTTTCAAAATATGAAAACTATGATGCAAGAAATAGCAAAACAAACTATTTCTGAGGTTTTAAATGAATACACTGAAAAACAAAAGAATAAACTTACATATGAGAACTATATGAAAACAAAAGATGGGGCTCAAGTAATTAAAACACAGGGTAAGTTTTATAAATTAACTCCAGTTAAAGTAACAAAAAGTTAATAAATACCTATTGAATTAAGATATGTTTCGGTAAACACAAGTTTCACCTTACCTTCTTTAGCGCTTCCAGATTTTAGTTCTTCTAAAAACTCTGGGAGCGTTTTTTTTAGGTATCTTATGTCACCCTTTTCTATATGATGAGAAACTGCTTTATTTCTACAGATATTAACAAGCTCTCCTTGTGAGAAAAAACTATTAACAAGTTCAACATAACCATGATTCATAGATGCATCTGCATGTTGAACTAGATGACATAATTGACAAGTAGTTATAATTTTAGAATTTTCTGGGTTTTCTAAATCCTCCTCTATCAAATGAATGCTTAACACTTCGTTAGGGTCAACATCATATGGCTCGAATCCACAACCACAACATTTGTATCCATTATCTCTAAATGAAGCACTTTTTATCCTTTCCCAAGATTCTTCTCCAATTTTTTCTCTGAATTCTTTATCAGATGGAGATATTACTGGTCTTAACTTAAATTCTTCTACCTCTTCCATTATTTAGATTTTTTCTTTGATTTTATAATAAACCCCATCCTGTTTCTACTCTCCATCTTTGGCACATTTTCAGGAACTCCATATTCTTCAATATCCGTTGCCAGCTTTGCAAGCACCAATTCTCCTCTATCTTTGAACATTATATTTCTACCTTTGAAAAATACACTTGCCTTAACCTTGCATCCATCTTTCAAAAATTCAATAATCTTCTTTTTTTTGACTTCATAGTCATTTTCGCCAATATTTGGTGTAAATTTTATTTCTTTTACAACAATTTTTATTTGATTTTTTTGTTGCTCTTTAGTTTTTTGCTTCTCTTGATATAGAAACTTACTAAAATCAACTACTTTACATACTGGAGGACTAGCATTAGCACTAACTATAACTAAGTCTAACCCTAACTCCTTAGCTTGTTTGATTGCATCTTCAGTGTGGTATACACCATTTTCTGATAAACCTTC
>JAJFLM010000015.1 GCA_021772655.1 Deltaproteobacteria bacterium
CCTGAGCAGCAAGCGCATCCATCGGTTCTGCAATTTCTGCTGGTACCTGGTTATTCAACGCCACGCCATAAAGCACTACCAACAACACCACCAACACTCCGCCAAACACTGCAACGGCGGTAGTCTTCAGATAACGAAACAGCATACGGTAGTTAAAACTCAAATGGCCGATCACTGCCGCAATCATTACCAGCCCGAACAGCTTATGCACCGGGTGCATCTGGATCGAGAAAGAAGGCTTTTCAATTACAAACATCATCATGCCCGAGGTCGACATGGCGATAAATGAAACAAACAGGGTGATATCAATTAACTTTCTGGGCATTGCGAAACTCCGGGGGGTTGATTGAAGATTAATTTTTAAAATTACTGCCGACCAGCCGAGCGAACCTCGTCTTTCTGCACGCGTCGATCGTCTATTTGCCAGGTAAGATTTTTGAAGGTCTCAATCCGTTATCGTCCCGACAAAATCAGGATTTCGCAGCTACCGTTCTGTTGCCGCTTCGTTTTGCGGCGCAGATGTGTCTGCTGCATTTTCGTTGACATAAACAATCGTGCTTTTGCCCGGCGGCGCTACATCGCTCGACTGCCATTTTCCGTCACTGTCCTTCCAGCGATATTTTTTAACAACTTTTGAAGATCCCGAGTCGCCCCATTGAAGCAGGTCATCTTTCAGTTCATCAAAACTGACACCGTCTGAAAAAACATCCCTGTCACCATTCGTGGAGCTTATATATATTGCGCCACCTATCACCACCAAAATCAGCAGCACGGCTAGACGAATTACCATTCGCATCAACTGTTCTCCCCTGGTAAAAAAAATTAAATAGCATTAACGATGCTAGCTGAACAACCCAGCTGAAATTCGATAAACAGGAACTAGCCAGGGCAACAATTCATCGAAATCATCCCCACAGCCCAGCGGTTTTCAATACTAGCATCTGAGATAATTCACCGCTGCCAACGTCTGCCAATCGTAAATGAGGAGAACCACCTTGCCCGCGCCCAACGCTTTTTACGCCCAGTCTGGCGGAGTTACCTCTGTTATCAACGCATCAGCCTGTGGAGTCATTGAAACCGCCCGCCAGCACCCAGACAAAATCGGCAAGGTCTACGCAGGGCGCAATGGCATTATTGGTGCACTAACTGAGGATATGATCGACACGTCAGTGGAGAGCGATGCCACCATCGCCCTACTAAAGCAGACCCCCGGTGGCGCTTTCGGTAGTTGCCGTTTCAAGCTCAAATCAGTCGATGAAAACCTTGCGGAATACGAACGATTGATCGAGGTTTTTAAAGCCCACGACATCGGCTACTTCTTTTATAACGGCGGCGGCGATTCTCAGGATACCGCCAACAAGGTGGCGCAGTTCGCCGCAGAGAAAGGCCACGCGCTGACCTGCATCGGCATACCGAAAACAGTCGATAACGATCTGCCGATCACCGATTGCAGTCCAGGATTTGGTTCAGTGGCCAAGTACGTCGCCGTCTCCACCCGCGAGATTGGGCTGGATCTGCAGGCCATGTACGCCACCTCCACCAAAGTATTTGTGTTTGAAGTGATGGGTCGCCATGCAGGCTGGATTGCCGCCGCCGGGGGTCTGGCCAAACAGCGGGCAGACGACCCGCCTCAACTGATTCTCTATCCCGAAATTCCGTTTGATGAAGCCGATTTCCTTCAGCAGGTCCAGGACTGCGTAGAACGGATTGGCTACTGCATGGTGGTGGCATCGGAAGGCACCTGTGACGCAGAGGGAAAATTCATTGCCGATGCGGGCATTAAAGATGCCTTTGGCCATGTCCAGCTCGGCGGCGTAGCGCCGACTCTGGTGAATAAAATTACCGCAAACCTAGGCCACAAATGCCACTGGGCAGTAGCCGATTACCTACAACGCGCGGCGCGCCACATCGCCTCCGCCACCGATGTTGATCAGGCCTACGCAGTCGGTAAAGCCGCTGTCGAATTTGCGCTGGCAGGCAAAAACGGCGTGTTACCGGTGATCGTGCGCGAATCGGTTAACCCATACGTCTGGTCGATTGGCGAAGCTAACCTGAGTGACGTGGCTAATGTCGAAGAAAAAATGCCCCGCCATTTCATTACCGAAGATGGTTATGGGCTCACTGACGCGGGCCGAGATCATCTACTGCCGCTAATTCAAGGTGAGGCTTATCCCAGTTATGAAGATGGGCTGCCCATTTATGCCCGGCTTAAGGGCCAGACTGTGCCGCGCAAGTTGACCACAGAATTTGCGATCTAACTACTGAGATTGATCACCAGACAGGTGAAATCTAAACCGCCTGATTTAAGAAAATGTTAGTCCGGCTTCTTCAGTATTGAGAATTCGGATATTCCAGCCGTTATGCAGGACTGTCATCCGTGGTGTAGCGGAATAAATTCCTGCGCATGACAAAATTTGGCATAACTATGACCAAAGCTATCATGAGCGCACTGCCAATCGACATCATCGGTGCCAGCAAACTTGATTCATTAGTCGATGCACAACTCAACAGAGTCAGATACCGTATCAATACTGGAAGATTAGAACGGCCCCCTGGGCGCAATTTTTTAACCGGTTCAATCGATCTGTAGAGGCTAACAAAGTGGTTTCCACAAGCTCCCTAAATATGCCGCGGGATTCAATCAAGCCATGACCTTATTGTTTACTTACCTGGCCATTGCTATTGGCGTTTCCTTTCTCTGTTCGATTCTCGAAGCGGTACTGCTTTCCATTAATCCCAGTTTTGTTGAGCAGATGACGGCTAACAAACCGCGCGCCGGCGCACAGATATCTAAAATCCGCGATCGCCTGGATGAGTCACTGTCGAGCATTCTTATCCTCAATACCTTTGCCCACACGATGGGCGCCGCTGGGGTCGGTTCCCAGGCGGTTCAGATATTTGGCGCGGAGTGGGAAACCCTGATCGCAGTGCTGCTAACGCTGGTGATTCTGTATTTTTCGGAAATAATTCCGAAAACCCTCGGTGCGACTTTTTGGCGCCAGCTGGCCATCCCGGCTGCATTTGTTATTGTCTGGTTGGTCAAAGTGGTTTATCCACTCGTCTGGATATCCACGCGTTTGACACGGCTATTTAGCAATAAGGATGGCGACGAAATCACCCGAGAGGAAATTATCGCCCTGGCCTCAATAGGCCACCGGGAAGGCGCACTGTTTTCCGACGAAAATGAATACCTGGCAAACATTCTCAGTCTTCGGGAAGTACGTACGGGAGAGATACTGACGCCCCGTAGCGTCGTGCACATGCTGAGCCGGGATATGACAGTCAGCGAGGCACTTAATCACCCCGGCACCGTACAATTCAGCCGCATGCCTGTTTATGGTGACGGCACCGAAGACATAATCGGTAAAGTCATCAAACGCGACCTGT
>JAJFLM010000141.1 GCA_021772655.1 Deltaproteobacteria bacterium
GATACCAAGAGCACCAGTGATCCAGGCTGATACCGTGCCGTGTGCAGGGCTAATATCGCTGTTGTGGTGCTCTTTCCCGACTGTCGTGAACAGTTTAACAAAGTTTGCTTTGCAGAGGTTTCAAGTGCGGCCTTCTGCCAGGGATCGGGCGTAAACCCTAAGTGCTCGACTGCAAATGCAACCGGATCCAGGGCGCACCGCAGATCGGCCGCCAACTCATGGATTTTGACCATTTGGCACCTCAGCCAGGGCTTCTATGACAGCCCGTTTTGCTTCTGGGTAAGGCAACAAAGCCAGAAGTATTTTGCCCTGCAATTGAAACCATTCTGGAGATACCGTTAAATCTAAACTGCCACTATGCTCGACCTTGTCTGTCATATGGCCGTGCAGCTTTGCCAAGCCTAACGTTGCAGATATGGCGACGTTTGATTGTTGATTCCCTCTGGCGACCTGCCTGTCGTCAATAAGGTCCTGCGTTATGGTGTTGACGGTTATATCATGCCGCTTGGCGTGCCCGGCCTTCAAATCTTCCAGTCGTGCCGTTATCGTGCCGTTGCCCATAAGTTCAGTAGCCTTCCGATTTACCGTCGTCGGCTTCATTTTAGCTACATTGTAGTTGAGGCGATATGCTTCTGACGCGTTCCCACACTCGATATAGGACAGGCAAAAGCCCTCCTGTTTCTGGGTTAGTTCAGTCATTTATTGGCCACCTCGCATTAATGCCGCCGCCAGTGGGTTGTTAGCGTTCCCGGTTGGATTTCCGCCAGCCCGCAAGGCTCTAGCTAATTCCTTGGCATTCTTTTCCTCGGGGCTCATGTATTCCTGTGTGCCGAGGCTTCCCGCCGTACCCGCCAGACCTGGCGGCACTATTGATCTGGTTGAAACCCTCGGGTTTGTGGCCGCTCTTGCCTTGCTTGAGTTCACAGCGTTTCGACCGGCTTGTGCGAGGTCTTTAATTCCCGGCAAGTTTGCAACGAATGAGCCTATAGCACGGCTATTGCCGAAAACATGTTGCGCAAGTTGAGATAACGACGACGCCGTGTTCGAGTGATTAACGGCACCTGGAGCGCGGTGTGTTGCATTGGAGATAACACGGCCAAAGCTTTCAAGCTTGCGGATGTCCTGCAAGGTGAATAATTCGTTCATTAATTCCGGCGATTCCTTCATAGCCTTATTGAAGGCGGTCGGGAATTTGGCAATAGTCGATTTATCTGCCGGGAACAGGCGAAGAAAGGCTTCCTCTCTGAGCGCCAACCATGCCGGGTGTTCAGGTCCAAGTATCTTTTTTATGCGCCTGATTGCCTTCGTCGTTCCGGTCTTAGCGCCTAACTGGGAAGTGCCAAACAGGAACTTTGTGGCTTCTGAAGGCTCAAGCAAGAATGACCCGTCCTGCTGGTCGATCAGCTTTTCAAGTATCTTGTCGCCTTCAAACTTCTTGGCGAATTCGGCTCTCAGTGATCGGGCGTTTTTAAATGCACTCAAGGCTTCTGCATCACCCGTCAACAAGGCGTCGTCGACAAGCTCATCAAGATAGTTATCGAGAGATTTACGGATGTTTCCTGCTGCTGCCTTTTCGACCGGGTCACTGGAGCGGGACAAGGCCGACACCTGCTGCCTGAATTGCTCAATGGCTTTCACTGACACTGACTTGATATTGCCTGGGAACCGTTTTTCGAAGCCCTCCAGTTGCTTAACCAGTGACGCGGCCTTAGGGGCTGTCGCCGAGTTGAAATTCTGAAAATTGCGGCGCACCTGTTGCGCCATTCCTTTTATACCGGATTTAAGGACTCCGGCGTTCTTCTGTGTGGCTTCTGTGTAAGCGTTTCTTATCCCTGCCTTGGCAGTGTCCGCATTTTCCCTAATCGCGCTCTGGGTGGCTTGTAGGCCCTCAAATGAATCGATGCCTTGACCACCAAGCTCGGTTTGCACGTTCTGGCGGGCATTCAAGATGGCATCTGACTGTTTTTCTCTAAATCCGCGCATTGTATGTTCTGCGCTTTCTCCGTAGGCAGACTTAGCGGCCATCTCTTCAAAGGCTTGCTGCTTAACGCTGCCCGATGCATCCCCAGCCGATAACGGTATATCGAATAGACCTGCTTGAGAATGCCGCGCGGCGTTTGCAAATTCGTCGGGTGTCGTGGCCTGTTCTGCAAGAGCCGAAAATTGGCGGGAAAATTCAGGCGTTACCTCATCGGGATCAATTCCCATACGGTCCAGGGTCTTGCGGCCTGCATCCGTCAACGTGCCGTTGCTGGACATCTTGGGAGATCCAAAAAACCGGCGGAAAAACGGTTTCAGCATAGGCGAAGCGAACTCGAAGGCACCGCCCCCCAGTGCCGCTATGGCGGCGTTCGTCGCGTCAATCGGTTGACCCGACCCGGCCCCCTGCGCCGCAAAATCCTGAACCAGCGACCCCGCACCAGCTCCCACCCCGGCACCAACCGCCCGACCTACGGCACCAGCACCGCCGGCGAGTCTGCCGCCTGCCATTGTGAAAGGAAGTTCAATCAAGGCGGCGCTTGAAACGTCTTGCAGGTCCTGGCCTGAGAATCCCGGCTCATTGAGATAAAATTGCTTTCCGTCGCGGGTAACAATTGCGTTGCCGTGTTCGTCCAGGTCTATGGGGTCGTGAGGAAAGAAGCGGCGATAGACTCCAGCCTTCCCAAGGTCGCCACGGGCAAGGCTCATTTTCGCCCCCAGAATGCCCTCGTTTGGTTTGAAGGTTGACTGCACGTCCCTTGGCAATTCGCTTATGTCGGGCGATTTCCGGGCGGCTCCGGTGTAGGCATCCTTAACCCAATCAACGGCACCACTGGCGGCGCTCGATACCCTGTCGAACACTTGAGAACCAAAAGACGGTTGGCCCTTTGGCGCAAAGGTGCGTTGCATCACCTGTTGGATAGTGGCGTCGTCGGTTCCGCCTGGGAACTCAATTACCGATCCGTCCGGTCCTTCAATTTCGATTATATCTGCCATATTCTTATTTTCCTGCTAAACTTCGGGTATGCGGTTTATCGTCGTCATTTTGTCCCTGCTATCGTTCCCGGCTCATGCTGGGGAGATAACCGCGCTCGAAAATTGGCTTAACAGCCTGCCAGCCATGAACAGCCAAGATCGGGCGGCTTTTGATAAGGCGGCGCGGTCTATGTACGATCCGCAATGCAACTGCCTGTCATTCATCCATGACGGGATAGTCCGTAAGGCCGTTTTGCCAATTACCGACAAAGAGCGGCACTTGCTTGTTGAGGGCATTAAAAGAAACCTAATCATTCCCATGATACCTGACCGATCATCTTAGCGCGGGGGGAACGCGCCGGTGACTCCGCTATTCAATTGCGAGTTACCAACACCAGCCAGCGGATTTCCTACAGGCTCCAATTCCCCAGTTTTGGGATTCCAGCGACGGCGCATTTTGTTGCCAGACTGAGGCAATCCCGCTTGTGGTGCCCCCTTCCGAAGTCCCGCCAACTGCAACCGTTCCGCATTTGAGAAAATCGGGTTTTTCGTTATGTGATTGGCGACAACGTTTTCGAAGCCTGCCATTGTTTTATTGGCGGCGTAGTATTTCGATTGGAGTTGAGAAAGCTGGATCTTTCTTTGCTGGTCGCGCTTCAATGCCTGAATAATAAGCTTGTTTCCTTGGGGTGATTTCCCCAATTCAGCAGCACTTTGAACGATAAACTGAAGGTCTTTATCGGTCGGGTTCTGCCCAAGCTGTTTGACCAGCGGCCCGATCATGCGGTTAGAAACGGCACTGAATAACTCGGCACCTGCCATCTGGCTTTTATCAACATCAAAGCCAATCTGTGCGCCAAGCTTACGAGCGCCTGTGATGAACTGTTGACCAAAACCAGTTTGCAACCCGGCGTCTAAAAGACCGTCCAGGATGCCCAATTGCTCGACCGTGCTAGCGGCGTCGGCTGCGGCTTTGGCACGTGTTGCGTAGTCGTTGGCGAACAGCTTCCCTAATTCCTTTTCCATAGCCGTTTCTTGCTGTCCGGTGTTGACCGTTACGCCCCCTTTACCGGCACTTGCCATAATCTGTTGGTATGCCTGTGCAGGTATGCGGCCCGCCTTATAGTCGGCTGCGGCTTTGGCTTCACGGGTTAACGGCTGATTGTTTTTCATCCCGGCAATTTCAAGTTGCCTTTCATGCGCGGTTTGTGCGTCGTCGATTTGATCGGTTCGCGTTCTTTGATAACCGGCCTCATTCGCGGCCTGCTCCCGATTAAACTGCGCGTTTTGTATTGTCGCCTGGATCGCAGTCGGACCTAAATCAGGATTTGTAAACCCGGCCATATTGCCCGTTTGCGCACCCTGCAAGGCGGCTATCAGTGCTTTGCGGTATGCGTCATCCTTCATTGCAAATTCGTCGTCGATTTGGTCCTGTTTGCGCTTCCCAAAATAGGCGGCACCAAGGCGAGCGATACCTTGCCATGTTGACTGAATCGGACTCGAATCGAGGGCCATATCCGATAGTTGGTTGATACTACGGTTTCGCGGGTCCGAGCGGTACGCGCCTTGTAGGTGCGGCGGCATTGTCGAGGGCGTGAACCTTCCCGAAAGGGCGGCGGCGAGCATACGCGGCGGGACGGCGGGCGCTGGTGTATTACCAACGATTTTAAGTGGTGACGTTAGGGATTTTAGAGCCATTTTAGTTTATTCCTTCAATTGTAGAGGTGCGCGGTGTCGCGAATGGCTTCGGCCACGGCCTCATCTGGGGCTAGGCCGTATCCATACAAATCGAACGCAAGGTGTTGCGTCTTTTGCGGGAGAAATAACAATTCTTCCGGCTTAAAACCTACAGAACGCAAAACCATTTCGTAGGTGATTGGGACAAGGGTTTCGAATTGCTCAGGGGGCGTGTCACCATCCGCCGCCAATGCTAAATAGTACCGGCTCATGCTGGTAAATCCTGTCTTTGGGATACCTGAAAATCGATTGTGTATTCGTCGGGGTTTCCGCCTGGGTGCATATTGACTGCCAGATGTTTGCCGCCAGCGATAAAGTCTGCGAACATTGCCGGGTGGCCTTCTGCGGTCGCAAAAAGCCAAATCGCACAATCTGCGACTTTCTCGGTACTTTTTGATTCGATTTCGGTTTGGGCCAAGTATTTGTGGGAGGCAACGATTTCGCCCCAATGATGGCTAAACTCACCTGCCCTAATTCTGTTGGCGTGGCGTTCCTTCGCCGCCTCGCTGTCGGCTGGGTCGAACTCGACAAGTTCACTTTCTTGACCGGATTGCCCAAGGCCTGGAATTAGGGAAACGCGGATTGTATTGAAAGTTCCATTCTCGACAGGTTGCGGCTTGGCTGGACCTGGGCGGCGTCCCTGAATTGTCACGGTGTTGTAATCGACCATACAGACGGCATGACGGTCTACAATCTCGACACTCAACCGGGCACCGGGTTTGAGGTAATCGGATAACTGTTGTTTAGCCGCCAGCGCCACGGCCTGAGTCGCAAGCGTCAATGCGTTATTGGGTTCACGGTGTCGCCCAGATTTAAACGCCTCGTATATCGCCGCGCAGGTTGACGGCTCACTAAACGTCATCTCCGAAACGGCGGCGATGGTGCCGGAAACCTGATGATTGCTCAACGTGTATTCGGCACGCCACATGGAGCAGGAGACTTCAACGATGAGAAGATTGGGCGCAATCCGGGGCCCTCCCGCATCTCGTGAGGCCTGGACTTCGAACGCGCGTTTCTGGCGGCTTTCCAAATGTGGGTCGAATGTCTGCATATCAAATTCCTATCGATAAAATTGGAGTGCGTTTGACGGCATCGGGCTGGGTGCGTGGGTGAGCCATTCGCC
>JAJFLM010000142.1 GCA_021772655.1 Deltaproteobacteria bacterium
AGTGTCTCCAGTCAATGGCACCTACGAGGACAATTGCATGCGTCCAAACTCGCTCATACGAACGATGGTCGTTTTTTTCACACTGAGTAGTAGTCTCTGCGCGGATGAGTTCACGCTCAGCGTCACACAACTGACGCATGGCCCACATCACCACTTTTTTGGTTATATCGGGCAGAGCTTAACGACGCCTTGGAATGCCGACGGACGCTACATACTTGCGCTGCGGACGACGTTTCACGACCGCATGCCCAACGCGGGCGAGGCTGCTGAAGTGATACTGATTGATACGCAAAATAAAAACCGGGTAGTGCCTATCGAGAAGTCCCGAGCATGGAATTTCCAACAGGGCACAATGTTTTCCTGGAACCCCAAGCAGCCCCAGTCACAGTTCTTCTTCAACGATCGCGCTGCCCAATCCAATCAGGTCTATACTGTTCTGTATGATGTAGAGCGAAAACAACGCCTGCGTGAGTATCGTTTCGAGGACGTGCCTGTCGCCAATGGAGGTGTATCGCCGACAGGTGAATTCTTTATGGCGATCAACTATGGACGCATGGCTCGACTTCGTCCGGTCACAGGGTATCCCGGAGCTGCGGATTTCACTGCCGAAGTACCAGCCCCCACTAACGACGGCGTTTTTCGTGTGGATGTCGAGAGTGGCGAACGCAGGCTGGTCGTTTCGTTCCGTCAACTGCGGGACCTGCTGCGCGATCGGCATGAAAAAATCGATGAAGTGGAATTTTATATTAATCACACGTTGGTCAACCGGACCGGAGAGTACGTTTACTTTTTTGCCCGAGCTCGTTTCGACAACGATCCGATGGCCATTAACGTGCCATGTTCAGTGCGCGCCGACGGTACGGAACTCACAGCCCACGAATTTATCGGAGGACATCCGGAATGGGACCTGGGCAACGTATTGATCGGCGCGAAAGATGGTCGCCAGGTTCGCTACGACATAATGCAACAGGCAATCGTGGGGCAGATTGGCACGCCACAAATTATTCTCGTGCCGGGAGGAGATATCTCACTTTCCTCCGATGCGAATTGGTTTGCTTGCGGATACTCGTCCAGAGGAGATCGCGGCCAAAACGAATACGTGATTCTCCGTCGCTCCGACGGAGCCTTTGCGCGCTCCGGCAAATTCTCTCGCGGTCCATACACGAAAGGCGAACTGCGGATCGATCCAGCGCCGCGCTGGAACCGTGGTCAAACCGCAATTCTGGTACCGGCAATCACTAACGATAGAACCCGTCAACTCCATTTGATCCAGATTAAGGAATAAACCGTTCGATCGTCGACGGGGTGACGAAAGCAAGCCAGTGTGAGCATAGAAACTAACCGATTCTAATCAATCCTGACTTGTGTACGGATGGCATACGGCAATACCTGCAAACTGGGATGTCGCAAGTCAATTTCCACCGTCACTGACATCAAGGTTGTCATCATCGGGATAGTCGTAGTCCGAGCTACTGAAAAGATTATTTACACGTGGAATTGGACGAAGACGGTGCAAACCTGAGAAGACATTCGCGTTCGCGTAACTCGGCGACGACATTCGCCCGTGTGCCTACCCACAAACCTCCCTTAATTCCCGCCCCCCAAGCGCATAAACGCCCCACGCGGCGAACGTGGGGCGTCGTGCCGGGATCTATTTGCGAAGCCCAAACAACCCCCGATCCGCCTTCACAAACCGCGAGTCGTCGCCCTTGCGCTGGATGTCCCTGAGTATGGCCGCGTAAAGCGTCCCGTGCGGCGTCTGGCCTCCCGGCGATTTCCAATAGCCTTTGGCGGCCATTCGCTCGATCATCTGTTTCGCGGTCAGCGGCTCTTTCGATTCGCCGAGGACCTTGGAGGCGGCGTTGATGGCGCTAAGTTTTTTTGCCGGGGCTTTCTTCACAGAACTTTTCTTGGATGATGCGGATTTGCGTGTCGTTGTTTTCTTCGCTGGCATGTTTCTGTCCCTTTCGTAAATCGAGGTCTTTGCGGCGATCCTGTTGCCGCCGCGAATAGGACAGTCAGTTACCTCGATTGGCGTGGGACACCCAGCGATGACTGGGAGGATTTCAGCGGATTTTGGAGAATTCCTCGATTGGCGTGTTGGGCGGCGATTCGACAGCGGCGGTGCAGTTGGACGGGTGTGGCGCGGATGGTTGGTACAACTGGGAGTCGGGTGGTCCGTATGAATTGATTCTGATTGATGGGCCGTATGATTTGATTTTGATCGATGGGCCGCAGGGAGAAGGGAATCGCGGTGGAGTATTGAGGGTGATTGATCGGTTGGTGCACGATGAGACCGTGATTGTGGTGGATGACGTGCAGCAGGTGGCGGAGCGGGAGATGGCGGAGGAGATCACGTTAAAGTTAGGACGGGCCGAGATGTATGAAGGTGGAGTGTTCGCGACAATCGATTGATGTTATCGGCCGACGATGAGGCGAGGGATTTCGATCGGACGTTCCTGCAGCGGTTGGCGAGTGCGGCCACGACGGTCGATCGTTGTTGCACATCTCCCACGTCCCAGGTTTTCCGCAGG
>JAJFLM010000143.1 GCA_021772655.1 Deltaproteobacteria bacterium
TCTTCTGCGGCGATCATCTCGTTGATGTCCTTACAGGTGATTTCTTTGCCCTTGACCAAATCGTTGACCGAAAGGATCTGATTCATGGCCTTGGCGGCGATAGTCGCCGTGATGCCGGAAAGACTGCCCCCGCTTGCCCGCATTAAGCCAGTCGCAGCCGCCCCCTTTGGACTTTCATAAACAGTCGTTTTACCGAACTTATACTTCGTTAATGCCGCCTCTTCATCGGCATTAAGATTGACAATGGCATGGAGCGTAAACTTTATGGTTCCGGTCATACCTGATTGCTGTGAGCGACGTAGTTTAAGTTTCATCCCCCTAATCCCCCCGTTTTACAATTTTAAATATCATTAAAGTATAATTTATATTTGTGAGTGTAGCCTAGATTGAATTACGAGTGTTTACTTTTTATATCTAAACGAGCAAAACCTTTTAGGTTGCACGAGATTTTTTATACACCGGGCACGTATCCATAAAAAACACCCCACATTTGTGGGGTGTTACGCGATTAATACTCACCAGTGAGCATGATGGTCAAAACGCGCGAAGTGACAGAAGCGTCACTAGGATCGGGAGAGAGGTACCGTTGATCGGTATCGTAGTAGTCGATCTTCCAAAGGATACGTACGCCATCAACTGTTAAAGCGGCGCAATCGTGTTCCCCATAGGGATCGTTGTCCTGTGTGAATGAATCGAACGTTGCGATTTCCCTCAAAATTACCGCAACAGCAATCGAACCGAGTGCACTAATTCCGGACGTCACGAGGACCTGGCCTCCAACGTGGGATACGCGCAAGCGATCGTTCAATTCTCGAATACGGTCAACATTCGTATTGTTGCTCATGTACTCCTCCTTTCCGTGTAGGCTGGTTTCGAAACCATTTTCAAAACCAGCCGTCGCGAAATGAGGGGCAAAACGGATATGAAATTGCCGGGTTAACCGGCGTTGTCGTCGTGGGAATCAACCTCTTTGAGATACGCCATACGCACTTCAAGCGAACACGCATGACAGGGTTTTATCGTGGTCGCACTGAAAGGTTTTGAGGGAGCACCATCAATCATCAGCCTCAAAAATATGTCGTGGTTTGGCAGATTTACTATGTCTGCCGTATCAAATTTTGGGTTAAATTCTTTCGCAATATATGAGGCATCATGTGCGCCAAGCCGAAATGCGATAAGGGTTCCTGCATTCCCCAACATTGCATCTCTGACTTCGGGTTGCAGTTGGGAAAGGTATTGATGGCACGCAATTATGCCAATTGAGTACTTTCGTAGCTCTGAGGTCATATTGGCTATGCTTGGCGTGGTGAACGATTGAAACTCGTCCATGTAAAGATAGTGATGTTCTCTTTTTTCTGGCGGAATATCAGCACGACTAAATCCTGCAAGGCCAAGTGACGTTACCAGAAGTGCACCGAGTAACCCGGCCGTATCTTCTCCCAATTTACCTTTTGCAAGATTCACCACCAGTATCTTCTTCTCGTCCATGATCGTACGAAGATGAAGAGGCTGTTGCGATGTCGTCAACACACGATGCAGTAGTGGATCGGTAAGGTACGCACCCACCTTATTTTGAATTGGTGCAATCATTTCTGCCCGGCGACTTTTTGAATAATTTGGGTATTCATCACGCCAGAAGATACGCACGAGCTCATTATCAATCTGAGGGATAATTGATTTTCGATAGCTATCATCATTCAGGAGCTTAAGGACGTCGAGCAACGTGACGTCAGGGAGTTCCAGGATCGCCAAGAGCGCGTTCCGCAGTATGTACTCCATACGTTGCCCCCACGCTTTCTCGCCCCAGTATTTGTGAAAGACTTCAAGGATGCCTGATGACGCAAGCATTCGCTTTTCAGGTACAACAAATGACACCGGGTTGTAGCTGTACGGTTGAGTACTATCGGGGACGTTAAAGTATATGAGGTCGTTTTTGCGGTGCTCTGGAATGTTCTCCGCTATGCGCTCCGCTAGATCGCCGTGCGGGTCAATGAGGGTAAGGCCTTCACCATTGTAGATGTCTTGGAGGATGAGGGTCTCTAGGAGTGTTGTTTTGCCTGTTCCTGTCTTTCCGATCACATGGGTATGAAACATTCGATCAAATCGTTTGATGCCGAATAGTGTGTTTTGATCTCGATGATTAGTTTTCGCAAAATATGTGACGTGTTGGTCTGTGATTGAAAGCATCAGACCATTTTAGAAAACGTGCGGTTACTGGATAGGAGGTAAAAAGTTCAATATTTACTTTTTGAAATAGCACACGCTGGATTCACATTTCAGGTGAAACATTGAGGTTTTCGAGGTAAGTATCTGCGGGGTTTTTCAGAGTGTGAAAATATCTCTAATTTAACCCCTATGTGCAGTCTGTTGTTAAGCCTTCTCTTCTTCATCATCTTTGACATTCAAGGCGTCACTTGCCGTCTTTTTTTTCTCATCATACTTTCGTTCAATGAGAATTGGATGCTCGCTTTTAACACCCGCTCCATAGGCAATGAGATTAAGAAATCTCAGATTTGGTATGGCTTTAATATGTTCAGTAGAAAAAATACCAGCGAGATAATCCAGGCTGGTCTTATCGATAAGTTCATGTGTGAAGTAAGTGTGACATTGGGAGAGAACTGTCTTGCTTACAAGAGCGGTTCTCTGAGATATCAATAGAAGTCCTACGCCATATTTTCGCCCTTGCAACGCTATTTGCCCTATCCGCTCAACAACCCATTTTGTGTTGGCATCAAACGAACCAAAAGCCTCAGGCACAATTGTATGGGCTTCTTCAAGGACTATGAGGACTCTTCGCTTCTTACGATTATCCCTTGCCCAATTCATAATTTCGGAAAGGTAAATTTCCGTTATCCGCAAAGTGGTTCTAGTGTTCGTAATCTCTGCAAGTTCAAAAATACCTAGCGAGGAGCCCTTTTTTTCAAGAAACTCTACAATTTTAGTTTTTATCGCTGGCCGGATTTTCTCTCTTAGAAGTTTATCCATTTCTTGTTTTTCAGAATCGGCCTTAAATCCTTTCGCGTCTATCGCAAACAAAAGTTTCTCCAGCCTTCGTTGATCATCTTTGTCAAAATCAATTAACTCGGGCTCGCAATCTTTCAAACGCGGACGGTACTCAGCTGTAAAATCAACACAAAAGATCTTAGTGTTTCTAGCCAGAGCTTGCCTGATTATGTCGAATGCCAACTCGGTTTTTGCAGTTCCAGTTTTTCCTAGAATCGCTGTATGATACTCAATCAATTCTCCAAGCTTGGCGGGAACGGCAAAACTCGTCGAAGGAACATTCCCAACAACAAACTCGTCATCCTTCAAGACAGGTTCAGGCGCCTCATTTTCAGTGACTAGAAACACTGGCTGGTTCATTCGTGGTAGCCATGGAAATTTTTTGAACCCCGATTGCACATCGTAAAACCCAAGTTGGGACGCTGACACGATATGCATACCCAATGGATTTTGCTGAAATTGCTCTTCCTCAGTGTTTGCATCTAAAATTTGGTAGTACACACGTTTGTCTCTAAGGATAGTTGAAACAATTTTACCTTCCTCAAGATTACTTCCATCCACCACTTGGAACTTTATGTTCGCTATAGACGAACCCTCATGGATGATACCTGTGACTACCCCTCCAGCTTGCTCACTTCCTACAAACATAAGTTGTTCATTCACTAAATCATCGGATGCATCTAAGGTGTACACATTGCCCGGTGTAGTATGAAACGGCGCGGTATATTCATTGCACAGCAAACCCGTTCCTGAGGTATCTTCATCCTGCACTTGGGTGAATAATGGCAATACAAGGAATTTCTTGTCGTTGCTTAAATGAGCAACATACAGTCTCCCAGATTTCCAATCCTTGTTTAAATCGAACAGTCGTACACGAATGACATTTGGATCATCAATTCGTTGAATAGACCCAACGGCTTCAGTCAAGATGACCTTTCCTGTAGCTAGTTTATGAAAATAGATAACAATTCTGAGGAAAAGTTCCACTGGTCGCACCGCGACCATAAGAACCCAAAATCCTAGTATCAGTAGAGCCCATTCGATCTGGCCTTGGTAAAATCCGAGAGCACTAATTATTACAATTGGAGTGAACAGCACTTCTCCCCGCCCCAGTTTTTCACTCAATTCATAAAACATTTTTTGCCAAAAAGTTTTTTGTGGATGTAGGAGTATCGCTAGCAAAGCGAACAAAGCGACTGCAACCGCCAGCGCTAGAGTTGTGGTACGCAGGCCGACAAGGATAGAAGAGAAGTTTTGAACAACTGCTAGGTTAATTGGAGTAAGCAGTAGTAAAACAGAAATGGCAGTGGCTAGGCTATCTTTTGGTGGATTAAAAAACGGAACCGTCACGAGAACTAACAGCCAATACGCTATCACTGCCAGCACCCAAATCCCTGCGTCGGTTCCAATTGGAGACAGCTGTCCGGTAGCTAAAAAGTAAATCAGCCAAGCTACAATGCTATTGATCGCAAAAGCGAGTATTCTCGATTTCTGCCCGAGAGGTGATATTGATTTTGGGATATTCTTCATATCTGACACCTATTTAGAATAACATGTGTATCCTCAGAATATATAGCGTATCTCTTGTGGCTAGATCGGTCTGGTTTTTTATTTATGC
>JAJFLM010000144.1 GCA_021772655.1 Deltaproteobacteria bacterium
CTAAGCGGGTGAGCCAATCTTTCACGGATTTTTCGGCGGCTCTCTGTTGAGTCATATCTAAGGTGGTGAAAATCTTTAAACCCTCGGAGCGTAATTTATCTGCGGGAAAATTTTCACGCAGTTGTTTTTGGACAAAATCGACAAAGTAAGGGGCGTTGGTCAATTTGCGGCGTTTTCTTTGTTGGGGAAGCGGCGCGCGCTGACTTTCTTTGAGTTCTTCAGGGAGGATTAGTTCTTCTTCGGCCAGTCGACTTAAAATAAAATCCCGACGGGCTTTAGAGCGCTTAGGATTTTTAAAAGGTGAATAGTAACCGGGCGAACGGATTAAGCCTGCGAGTAGAGCACATTCGGCAAGATTTAATTGAGTGATATTCTTAGAAAAATAGTAGTGTGAGGCTTCAGCAACACCAGAGATACTCGAGGCGCCTTGCTGGCCTAAATAGACTTCATTTAAATAAGCCTCTAGAATTTCTTCCTTGGAATAACGTAGCTCCATCATGATAGCCATGATGATTTCGTTGAATTTACGAATGAAAGAACGTTTGGGGTATAAAAAGATATTTTTCACCAATTGCTGAGTGAGGGTAGAGCCCCCTTGCACGATACTTCCGGATTTTAAGTTAGAGACAAAGGCGCGTGCGATGCCGATGGGATCAATCCCAATATGAGAGTAAAAACGTTCATCTTCTACGGCGACGATGGCTTGGATCAAGTCTTCAGGCACTTCGCTAAGTTTGACTAAGGTACGATCTTCCATCTCTTGGGCAAAAAGCGAGGCGATCAGCTCAGGTTCTAGTCGAGTTAAAGAAATAGGTTCGTCGGTGGCTAATTCAACGATGTTGCCGATGCGACCGTTGCTGACAGTAAAAGTGATGGGTGCTCCTTCAAACTCTTCTTGCGGGTAATTAAAACTATGGAGATAAATTTCAAAGGTGTTGCCTTGTTGCCGATACTCACCATGTTCGTCAGGTTCAGATCCCGTGGGGATGTAGCTTAAATGTTTCAATTTATCTTTAATCTCGCTCGTACTGGTTTGTTTTCCAGGATAGAGTGAGAAACTATCGGAATAAACCCGGCTGGGGAGATTCCAACGGTGATACTCAAATTTAGAAATAATCACATGACGGAGATAAAAGAGATATCCCACTCCCACGAGGGCCAGGATAAACAATGGAATCGACAGGCGCTTGAACATGGGGGGACCTTACTGAACTTTGAGTAAAAGTCAAAAGAAGTGTGGTTTTGGTATTTTATTGTATTTTGTCGATAGGATCGTTTCACCCGATGGGCTCGCGATGATGATCAGACAACCAACTTATAACCACGCTTAAATAAATAAACCGCAATACTAAAAGTCACGAGTGCTAAAACCGCGGTCATGCCACCGCTGATTAAGGGATTGATATCTCCTTTGCCAAGTACCGCCCAGCGCAAACCGTCAATCATGTAGAAGAGTGGATTCCAAGAAGATACATCACGCCAAGGTTGCGGCAGCATATGAATCGAATAAAAGACGCCGCCTAAATAAACGAAGGGGGTGATTACAAAGTTGCTAATGGTGGCGACATGGTCCCAACTTTCGGCCCAGAGGGCTCCGATTACACCGATGGACGAAAAGAAGACCGCCATGCCGGTCAAAAAGGCTAAGGTTGCTGGAATAGAGGCGATTTTTAATCCGGTGAGTGGAACGGCTACGATTAAAGTAATGCCTCCAATCACCATGCCGCGGGCCCAGCCTCCAATCACAAAGGCGGTGACAATTTTTAAGAACGACACCGGTGAGACTAAAATATTCTCAATCGAACGATCCGTGCGCGCCATATATAAGGAGGTCGTGCTATTAGAAAACGAATTGGTAATGACACCCATGGCGGCCAAGCCTGGAATAATAAAGATAATATAGGGAAATCCCGAGATCTCACGGATGCGGCTGCCCAGCGAATATCCAAAGATCACTATATATAGGACAGTCATGATCACCGGAGGTGCTAAAGTTTGTCCTGCAAGGCGAAAGAAGCGATAAAATTCACGTTCGATCAAAACCAGGAATGAGATGGAAGAATTGGGTTTAATCATGAGCCCTGTCCGTTTGTTCTTCGTGAATTGAGTGGCCCGTAACCTTTAAAAAAACTTCTTCTAGGCTGCCTCGTTGAATCTCGATATCATTGACCTTATACCCATTGAGTTGATCTTTCCGTTCTCCATTGACGCGGAAAAATTGCTCGCAATGTTTGCTGATCAGATCTTGTGGGGCTCCCATCTCAATCACTTGACCACGAGCAATAATACCGACGCGTTCGCAGAGTTGTTCGGCTTCATCAATAAAATGAGTAGTCAGGATGATGGTAGTACCATCGGCGTTGAGTCCGCGTAAGAAGCCCCACAAATCATGGCGTTGCTCCACGTCGACACCTGAGGTAGGTTCATCTAGAATGAGAATCTTAGGTGAGGCCATCATTGAGCGCGCCACCATCACGCGTTTTTGCATGCCGCCAGATAGTCGCCAGAACTGCACATCCATTTTATCTTTTAAATCAAATTGAATGAGTAGCTCTTCGGCGCGTGCCCGACGTTCTCCTCGTGGCATGCCATAAAAGCCGCCTTGAAACTCCAAGAGTTTCCGAACTTTAAAAAAGCGATCCACGTTTACTTCCTGAGGGGAGAGCCCAATAAGCGATTTAGTTTTGATATAGTCGGCACCGACATCATGCCCCAACACTTCAACAGTGCCGGCATTCTTTTTGGCAAGCCCTACTAATGTATTGATAAGAGTTGTTTTGCCGGCACCGTTGGGTCCAAGTAATCCAAAAAATTCTCCTGTCGGAATTTCTAAGTCGATATTTCGTAAGGCCTCGAAAGTACCATACTTTTTGCTCAAGTCTTTAATGTAAATCGCTGCAGGCATGGTGCTAAGCAACTAGACTATCTTGTCATTAGAAGCAAGCAACATTGTGTACCGAAGTTCACTTATTCGACTGTTTTACAAGGGCTTTTGTTGATTTGTGTGGTTTCTCCATACTAGACGCTCTGACTATGAAATCAATTTATACTCTGATGTTTGCTTGTTTATTCATGACCAGTACGTCATTCGCAGCGACCTATCCTGTGACTAAGACAGCTGATACCAGCGATGGAACCTGCGATGCGGATTGTTCCTTAAGGGAAGCGATTCTTGCTGCTAACGCAAGCGATGGTGTTGCGGATGAAATTATCATTCCAGCGGGGGTCTATCGGTTAACAGTTGGTGAAGATTGTGAAGATGGTAGCGCAGAAGGTGATTTAGATATTACGGATTCCTTAACTCTGACTGGGGCTGGCAGCGATCTTACCATCATTGACGGGAATATGAATGATCGTGTCTTTGATGTTCGACAGAGTACGACTCAGGCCCAAATCATGGTGCAAATTGATGATCTCACTATCAGGCATGGGCAACTTAATGATTGCGGTGATGCTCCGGCAGGTGGCGCTGGTATGCGTGTGGGTTCGGGTGACGATGGTAATGAAGTAAACACTGTGATCAACCGTGTTGTTATATTAGATAATTCAAGTGCTGTTGATGGGGGTGGTATTCAATTATCAGATGATTCGACAATTATGGTAGATGAGAGCACGATTTCTACTAACACAGCTGCCGGGAATGGTGGGGCCATTGCTACAAATCAAGGGCTTCAGATAGTCAGTATTTTCAATAGTGTTATCGACAATAATCATAGCGATGAAAATGCTGGTGGTATTTGGAATCAAGCAGATCTTGCCATGCTTAATGTGACTGTAAGTCATAATTCAACTTTAGGAGCGGGTGGTGGCTTGTACAATCTCGCTCTGGGTGAAGGGTATTTACGTAATGTAACGATTACTGAAAATATTGCCGATAGTGACGGTAATGATAATGGCGATGGCGGCGGTATTTTTCAAGATACCATTGATAGCAGTTTGCTCATTGGCAATTCTATTGTTGCTGCGAATACCGATGGAAGTCTTGCTATGGCGGGAATACCCACAGTTCATCCGGATTGCGGTGTAACGGGCGCTCCCTTAGGTAGCGAAGGCTACAATCTGTTTGGGATAGATGAGGGTTGCATGATGGTCATGGTGCTTGGAGCTGATGATTTAATTGGGACAATGGCA
>JAJFLM010000145.1 GCA_021772655.1 Deltaproteobacteria bacterium
TTTTTTCAGAGCGGGCTATAATCCGACGTGGCGCCGGATTGGCTTCATGGTTTGATGGCATGGACTCACGCTCTACCGCTGCTTCACGGGCAAAGACTTCTTGGGTGGGCGAACGTCGCTCTTCAGCATCGGAACTGCGATGATTAGCAAAGCCAAGATGAGAGTCCCAACACTCCACCGAGCAAAAGGTCAAGCCCATCCGTTTGTTTTGACAAGTGCTGACCGAACAGACTTGATAAGCCGTATTAAAACCAATCTCATGTTTGCAGACGCTGCACTTCTTCCAGTAATTTTGAGTATCCATAGTTCGCCTAAGATACAATATTACAACACAACTTCATAGCCTGAGAATTCAGGGTGACCTTGCAGCATTCCCTTCGATCCCCCTTGGGCATGGGCCTTTCTAAAAGCTTCTGACTCTGTCCAAGCCTTAAAGGCCTGAATAGTTTCCCAAGTTGAATGTGAAATATAAATACCGTCGACACCCTTCAGCAACTGAAAGCTTTGAAAACCCGGCACTCCATCCAGATAAGTATCACGTTCTTGCCACATTTGCTCAAACGCAGCACCTTGGCCGTCGACAACTTTGAATTTGTTCATTGCTATGTACATGAGATGGACTCAAACATGATAGAGAATTGAGGTCAAAGAACTTATCTACCCCGATAAAATTTAGTAAGTCCGCATATATTTAAAGTTCCTCACGTCATCCCATAACTGGATATTCCCACGACAAGCTTTCCCTTCAAGATAGGGATTTTTGGCAGAATTCTTGGGATCGAATTGAATAATAGAAATAGCGTCCTTGCCATACAAACCTGACTTGATTAGCACATTGCCAACATAAAAAATTTCTCGAATGTATTTAGAGACACCGGTAGAATCTTCAGCAAGTTCCCAAGAAAGATTGTGCTTATCAAAGAGGCTTTTGATAGGCCTAATGGCAGCAGCCACAAAGTTGTCGTCAACACCTACTCTTCCAAGTTGCGCAGAACCTACGCCTTCAAGAGAAAGATTAAAAAAACCGGCATCTAAAACAACCTTGTCTCTGATGCTGGTGGTTTCCTTATTGAGCGCCTTCAGCTTATTGGCAAGCTCTGACATACGAACCATCATAGTGCTCTCAAAGACTTTATTGCTTAGCGCGCCTGGCTGACTATGAGTGACAAAATTATAATGAAATTTAACCTGGCTCGCCAAGCGATCCACCACTTCAAACTTTGCTTTTAACTTACTATCCGATTCCACTAAAAAGCATGAAAAGGCATTATTAAATTCAGTATGATGCGCGCGGGGATCAAATTCTGCACCGCATTCGTGCCATACTTTTTTAAGAGCCAAGAAATCTTCAACACCAATACTTTCTCCATAAGCTGAAAGCCGATAATCCAACTCACTCACCGGCCCAGAACAATCACTCAAGCAATCCGATCTTGTGTCGAGGGGCTGAGCCTGCAGTGAATGCTTGGGAATCGCAATCCGTCGTTTGGTGAGATCAAAATTGACCACATCAGAGACGCCACCTTGGGCCCAAGCTGTGAGGGGAAGCAGACAAATTAACCAGAAAATTTTAAGAGTATGGGTCATAGTACCTCTAAAAGAGAAGCAATCTGGATGCCAAAAAAACTAAGCGAGACTGATAACAATAACTATTTGAATTTATTAAGTTATTTAAGGCCGTTGCACTTCTGATGCCTAATTAATGGGCAAATTATCAAATTGGGAATTCGTTTCGTCAAAATACGAACACAGTTACTGCGGCGGCGTCCTATTCCACTGGAACTTGTGAAACTGATAAGACCTGCTAACCTGTCTCTCCTATGCAAACCATCCGCAACGTAACTGAAATGCAACAGTGGTCCCATCAACAACATCAAGCCGGACACAAGATTGCCTTTGTGCCGACGATGGGCGCCTTGCATGCTGGGCATATCAGTCTGATTACCTATGCGCACCAACATGCGGATAAAGTTGTGGTCTCGATTTTTGTGAATCCTTTGCAGTTTGATAATCCGGAAGACTTAAAAAAATACCCGCGCGGCGCTGAACAAGATTTGTTGGCCTGTGAGGCCGAAGGCGTCGATGTGGTCTTCATGCCCACGGTTGAAGAGATGTATCCCGACGGCTATCAAACCAATGTACAGGTCAAAGAAATCACTCAACCCTTATGCGGAGCCGCCCGCGCCGGGCACTTTGACGGTGTGGCAACGGTCGTCCTTAAACTCTTTAACATGGTGCAAGCGAACTGTGCGGTGTTTGGCGAAAAAGATTTTCAGCAACTGGCCATGATCCGGCGGATGGTCATGGACTTGAACCTGCCGCTTGAGATTATCCCCCACCCGATTGTACGAGAGCCGGATGGCTTAGCACTGAGCTCACGCAATCAACGTCTCTCCGAAACCGAGCGACAACAGGCCTTGGTGCTATGGAAATCAATCCAGCAGATACAGCAGAAATTTGCTGACGGTGAACGTGACGTCGAGACCCTCTTAGCTGAAGCTCATGCCGTTTTTCAAACAGAGCCCGAGGTGTCGCTAGATTATCTAGAAATTCGCGACGCCACATCACTCACATCCATCGACCACATCACTGGCCCCGCCCTCTTAGCCATGGCAGCCTTTGTTGGTTCCGTCAGGTTGATTGATAATTGTGTATTAAGTGCCCGCTAAATCTATTGGCACTCCCACTCAAAATTCTACTTTGAAACAGCCGCCCAGAGTTGGAACTGATTGAGTGTATTTTTATCATAAAGATAAAACTCTCATTATGATAAAGAGTCTCGTCTCGCTAAATTTAATAAGACTAATAATATCAAATAGTTATAATAAAATAGGGCTCCTAATTCTGGCATGAAATATGCATAGTTATTGTCTTGGTTCTTCATGGGCTTGAACCAACGAAGGGAAGACAATGACAGCACAACAACTCCGTGGACCTTGGCGCGCACTCGGCGTGTTCATGATGATGACTCTCCTGACCGCATGTGCCGGCTCACCTGATGCGCTCACCGAACCAGCAGCGGCTGAAAGCCTGATTCAACTCGAAAAATTTCCAACGCCTGATGCGAACCATGTCCCATTGGACACGAGTATTTATATAAGCACTGACACGGCACTCAAAGTCGATAGCAATAAGGGCAACTCGCTCATGTTAACCGAACTCAGCGTTACCGGCGCTCAAAGTGTCAGCGGAACATTGAGTTATCAGGAAGAGCTTGGTGCCTATAAGGTAATTTTTCAAGCCACCCAAAGCTTAAAAGCCAATACCCACTATGAAGTCACTCTCAACAGTAATGACATTGAGGTAGTAGGCGAGGCCCAAAGCCTAGAATGGCAGGCAGCGGTTCCCGGCATCAACCAACTGTCTAACTCGAATGGCCAGACCCTGGTCCCGCTATCAGACTTAATCGGTGATACAGTGAGCTGGCGCTTTACAACGCAAGGCACAGCAGAGGTCCCGAGTATTGGCAAAGACATTGGCACGGATCAAACTGACGAGCAGGCAGAGGAGGAATCCGAGAACGATCCCAATGGATCAGAGAACGAAGGCCAAGCGACGGGAACCGGAACAGAAGAAGAGCCAGCGAGTCCGTCCGACGAAAGTCCTACCACTCCGACTCCTGGTGAAGAACCGACACCAACAGAACCAACCCCCGAAGCACCTGAAAATCCAAGCGAGCCTGGTGCAACGGAACCTGAGACTACCGAACCTGAGACCGGAACAGCCTCAGCCGAACCGGGAACCGGTGAGTTACGTGTTCCCGTCGATCCCGAAACACTGCGCAATCGCCATGGCGACTTTTGGCTGGACGAAGAAAGACTGCGTCGCGCTGTGATAACACCGGACCCCACAGTAGGAATGATCAACGTCTTCTTTCGCAAATGGGATCCAGCAACCAATAAAGGGCAACTCTGTCGGATGAAAGGTCCCGCCCTGGATAAATGGGATTCTGACGCGGGCCGCGAGGCCGGTTATGAAACCAACTGCTTTGGCAATATCAGCATCGATCGACCACCGCAGGTAGTCTTAGACCCCAGACGTCGCAAGTTGCATGTCTTTGCCCTTAAACACACGGGTGACTTGGGCGGCGCTATGGGTCTGGTTTACTCCATTTGTAATGCCGACAGCATGGAATGCAAACAGCGCAATACTCTGATGTTAGAGAGTAAGACCCATCACTACCCTTCCGTCGTCTTTGTCCCCGGCCAGACTCCCCAACTCGATAAAATTATCGGATTCTATGACGGTGGCTATGGCGGTCAATTAGGTCAATTTGTCATCGGTGTTAATGGAGTAGAAGATCCAAACGATGCTATCTTAAATTGGAACTGGGTTGGCGACCGCACAGACGCGGCTTCCAAGGCCGTCTGTGGCAATCATACTAATATCGATAGATCACCGCACGCCATCATCACCCAACGCAACGGCCAAAGTGAGTTACACATTTTCGGACGCGCCGGTCATGGTAATCCCTTGCATGCTTATCTGGATGCTACTGAGTTCACCAAACTCCAAAGCAATCTCCCCTATACTTTTCGCTGTCAGAAATTCGATCTCGCTGGACATCCGCGTTTTCTGTCCAGTCCCTTTGCTATTTCAAGAAACAATAATCGTATCGACATTATTGGCACGAATGAACTTGAGTCGATCTACAACACAGCCAAAACTACTCTATGGCCCTTTCAAAGTAACCCCGCCGTACATCTTACAAGTCAGGGAAACAAATTTGGGGAAAGATCAGTTTATCTCGCACCAGAAGAACGTATCACGGTTGTAACCACAACTGAGGATCCAGAAAGTCCTGCGCTCGTTTTTACGAATGAAGCCTCAGTCTCGGCCAGTGGCCGCTCCGGCGACGCTTTTATGCAGTACCAGGTAGGGCCTGAGGGAAAAAGCTTCTCATCGCAAGTATTGCCCTTTGCCTTTCGGGGCAGCCCGGCTGCGGTACGCGACAGCAAGGGACAGATCCATCTCTTTGGTGCCGATGCGGTCACCAGCAACAATCTACTCCCCGTGCAGCATCGGGTCTTGAACAATGGTACCTGGTCCGACGGTGAAATTGTTGGAAATGGTCTCTATTTACAAAGCGATGGTCGCTTTGATTACGCACCCGCCGGCGTCACTGCCATTTGGGTACCGTCACAAACTCAGGTGGATAATTCCGAATCACCTTAAATAGCTTTACTGTAATGACTGTATTCTAACAATTGGCTAGCGACCCAAAACTTCTGGTATTACTTAACCTTTCAGTAAGCCCGGCGGAACTAATTGCTGTAGGGTTTGGTTACGTTCCACATGATAGGGTGGCGTTTCTACATAAACCTCATTTAACAGACTCAGACTATCTTGCAGATTATCGAATGGAACTTTCTGTTCCTCAGCAAGTTTACGAGCCTTTGCATAGATTCTATTGGCTACCATAAGCAACTCACGCTTTAAGTCAGAAGCCTTCGTATCTTGGCTAGGGACCAGGACTTGGTTCTTTTTGGGTAAGGCATTATTTAATTCATGAAGCACATCTAAGACGGTGGCCAGATCAGTTTGTAAGATACGATCTGCTTTTGAAGAAGCCACCAACTTCACTACAGCCTGCAGTACAAAAACTAGTGTTTGTAAATATTCCTGCTGACTGTTGCTTGGATCGCGCCAGGGCACAAAAAGCGAGCCGTTTCTCCTTATTGGGCTAAATCTCACCACAGCAGGTTGAAAGGGGTTTTGACTTTCTAACTCAAGAGAAGATTCTAAGGCAGCTCCATCACTGTTTAACAGATTGATAATTGCTGGTTTTACTGATCGTTCTACATGAAAATGCTTCCGAATATACAGTGAGTAGTCTGCTGCAGGCGGCTTAATAATAGTGAAACCACTATCAAAACTCGCTAGAAAAAGCTGTAAACTCTCGATTAATAAATCGCGATGTTTACCAAGTACTCCCTCAGTGTAAAATTCCAAACCGCTGCTCAGCAAACCATCTCTGCCTAAGCTTACACAATCAAAACCCAGTAACGGACGGTAATAGGTTTGGTATAAATCAACCTGGGCACTCTCTGTTATCGGCCTCCCGAAAAGCTGACTCTCCCCACGAATATTAAAACAAGAATGAGCTATCCGAGCCATATAATCTTGATCAATTGATGCACCTTGGTACTGTAATCGCGACAACGGAACTGATTGGTTATTATGCAAAGTCACCTGCAACTGTGGTTTGTCCGCGTCACAAGCACTCTTTCCATGTAGCGCCACACTCAAACGCAAGGGATAATTCAAATTTGATTTCTCTATAGTAGAAATACGACGAAGCGCAGGCGAAAAACTATCGGCAGTATGTTCTGCCAGCCGTGTAAAATCCAGAGGCGCTACCCAAGGTTTCCACCCAGACGACGTTAGCGGCTGACCCGCAACCATCGTAAATTCCGCAAGTGAACTACCAACCAATTGAAATGCACTCATCATCACTGTTTACCACCTTTTCTAAATCAATCAGCACCTATTTCGGAAGTTTCAGTAAATGGTTGAGAGGTTTTGCAACAACGAGTGATTTTCTCGTGTTCGATAGAACACAAACAGAAAACCCACGCGCGTTACGGGCTCAATACGGCCACTCGATGGGGTGTTAGCTGGGTAGGCCTGAGGGTCTGATAGAGCGTGGCCTCCTCTGCTGTCAATTGGAGTGTCACTAAATCAGCTCCCATGGCACCCAGAAACTTATCGAAACTGGCTACCAAACGATCATGATGACTTTGTCTGATAGCCTCATCATAAAATTTCACGCCGGCTGTCATTAAGTGAGTCTCACCTAAGCGATACACATCAAAACCAAAAAGCGGGCGATGATAAGTTGCCATATTCGTCGCGGGCAAACAAGAAGCCACCACACGATCTTGTAAATCGGCTGTTTGCTCAGCGGTCAGATAAGTCTCTTGACCAATGTCTAACAATGATAATGTCTGACTTTCATGCACCGTCACGGCAAAAAGCGGACGTCTATCCGTCGGAAGACCTGAAGCATGCAATGCCGTACTTAAACGCAAGGGCTGCTTAAATAGTGACAATGAATCTCGTGCAATAAAGCGTAGATCCGCACCAAAACAATCAGTAACAGTGCCTGATAATTGAGTAAAATCGGTATTGATCTGTTGTGGGTATTGTCCCGTCGGTACAATAGCTTGAGCTAAACCAATACTAAATTGGCCGAGCGTACTTCCTGTAGCTTGTAGTGCATTCATTAACATAAAATCACTATTACCTTTCTTAAATATCCGACTCTCCTGTTAGGCTTATCTTTCAAACGCTCAGGTTTGTTGAGTTGTTTTGCTTGCGAAAATTTTTGTCCGTGTTCAACGGAATACGTTGCTCAGCACCGCTAATGGCAACTACTGATTTTACTTTCATCACGACTTACTAAAAACTTAACCTACTTCAGTGAAGCACTCCGTGCCATTGACGCCGATGATTTAGCCTCGGAAAAATAGAAGTCCTAGCATCACACAGGCTCAAGATCTCATCGCAGCAAACAAAGTGCCGCATTGTTTGCTGACAAACAGCCGGTTTAAATAATCGGTATCCGCCAGTTCACGAGGGGTTGCATCTTCCCTAGCCCTCTGTTAGGTCTTCCAGTCATGGAAGTGATCGGCGCCCGTTATGTACTACCTATTTCTAGTGCACCCATTCTAGACGGCGCTATTGCGATTGACGGCCCTAAGATCGTGGCTGTCGGCACCCAAAAAGAGCTCACTGAAAAATATCCCGACGCACCCTTTCGTCGTTTTGACAGTCATGCGCTGATGCCGGGCCTGGTTAATGCTTATACCTGCTTGGATATGAGCCTGTTTGATCCAGAGGAAATCCCCAGTCGTTATATTGAATGGCAAATTCAAGCCATTGAGTTCCGACGCTTTCAATCGGCCATCAAACGGCGTACTGCCATTATTGAAGGGCTGCAACGCGCCCTCTCTTGGGGGGTCACCACACTCAATGACACCAGTAATTATTCAGGAATTTTAAACACCGTTGAAGAAACCGGGCTCCGCTTGATGGTGTCCCCAGAAATTACTGGCGCCCCACAAAAAGAGCAGCAATCTCATTATAATGCCGCCTTTGACATGATCGATGAGATCGAAGACTTAGGCATTGATCGCATTCGTGCCGGCATTGCCCCTTATTCGCCCTATGCTTTATCGCGGCAGATGCTCAAGATTCTTTCTCAACAGGCACACGGTAGCGGCTTACCCATTTCACTGCGAGCCGCGGCTAGTTTTAGCGAAATGGAATTCTTTTATGAATCCTCTGGCGAAATTGACGAAATCTTTTTTCCACGACTGGGTTGGGCCGAAGAACGACCCCTGGCCCAACGCAAGACCCCCATCGCCTTTTTAGATGAAATCCGCTTTTTAGACAGTCAGCCCACTTTAGTCGGTTGCAGTCATTTAGCCGATTCTGATTTTGCTGCCATTGAACAAAGTAAATGCAAGGTCGTACACATGCCGGCTTCCGGACGCCATTTTGATTTAGGCCTCGCTCCGGTGAAAAAACTACGGGAACAAGGCACGTTGGTCGGCTTTGGCACCGGTGCCTTTGGAGCCAGTGCCCAACAATCTTTGTGGGATATATTACGCGCGACCCTCAAGCTGCATAGTGATGTCGCAGGCGAATCCATTGAACCCAGTGAATTATTAAAAATGGCGACTTTAGAAGCAGCCCAAGCCGCTGGTTGGGGCGATCAAGTCGGTAGCTTAGAGGCCGATAAGGCCGCCGATTTTATCGTAGTCGAACAAAGCCCCACTTTGCCTTTAGAGCAAATTCCCTTACAGCTTATCAATGAAACTACCCCGGCGCGCATCAGCAAAGTTGTCGTCAACGGAATCGGACTAAAGTGAGGAGTTTCTGGCGCGGACTGCGCTCGATGTTTCGGACATATTTCTTAGCTGGTCTCGCCACTTTGATCCCCATCTTTGCCACGCTTTGGGTCTTAAGAACTCTTATTTTATGGGCCGATGGTTTCTTTAAAAGCTTTCTCCCCGCAGCCCTCAAACCTGAAAATCTGTTTGATACGACCATTCCGGGTATTGGTATCATTTTTACGGTTGTCACGATCCTTATTGTTGGAATTTTGACCCGCGCTTATTTTGGCAAAAAAATGGTCGACTGGTGGGACGCCCTCTTCTCGCGCATCCCCTTTGGAAAAAACATTTATAAAACGTTCAAACAATTTGTTGAAATAACCTTTTCAGATAAAAGCGAAAGTTTTAAAAAAGTGGCCCTCATTGAATATCCGCGCGCTGGCAGTTGGGCTTTATGCTTTGTGACCGGTGAGGCCAGCGGTGAAATTCAAACGAAAACTCAGCATAAAGTTTATTCCGTATTCTTACCCACCACACCCAACCCAACTTCAGGCTATCTGTTATTTATTCCTGAAGATGAGTTAATTCTCCTCAACATGACTACCGAAGATGCCATGAAGATTATTATTAGTGCTGGGGTGGTTAAAGCGCAACCCATCGCACAATAGCTGGTTTATTTCCGACTCAAATCCTTTGACAACGACGCGAAAACAGCCCACCATCAGGCTTCTATATGCCTACGCTTAAAGATCAAACCGAAGCCATCCTCACCCTGCAAGACAAAGCCAAACAACTGGGCGGCAAAGACGCGGTTCGTAAACAACACCTAGACGGCAAACTCACGGTCCGACAACGGATTGAAAAACTTTTAGACCCAGATTCTTTTAGCGAGATGGGATCTTTAAACCATCACCTCTCTGATGATCCCTCTATGCAAAATAAAACCACTCCCGCTGATGGCTTGATTGGGGGACAGGGTTTGATTCATGGGCGTAAGGTCTGTGTCCTAGCCTATGACTTCACGGTGATGGCCGGCACGATTGCCGAAGTGAATGAACGCAAATCCACCCGCATCCGTGAGATGGCTGTGAAGGAACGTTGCCCGCTTGTTTGGCTAGTCGACTCAGCCGGTGCGCGCATCCAGGAAGTCGCCGGTTCTCACTTTGCCGAAAGCGGCAGTGTGTTTTATGAATTGATTCAAATGAGTGGGGTCATCCCCACCGTGGCTGCGGTGATGGGACCGTGCGCTGCAGGCACCGCCTATATTCCCGCACTCTGTGATTTTATCCCAATGGTTGCTGGAACCTCTTCGATGGCACTCGCCGGCCCCCCTTTAGTTAAGGCCGTCACTGGCGAAGAAATTAGTGTCGAAGACTTGGGCGGCACCTCGGTGCACTGCAATATCTCGGGCGTAGCTGATTATGAAGCGCAAGACGATGACGAATGCCTGCGCGTCATCCGACAGTACTTAAGTTATTTTCCGCAACACAGTGGTGAAAAACCTAAACGTCGTGAAATGGATCCCGAAGAAAAACTGCGGCCCTTGCCCGATGAGTATTTAAACATCTTACCGGAGAATTCGCGCCAACCTTATGACATGCACGATATTATCAAGCCCTTAGTCGATGAGGCCTCATTACTAGAAATGAAGGCCGGCTTTGGTCCAACGCTCATTACGACTTTCGCCCGCATCGGTGGTTTTCCGGTCGGCATTGTCGCCAGCCAACCTAAAGTGGCCGGCGGCATTTTAGACAATGACTCCGCCGATAAAGGCACGCGCTTTATTAATTTATGTGACGCCTATGGAATCCCCTTAATTTTCTTACAAGATGTCCCGGGCTTTATGGTGGGCAGCAAGGTTGAGAAAGCGGGCATTATCCGGCATGGTGCTAAGTTGCTCTATGCCGTCAGCCGTGCTTCTGTCCCTAAACTCACCGTCGTCATTCGCAAGGCCTACGGCGCCGGCTATTATGCCATGTGTGGCCGGGCCTTTGGCGCCGACCGGCTTTATGCCTGGCCTTCCGCAGAGATTTCTTTAATGGGTGCCGAAGGCGCTGTGAATATTATTTTTAGAAAAGAGATTGAGAAAAGTGGCGAAGCCAAACGCAAAGAACTCGTCGCAGAGTATGGCAAACGTATTTCCTTAGAAACAGCGGCGGCAGGACATTATATAGACGAAGTGATTGACCCACGGCAAACCCGCAAGATTTTATGGGAAGCCTTGGAGATGACTTGGGAAAAACAGGTGCAAAGCTTGCCGAAGAAGCATGGAGTCTCACCAGTATGAATGATAAGTGCGTCATCACCTGTGCCCTCACTGGCGTGCTTGCCAAAAAAGCACAATGTGCGGCCATTCCTTATTCACCGGTTGAAATTGCTGAAGAAGCCCTGCGCGCCTATGAAGCCGGTGCCGCTGTCGTACACATTCATGCCCGCACCCCGGAAGGCGGACCTAGTTGGGAATCAAGCGTTTTTGGAGCCATCAAAACTGAAATTCGTAAACGCTGTCCGGTGCTGTTAAATTTTTCAAGCGGGGGGATTGGTTTACCGATTGAAGAACGCACCTTGCATATTACTGACCATCAACCTGCCATTGCAGCGTTGAATATGGGCTCCATGAATTACGCGATTTATTCTAAATCTAAGAAAAAATTTTATCATGACTATGTCTTTGCTAATCCCTTTAAAGACATTCAATTTTGTCTGGAACAAATTGAAGCTGCGGGCTCTGTTCCCGAACTCGAATGTTTTGACATCGGGCACATTGGCAACTCCATCCCTTTCATCGACATGGGCTTGCTGAAAACACCCGCTCACTACTCACTGATTGTCGGCGTGCTGGGTGGTATTCCCAATAAACCCGGCAACATCAAAGCCATGGTGCAAAACCTACCTGAAAGCTCACATTGGGAAATCATTGGTATTGGCCGTGAACAATGGCGCTTGCTCGAAGAGACTCTGGAATTGGGCGGCGATGTGCGGGTAGGCTTAGAAGATAATTTTTATCTGCCTAATGGCGACATGGCTAACAGCAATGGAGATCTAGTGGCGGAAGCGGTGCGTAAAGTCCGCGAACACGGTCGGGAACCGGCGACGGTAGAAGAGGCAGCTCAAATTTTAAAATTAAAAAATTTGTAAAACACTTGAGCTCTCGTATCCCCACCTAGCCTCCCCTTACCCTAAGGGGAGGGGTAAAACTGTTCAATTTGAGCCCCTCTTCAAAATCCTTTATTCTTCGCAATAATCTCACGCATGATATCAGAAGAACCCGCACCAATCGGAATCAAACGCAGGTCACGATACGCCCGTGAAATATCATACTCACGCATAAACCCTGCGCCACCGTGAAACTGCAAACAATCGTAGGCAATTTGATTGGCTAATTCAGAAGCTAAGAGCTTAGCCATGGAAATCTCCGTCACACAGTCCTGCTTTTTAACAAACATATCCGCTGCATGATAAGTCAACTGACGTGCCGCTTCCAGTTCAGTCATGCGCTGCGCAAATTTATGGCGCCAGACTTGAAAAGAGAGAATCGGTCGCCCAAAGGCCTGGCGTTCGCGACCATAGGCCAAGGCATCCTCAATCATTTGTTGGGCCTCGGCCACACAGGTGACCGCAGCACCTAAACGTTCGCCCTGAAAGTTTTGCATGATATAATAAAAGCCTTTGTTCTCTTCGCCCAAGACATAGCGCTGCGGGATGCGGCAGTTTTCAAAAAACAACAGCGTCGTGTCTGACGAATCCATACCGAGTTTTTCTAAACGCTTACCGACTTCAAAACCTTTAGTATCCGTCGGAAAAGTCACCAGACTAATTCCGCCGTGACCCTCCTCACCGGTCCGCACCGACAAGGTAATAAAATCAGCCTTAGAGCCATTGGTAATGTACATCTTGGCGCCATTGATGACGTAGTCATCGCCAGCTTTTTTGGCCGTGGTTTTAATGTTGGCCACATCCGAACCTGTGTCCGGTTCCGTGATACCCAAGGCCCCCACCTTATCGCCGCGAATCGCTGGTACTAAGAATTCTTGCTTTTGTTCGTCCGTCCCCAAGACATTAATAATTGGCGTAGAAATCTCGGTCTGCACCATCACATCCATCGCCAAACCACTCATGCGGCAGCGCACCAACTCTTCAAAAAAACAAATGGAGTACCAATAATCCAAACCACTACCGCCAAGCTCTTCAGGATAAGCAATCCCTAAAAAGCCGAGCTCACCAAGCTGCTTAAACACATCTTTGGGAAAACCTTTTTCACGTTCCCAAGTTTCTTGATGGGGCAGGAGTTCTTTTTCAACAAAGTTACGGACAGATTTTCGAAAGGTTTCGTGGTCGGGTGTGAAGGGTTGCATGCTTTTATTTGTAATGAAGTTTTTAAATTCTGTCGATCCAATAAAGTCCAAAGATTTCAAAGTTTTAAAAACATTAATATTAGCAACCTTTTAGCCGGTCAGGCGAAGATTCATCATGCTATCCGGCAGCTTAAACCTAACTGCGCAGGCACAGTTATTTGCCTCCGCCATGCCTGCATCTTCGATGTTAGAATTTTACAGTGCGCTCAACTCAGTCGTCACGCAGTGGCCTGAGTTGGATGTCATGCAACAAGGGCAAATCTTTCAAGCCACCTCCGAAGTCGGGCTCAGTATTCCTGAAACAGAACAGCTGATTGCTGCAGGCACGCCCTCATTTGCCGCACGTTTATGGAGTCGGCCTGAATTGCCGGCCGCCAATGACGGTAACTATCAATCGTTTTTAATGAAGCTGCCTCTAAGTGATAAGGTATTGCAAGCTATTGCGAAAGAAAAAGTCTTATGGAAAGTCGTAGACCAGGAAAACCTGGTAGCCAAGTTCCAAGCCTTGGAAGACCTAACCCGAATTTATTTACAAAACCAAAAAGCTGGCGGTTCGTTTGCCTTACACTATGTGAGTGAACAGCAAGCCGCCTTACACCGACAATTAGATGAAAACAAAAATTATTGGGAACTCATCCATACACCGGCGCAGGGACATCCACGCTTTTATTGGCCCGCCTATAAAAGGCGTCCTTTTGCCTTCCAATTTCCAGCAGATCAAGTCGCACCACCGGCACTCTTGCAATGGGCCACTCATGGTAAAGGTACGGGTTATCTGGTTTATGTTCACATCGCATCGGCCGTACTGATTCAAGATGTGGTATGTGAAGACTGCTGCGCAGCCAAAGCCCAATCATGGCATGCCCAGCAAATCTTATCACCCTTGTCTATTATCTGGAACCAAACAACAGATCTGTTCATTGTCCGTGATGGGCATCATCGACTCTGGGCAGCAGCACAGCAAGGCTATCACTATGTACTCGGGAAAATTACCTTCACTCATTCCTACCGCAATCAAACTTATTCTTTAGCTGACATGCAAATGATCGACCATCAAGAACACATGCGTCTGATTAGAACAGCGGGAAACTTAGCGGCTGAACAAGAAGACGATTATATTTACTGGTAAACCGGACACGGCTTGTCTTCCGGACACACACCCGCTACAAACAGTGCATGGGCGTTAAAGTCATCACCGTTAATAAGAAGGCCTCCTTCCGCTATCACTTTCTGGAAAAGTTTGAGGCCGGCATGCAGCTCAAAGGCAGTGAAGTAAAATCACTGCGTTTGGGACATGTGCAACTGATGGACGCCTATGTCTCGGTCAGAGCCGGAGAAGCCTTATTGCTCAATTGCCATATTGCTATTTATGAGCCCGCAAATCAGTTTAATCATGAACCTACCCGACAACGTCGCTTGTTGCTCCACAAAAAAGAAATTGAGCTGCTGCAAGGACGCCTGCAGCAAGACCGACTGACCTTAGTGCCCACCCGCATTTATTTTAAGCGAGGCAAAGCCAAAATTGAACTCGCCCTGGCCAAAGGTAAGCAACAACGCGACCGTCGTGAAGAACTGAAGAAAAAGGCACAAAATCGCGAAATAGAACAAGCCCTGAAAAAGCAGCGTTAATTTGTTATACTTAACCCCATTATGACGCACCGCTCTATTTATTATATCTCCTTAATGTGCTTGATCAGTATTTCAATCACCTTATGCCTCCCTCGAGACACGCGGGCTGAACCACTCGACTTTAAAGTCACTACGATTGCCAAAGGTGTCCCCGGAGTCCAAGCCAACATTACCGCACGCTTTGATATCCCTATTGAGTATGTTTTCCAAGAGATTCTAGATGTTAATTCTCATGCTGCAGGCTACCCAAATATAAAACGTTCATTCTGTATATCAGAAGAGAATGCCCTCATAGCAAAGCAAAAAAAACTGAGGAATGGGGCCACTGTCAAACGGCTTTTTTATAAAAAACGTTGTCATCCCAATGAACTACGTATCCCGGGGGAAACTTGGCACTACTATTGGTATCAAGAATTTGACTACCCTTTTCCCCTATCAGACCGCTGGGTAATTTCTAAGGTCACTGTGACGGAAGAACTCGGTAAAAAAAAGAGGTTTGAACTTAAGGGAGATTTAGTTTACGGACGTCAGAGTGTGTATGAGTTTCGTTTAGTGCTCAGGCCCTATTCGAAAATAGCACACCATACTAAAACGGACCTCTTTGTCTGGACGGACCCTGGCGGGATTATTCCTGATGTGCTCTTAGTCAAAGGAACACGAGGCGGCGCACATCATTATATGAAGGCTTTTGAAAAAGGTAGCCGTCGCCGTACTCCTCAGTCAAAGAAATAACCTAAGGATGTTTTTCATGAAGTTATCTTCATTGTATGCTTTGTTAGGCGCCGCGATCATAATGGCACTGCCAAACTTATCGCAAGCTAAATACCAACCAAAAGATTATGCCATCAAAGCAGAAACCCAAGGGTTTCCTGGAGCTAAAGCGACAATGCAAGCGCGCATTGCCGCCTCACCCGAAGCTGTCTGGCGGGCCATCATAGATGCCAATAATCATGCCGGCAAATACCCTAAGATTAAGCGCTCGTATTGTGTTCCCGAAAGCGTCGCTGTGGGCGCTAAGAAAAAACGTCTCAGCAATGGAGCTACGGTTGATCGACTCTATAAAAAAGATAAGTGCGTCGCTTCAACACTGCGACAAGAGGGACAAAAATGGGGCATGCATTTATTTCAAGAATTGGATTATCCCTTCCCACTTTCTGACCGTTGGATGATTACCACTATCACCAACGATGAAACGCAAAAGGGACAAAAGAAATATACTCAAACCGGTAAGCTCTACTACGGTCGTCAGGATATTTATGAATTTACCATCAAAGTATCTCCCCATCCCAAGAACCCATCACATGCTAAATTTGATTTCTTTGTCTGGACTGATCCCGGCGGCTTGATCATGGACTGGATGATTGAACAGGCCACGAAATACATCGCTCCTGAATTTATGCGGGTATTGGAAGTAGAATCAAAGAAACAGGCTGCAAAAATGTAATTTTGTAGGGGCGTGATTCATCACGCCCCTACAAAATTTAACAACCTAACGCGCGGCTGATCACAATCCGCTGGACTTCGCTGGTGCCTTCACCAATCTCCAGTAATTTATGATCGCGGTAGAACTTAGCCACGGGATATTCGTTCATCAAACCATAGCCACCATAGATTTGCACCGCCTGATTCACAACCCGGCCCATAACTTCAGAACAATACAACTTGGCCATCGCCGCTTCCTTACCAAAAGGACGCCCTTGATCTTTTAACCAACAAGCCTTGTATAAAAGATTGCGAGCGGCTTCAATCTCTAAACCCATGTCCGCTATTTTAAAGGCAATGGCTTGATGCTTACACAAGGGTTTCCCAAAGGTTTCGCGCTCTTTGGAATGAGCCAAGGCCGCTTCAAAAGCGCCTTGCGCCCCACCCAGGCCCATCGCTGCAATCGCTAAACGTCCAGAATCCAAGGTGGCCAACATTTGATGAAAACCCTTGCCACGTTCACCAAGGAGATTTTCCTCCGGAACCGTCACATTATCAAAATACATCTCAGTGGTATTGGAGGAACGCCATGTCATTTTGCCATGCATCTCTCGGGCCGTCCAACCTTCCGTCCCGCGATCCACGATGATCGTCGATAATTCTTTTTTACCATCCGTCTCACCCGTCACAGCTTGAACGGTGACACCCAAAGTCACATCCGTAGCGCCATTGGTAATAAAAATCTTGGAACCATTAATGACCCACTGCCCGTCTGTTAATTCGGCTTTGGTTTGTGAGTTGCCAGCATCCGAACCCGCATTGGCTTCGGTCAATCCAAAAGACCAGAGTTTGCCTGAGCACAACTGCGGAAGATATTTCTGCTTTTGATCCTCACGCCCATAATTATAAATGGGCAATACCCCTAAAGAGTTATGGGCGGCCACCGTCGCCGCTTGGCAACCATCAACCCGTGCCAACTCTTCCACGGCAATCACATAAGCTAAATAATCGAGGCCCTGACCACCGTAATCTGGCGAAATCATCGGACCAAAGAGCCCTAAATCAGCCATCTTTTGCGTCAGTTCGTGGGAGAATTCTTCCTTATCATCCAGCTCTTGACGCACGGGCTTGATTTCACCCTCGGCAAAATCACGGATGGTGGTACGGAGTAAATTCTGTTCATCAGTTAAGTCATAATTAGGCATAGAGGTGCTTTTAGCGGATACAGCAAGGAGCGGCAAGATGTTTGTAGGGGCGTGATTCATCACGCCCACACATGGCACACCTATAAAAGGGCGCTATAAATGGCGCCCCTTACAGGAATATCACCATTTAAAAGTCTTCATTTGATGACTACGCGTCACCGCAACGCTGGCTGATTTACCGCGACCCTGCTTGTCCTTAAGATGAACAGCATACGTTCCCGGCTTCAACCACAACACCAACCAAGGTGACTTCACCGTATGCTTGAAAACAGACTTACCCGCCGCATCTGTAATTTTAACATCAATATCGGAATAGAGCTCGGCATGACGGGTTGCAAATTCTAGGATCAACGGAGCTGATTTCCAACGGGGGTCCTGTTTGGATTCCGCCACTCCGGTTTCCGCATATTTGACCCCTTTCTTCTCAAGAATAGGGTCTTCAAGGCTAAAGCCCTCGGCCTGCGCCAGGACGGGTATCACTAATAAAGCTGCCAATATATAGAGTATCTTCATAGTCTCTCCTATTAAAATCATGCTGTGAAGCCGGTTGAAGCCCATTCTAGCATACTTCCGACGCAAAGAAAGCTCCGACTCCCCTAGACAAGCCTCTGCGAATCCTTTAGTTAGGGACCATGATTTTTGGGCTCGTCGGCAAAAATGGCGCAGGTAAAGGGGAAGTGGCTAACTTCCTTCAATCGATTGGTTATACCTATTATTCGCTTTCAGATATCGTACGTGAAGAATGCCGCCATCGTGGCTTAGAGGTCACTCGTGATAACTTAATTGAGATTGGTACGGATCTGCGGCGCCGCCATGGCCCTTCGATTCTAGCCGACCGCGTCTTAGAAAAACTAGACCCTGATAAAAATTACGTAATTGATTCTATTCGGAATCCCTCTGAAGTACATGCCTTAAGAAAACGCGCCAATTTCACCCTGATTCAAGTCGACTCAGACGAAACCCTGCGTTTTGAGCGGATTAAAAACCGGAACCGAGAAAGTGACCCCAAAACCCTTGAAGATTTTCGTCGCGTCGAATCCGCTGAAACTACCCGCGATGATCCGGCTCGGCAACAAATCAGTGCCACTGAGGAGTTAGCGGATACCACGGTCGAAAACAACACGACCATTGCCGACTTACACGAAAGTACCCGTCGGTTGCTGCAGCGGCTCTTAATGAGCGTACAACGCCCGGATTGGGATGAATACTTCATGAACATCGCTCAGATGGTAGCCCTGCGCTCAAACTGCATCAAACGCAAAGTCGCCGCAATCATCGTCAAAGACAAACGTATTATTTCTACGGGCTATAATGGCACACCTCGAGGTCTAGCTAATTGTAATGAAGGCGGCTGTCCACGCTGTAATAGCTTAGGGGCTAGTGGCCAGGGCTTAGAAGACTGCTATTGCTCTCACGCGGAAGAAAACTCAATTGTGCAGGCCGCCTATCATGGTGTGATTATCAAGGGCTCCTCGATCTATACCACCTTCTCACCCTGTTTGATGTGCACCAAGATGATCATTAATTCAGGCTTAGAAGAAGTGGTGTATTCCAACCAATACGCTATGGGTGAAACACCGCTGCAACTACTTGCAGAAGCGGGCGTCAAAATCCGTAAAACTTAAAAATTGAGACTATCGCTAGAGAGACTAACCACGGAGTGCCGCGGTCACACTGCTGAGTAAGGCGATAACACGTTGGTCATCCGCTGGAACCCGATCCGCCGCTAAACTCAATAAACGCTCCATCGCTTCACGACGCAGTACGTTACTCGGATGAATGGCTCGAATGCGACCGGCAATAATGAGATAATTTAAGCCAGCGCTCGTATTGGCCAAGTCTCTGAAATTATCAAGTACCACCTGAGAATCTGCTGCGGTCATGCCTTGATCGCTACGTAATAATACAGGGTTGAGCCTCAACCACTCACGCACATGATCAAAAATAATCTTGTTGCTTCGTGTCGCCGTCACGGAACGCTCTAATACTTGAGCTGCATAACTTGCGGCTAATGCTTCACGATCGTCACCGGCTTGAGCAGGTTGTACTGTCATCACGTTATCAACCCGCATAGTCACATCACGACGCGCACCATTGGGCATAATAAAAGGAAATTTATTGCCATTAAATAAGCGAGCAATCCCTTTATGACGTCTGGCTAAATGAGCTAATAAAGGGGGCAATTCATCGGGGGCTTTCCCCATCACTTGGTTAAAGCCTTCTAAACCAATAAAAGGAACCTGCACGGGCTCACCGGTAATCTCTGCCAAATCCATGGCATTCTGAATGAGGCCATTGGGTTTAATAAATACGTGATCTACATTTTTACTCGGTACCGCTGCATAAATAGTCGGTTGCTCAAGATTCCCTTCATCATCATAGGTCATCTCAACCCGGCCCCCGTTGATATAATACAGCGGCCGCATCCCAAACTCTAAAGAACTCGTAATACTGTGTTGTTTTAATTCAGCCGCAAAAGCTGTATCAGGTTTACCGGTATCTTTTAATTTTCTACGCGTCACCATCGGAAACAAAGCATGGTCCAATAAGTGGGCTAAACCTATGGCTGAAGAGATCGGGTTGTTTCTGAAATTATCAACACAGGCAATAATGCCGATCTGTGAATCCAATAAAGAAACCATAAAGTCAGTGTAAAGTCCGGTATGGGGTAAGGCCGCATAAACTGCATGGCCCGAGGCCGGGATTAAATCGCCTCCAATCACATGAATATTCAGTCCATGGAAACGCGCATAATTATATTCAAACTGACGGAAGAGCTGAACGGCTCTGGCATAATAATTTTCTGCGGGGTTATCTGACCTTTCAACAGGAAAGCGCTTTTTCTTTTCGGCCCGTGTAAAACGATATTGATCCAAAAACTCTTGCACACCAAATTGACGGCTAAAACCAACGCCATGGGCCAACAAACCACCGGCCATCACACCTAAGCCACCTAGGTTATACACATAAGACTGATCACCAAAAAGGCGTGCTGATATCTCTTGAGACAAAGTAGGGTTATCTGCAAAGCCCACACCTTCATGACGGAACTCTGCTGCAGGAGGAACCTGAGCACGTGGCAAGCCTAAAACACTGGGAGCACTAACACGCTCTGTCTCTGCTACAAGCGGAGTACGTGAGGGAATGATTCGTTGGAAAAAACCACTGTTTCGAAGACGGCTGTCCTCCGGAGCTCCGGCTGGAGGTGGTGATGAAAGCGGTGCCGACGATGACGCCAAGAGTGCCGATTGAGCGAGGCCTAATGAGTTAAATGTAATGCTATTTGCCGGTACAAACATTATCCATCCTAATCTAAAGTTGTCACTGTTCTGTCAATTTTAATTCACCAAAACGTTCATTTTATGACGCGCTGTGGTGACGCAGCGTGTTGTTTTTACAGGGTTTTTTGACCCTGTTTGACCATACATATGTGGTCATAGAGGCAATTTACCCTACTTTATGAAGCCACTTGATATTGGTTTGCAACCACGCGTTTTGTGACGCGGACAAGTAGCTCTTTTTGGGCCTCCACATCAATGTTTGGGTCTCCTAATTGAGCCACTAATTCTTCCGTGGCTTGCTCTCGAAAAGAATCTAACACTCCATCATTATCATTTGTTAAGCGAACCGAACGTAAACGATCTGCCGTTAAATAAAACATAGTCCCACTCCGTGTCGCACCGCGCTCTGCCAATTGTTCCGCAGCATGTGAGTTTCCAAACACTTGTCCCCATTCACCAACTAAGCCTTGCAAATAAGGGTCAATGGCCGTCGCCACTCTAGCGTCGGCAATTAACTTACGGCCTAGTGTTGCTACTTCACGACGACCCGCTGTTGGTTCCACCGTGTAGACTTGAGCCACATCATAACTAACGGTCTGGCCGGATCGATTGGATTGGATAAAAGGAAAAGACTTTGTGCGTTTTGGCATCACAAACTCAGCACCTTCCATGGTGACCAAAACTAATTTGACTGGCTTATCCAAACGCTGCGCCAAACCAATGGCATTGGCTACGGCTCCGCCGACACGAATATATTTTGATGGGTCCTTAGGATCAGGTATAGCAGAGAAAAAACCAGCTCGTTGCTGCCGGCCCAGTATATCCATGGCCTCAGGCACGCGCGTTCCATGAATAAACCAAGCCGCACGTGTTTGATACTTAACTGCATTTTCAATCATTTCTTTCACAAATAATTTGCTGCGTGCGTCATCATCACGGTCAGCTAGAGGTTGGCCTAGCGCATCAAACAAAAGCGCAAATCCCAAACGCTTCGCTGTGTCATTGCCTCTGAAATTATAATCATCCGCCACAAAACCAATTTTGGGGTCGGCAATAGAAAGTAAAAAATCTGGAAAAATACTACTATGCGGAGCTATGGCATAAACCACTGGATCATCTTCACCAATTTGATCCATACCATTAAAATTAACATTCAAACGATTCGCCTTGGCATAACGCAGTGCCCAAGTCGCAAAATCTTCACGTAAAGTATCTAATGATTCTCGGCTGTGTACAGGTAAGCGGTCAATTTCTTGCAAAGTCCGCTGATAGTTCTTAATAAAAGCCCGCAAACCTACTTCTTGGCCATAGTGACTTAATGAAACCCCAGCTGCCTGCAAGGTCGTGGCGAGTCCTAAGGCATTCCAACCCACATGCTCTTCTGAGAAAAGGTGCTGCCAAAATTGATCTACAGGAGTATTTGAATCGGCAAAGCGCACTCCGTGACGAGCAGCGTCAAGAGTGGGTAAAGGAGCAAAACCTTGCTGGCTGAGATGCTGTACTGATTGAAAGCCCAAACTTGTTAAGGTACGAAGCCGTTCACGACTTGCAACATCAAAGGGAACCTGTGCTATCTGACTCACGCCATTGAGCGCAGCCGCAGTGCTTTGGATAATCCGCGAGCTCCAATTGGCACTCGCCAATAATGTGTGAGGTGCCAATGCAGCACCCCCCATGGTCATAGCAATCAATGGTCTTCCCTCCCTCGGAAATAGATATTGACGCGTGCCTTTTTAAACCCTCTTAAGCGCCTTTTCGCACTTACAGAAGGAAAGTTGCCATTGCGGTCAGGATTTTATCCGTGAATTTTCGCATATCCGATCGGTTACTTTCACACAAATGACGCAATAATTCAGAATATAAGCAATTGGAATTACAAATTTTTTTTAGGACTCCCTCAGCAAAAGCTCTCTTGAGATAAAAAATAGTTTGAAAATTTTCAACAAAGGAATGATGGATAGGGCGATATTTTTATCCAAAGCTAACAACTATTAAGGGAATCTGCCGAAATAGTAGGCAGAAGTTTTAAGTTTGCTAAGGGAATTTAACGCATTCAATCCGGTTTAAGATGGCATTTCAATATTTCTTAATAAACCCAGCGGCATTAGCTAGCATTGGGATGACGAGTGCTCATAGCACGGTGACCATAGTATCTGCAGGCAGCCCACAGCAACCTGCGCTATTTTTGGCGGACCCAGCTCATGTGCAAGTGCCCGCTTGCGCGCACCCTGTTGCGCATGCAGCCGATCTTTTTTTTCCAGCACGCGAACCCGTCATACCTACAGTCCCTGTGTTGCCTCCGGCCCAAGCCACTCAACCGAGCATCGCACTTTCGCCTGCGGATAGCTTACAAATCCGTGGCCTCGCCAGCGAACTCGCCGTCAACTTTGCCGCACTCGTCGATACTGAACAGCGTCCGGTAGAACATACCGATCCGGAACCCATCAGGCAGGTGGTTGAAGAATGGTTGCTGGGCCGGGTCTTATCACAAAATGAAGCGGTACACACGGTTATGAATGAAACCCGCCTTATCTGTGCCGCCATTGGAGAAATGGTGTGGCTGCATGACGTCCCTAATTTTGCCACGGATTTGATTCGCGATCGGGTTAAAACCCTCTCTTTGCTCGGCCATGATTTTGAGCATTTTTGTCGCTTTTTGTTTGAAGAAATCAGCAACTATATCTCAAACCGTAATACCCTCGAGAGTCATTTTGTGGCGCCCTACCAAGCGGCTTTAGAAGAACTCAATCCCCTCATCGAAAGAGCAACGGAATCATTAAACAATGTATTTATTACCGGACGGATTAAAGAAGGCTTATTGCAAAAGATGGTGCGTCGTTCCTGGAAAGATTGGAGTGAATTTTATGACTTTGCGGGCTTGCGCGTTGTGGTCGATCGCCCACAAGATATCACCCGAGCCCAAGACATGATCACTCACATACTTCATAATTCTGAATTTGAGGACGACAGGGGTTACACCTATCAATACCGAGCCAATGAACCTGATATTAAGGGTCCCGAAAATAATGATCGGGGTTATCGCGGTGTTCACTTAGATATTGATCGCGTCAATCATCTAGGCGTCCGCAGTGAAGCCACTGCTGAAATACAGATTATGACGCGCGGCATATCACGCTGGGGAGAAATTCAACGGCAGCTGGTCTATAAAAGTGAGGCCACGCATAGTGATCACGCTGAATCGACCGAATACAGTCAAAGGCTTGAAGCCACTGCCGACGAATTGAAACGTTATTGCCGTGCCGCCGCTGATTTTATCTATAGCTGTGAGGCGGGCATTGTCCCGGAATCCATCCCAGAATTAGATCATAGTGTGATTGATAATATTCCCGATTTAAAACGTCGTGCCTTTTACCATCAACAAGCCCGCAAGATGGATGCACTGATGCGTGAATTTGCCACTCAGCCTACTATTTAAAGTAAATTCTTATTTATCCAAGAGACTTCAAATAAATCTTCAAGCGCGTCAAAGCTGCGTCAATATTGGCTAAAGAATTAGCATAAGAAAACCGCAAATAACCTTCTCCACCTGAACCAAAATCAATCCCCGGCGTCACCGCCACCCCCGTCGCTTCAAAAAGTTGCTGACAGAACGCTAAAGTATCTTGTGTGAGGTGCTGCGCATTCGCAAAGACATAAAAAGCCCCTTGGGGCTCATGGGCCACGCCCAGGCCGAGTTCTTTGAGTCCCACCAAAAGCACTTCGCGACGACGATCAAACTCTTGGCGCATGCGTTCGACATCAGCGCCCGCCTCACGCAAAGCCACGATGCCGGCTTGCTGCACGAAGCTATTGGCTGAGATAAAGAGATTTTGCTGCATGATCTGCATGGGACGGATGAAGTCAGGTGGCACGATGCAATAACCTAAACGAAAGCCCGTCATGGCATAGGCCTTGGAAAAACCGTTGAGGACAAAGGCCCGATCAGTAAATTCAAGAATAGTATGCTCCGTAGGGGCGGGGTGCCCCCCCCCCCAAAATGCAACACGCCAAGGGGGGGGGCACCCCGCCCCAACGGGTTGAAAAATCAAACCATGAGAAATCTCGTCGCTGACTATGTAGGGACCTTGCTGCGTCAAAGCCGCGAGCTCTTTTAAGGCATCCGCAGTAATAACTGTCCCCGTGGGATTTCCTGGCGAAGTCAGCATAACCCCCTTGGTACGCGCGGTGATTTTAGCTGCCACCGCTTCGGGGCGGTATTGGAAAGCGTCCGCTTCACTCACCGGAACATAGACGGGTTTGCCATCCAAAAATTCAATAAAACTAGGGTAACAGGGATAATGAGGGTTGGGCAAAATGAACTCATCCCCTGCGTCAAGCAAGGCCCCGAAAATTAATTGCAAAGCGGGTGAGGTTCCCGAACAAACAATGATTTGTTCCGGAGAAATTTTAACGCGGTATTTTGCGTCATAATGCGCGGCAATTTCTTCACGTAAAGCCAACATACCTTGGCTATGTGTATACTTGGTAAAGTTGTCTTTTAAGGCTTTTGCTGCTGCCGCTTTGACGCACTCAGGTGCGTCAAAATCAGGTTCGCCGAGGGCTAAAGAAATGACGTCTTCGCCGGCAGCGGCAGCGACCTGAACTTGTTCGAGCAGTTCCATTGCTAGGAAAGGTTTCATTTTTTGAGCACGGCGCGAAACAGACATAAGTGCAGGTATAAGCCTAGTGACTCAGATTTGCAATTTGTGAAATACCGGTCAGCCCACTTTAAGAGACCGACCGGCAATCAAGAAAAGCTTATTCGTTGCCAGCTGCGAGCCACTCAGGGGCTTGCTGCCATGGCAGGGTCACACCCGCTTCACGTGCTACCAGTCGTTGGGCAATGGCCTCAGCCTGTTCATAGCCCTCACGGGTATCGGCATAGGCGGTGTGATCCACCGTCGGTGAATCAAATTGCTCAATCGCAGGAATCTGACCCGCCTGGGTCGCACGATATTTCGCGATAGCCGTCGCCTCAGCGCGGATGGCATCCGTGAACCAAGTTGTCGCTTCCGCTGTCGTACGGAAACGGCGACCCCGGACCCGGCGTAAGACATAGTAGCCGTCCAAGCCATTAAAGCCGAAGGAGTTACCCGCAATCCCCTCTTCTTCAGGAGAGGCTTCACTTGGCGGCGTGCTGTAGACCGGACGCTCCGGATGAATGGTTGAGAGATCCGTAATGTCTGGGAAGGTCGTCGCCACTGGGTTTAAGCCCGTCTCATCAACAACGTTGTTCAACTGGCCATGAGGATGCGTCAATTGTACCGCATCTTGCATCACCAGGTTGACCCCCTCAATCGAGGTACCACCTAAAGTATGACGGTAGTTTGACTTCGCATGACTCTCGGCCATGATGCTGTCTAAGTCGAGTTCACGACGCAGGTCATCCGGCCAATTCGAGACGGTCTGCATCATCTCACGGACATCAAAAGTCTTCTCGTTGATGGGGAAACCTAAATCTTGCAGGAGGCGCTCCGCTGAATCAAAACCCCTCAGATAATCTTGCGGGTTTAAATTGCGTGCGCGCATCATGGCCGCAAACTGAGGAAAGCGCTCAGAACCGGCCATCAAGTTCATCGCCGCATTCTGCAAGGTCTCTTCCATCGCCCCAACAAAGTAGGATTCTGACTGGGTCCCATCACCACCGGTCCCAGTACTATGACTGGTCTGTTGGCGAATCTGACTCCGTGGCATCCCGTTGCGACGGGCTTCACGTAAGGCATTAAAGAAGACCTTACGCTGACCCCAGCGACCTAAACCAGTCGCCGCACGACGTTTGCCATTGGGCTCCATCGCCGGGCCATCGGTCCCGACATCCACACCACTCATGGTATAGAGTGGACGATAACCATATTGTTTGACAGCCCAACCCGTCACAATAGTGAAGGCTCCTGAACCCGTTCCGGCTTGGAACTGCGGGACACGGTCTTTATCATGAGGTCGTTGCTGACCATCTAAAGGAAATTCTTTCTTCTCCGCTTCACCATGATCCATCATCGCACCCACTTCACGGAATAGCTTCATGGTTTCGACGGTTGCGGCATCATCACCGGTCGACATGTGAACCGTGGTGTGATTGGCGTTATGACGCAGACGTTCGGCTGTCAAACGCAAGAGTTGGGCTTGGACCTGAGCCTCCTGAACACGTCTTACTAGTTGGTACGAAGGACCTGCTGCATCTATTTCGGCTGTTTGAGTTGTAGCAATCTGAGCTGCCAATTCTTCTGCTGCAGCTAATGCCGCTGCTGCCCGACGCTCAGCCTCTTCCGCTTTGCGGAACTGTGCCTGCATGGTTTGTGAGGCATTGTACATCGTATGAGGTCCGGTATTACACGCGCCTGGCGTATCACCGGCAGCCGCTTTCGAACCATAACGATCAGCCGCTACCCGACCCGCACCCGCCGACGGAATCCCGTATACAACGGCCATCTTGCCGGCTTCTTCACCACGTTGTGGACTTTGCTGTTGGCGACGGAGCAATTCTAAAGGCCCCATGCCGTTACTTTGATAGACAAAAACGTTCTCTGCCCCGTGACGCGCATGAATCTCACTTGGCGTCAAACCAGTATGGCGATCCGACTCAGTTAACACCATCATCGACATCATAATATTGCGCGCTTCGTGAGCCACCATGTTGCCGTCAGCACCCAGTAATTCCCAAGCAAACGGCGGTAAGTCAGCAAACACTAATGAATCTTGTTCTTCAACCACCTCACGAGCTAACTGCGCTTTCTCTTTTTGCGCGACGATCAATATTTGCGGCTCTCCCGCTTCATCAATAATATTGCGGCGTATAAACTTATAGCCCGAGTCATCAAGCAGCGCCATTCTGCGCTTGATACCTGAACTCTTCATCGCCTCAACTTCTGCAAGCGTCCCAATAACTTCCTCATCACGACCCACAAAAGGCTGGAAACGATGATAAGCATCAGCCCGTTGACGACCGCGTTCTAAGACACGCGGACCCATATTTGCGAGAATCTCAGGGCCATGTTTGGCCATAACTTCATCAGGGCTCATCTCACCGACATCTAAGCCCATGGCAATCGCCACGGAACGAATCCCGATGTTCTCGCCCCAAGGACCCACAAAGCCACCACGTTGCTGCATCATGTTCGCAAAGGAACTGATCGCGTCGTTACCCCAGGTTGTGACCATACCCGCACCGACAACCACTAAGTCGTCGTCGCGGATTTCTTCGTAAGGGTTGTTGGCCTCACCATCGACTTCATCAATATAGAAACCATAATCTGTCACTGTGCGGATCTGACCATCGTGGAAGGGATGCCATGCAGCTTCCGTAGGCACTTCGGCAGCTACCGCATTTGGGTTGTCACCTTTTTGTTTACGGACCTGATCCATCAAGCCCTGGAGGCCACCTTCACGATTACCGAGAGCAACAAAACCACCATCAGCATTACGATCCGTTTGGTCAGCATTCCCATGAGCCGGATTCATCACGGCCACATTGATAATGCCCATATCTAAACCATTGAAAATCCATAGCGGGTTGCCTTCAGCACGGGCTGCTTGTTCTAAACGGTCTCCACGCTTCCGGAATTCACCCATGATACCGCGTTCACTTGGAGGTACGACTGCACCGGTAAAAACAGTGACTTCGCGATAAACCGGACGCCCATCGGCATGGCTCCAATTTTCTGAAACGCGACGCTGCGCCCATTGACCTGCCGGCATCGAAGCCTTGGCAAGCGAATAACTGGCGCTGCCCCCTAAGGCAAATTTGTCATTGGGACTGGCTTGGTTGCCAACGGTTAAAACCGGGCTAGTATCAGGTTCGCTTTTGTACCATGAGGCATACTGACCTACCGCAAAGCGATAGGAATCAACCAACACCTCCGTCACAGTATGGAAATCGAGCTGGCCATCCAAAGAACCATAATCCTCTGCGGCCATCCCATTGATAATAATATCAGGTTTCCAACCGGCCTTTTCATGGGTCTCTTTGAGGCGATCCATGTTAGCCTTATTCGGCACAAACTGGGTGGATACTTGCAAGCTACCCTCGCGTGTGGCGAACTGATTTCGTAAATCACGCGCTGTTCTCTCAATGCCACCTAAGTCGCGGCGTGTGGTGATCCACACATCGGCACCTAAGGTTAAGAAAAACTGTACCGTCGGTTTCGAAATAGTTCCGGTACCACCGTAGATCATGACCTTCTTGCCTTTAAAACTCACTTCACCATTCACGGCAGCACGAATATCAGCCACGGTCGCCGTATCCACGAGATTATCTGCCGCCCATTGATCCAATACTTGATTGGGTGTGAGCCCACGTGAGGTTTCACGAATGGTCCCAGCTTGTCCGGCCACTTCGGCCATCCGCGTAGAATCCCAATAAATAGGTTGGGGCAAGCCACCTTGTTCAATACTTTGTTGACCATCCGTTGCCACTTGATCCATAGCGGCCGCTACATCATCTAAACCACGGTGACGCGCGAGCACGGCCAAGTCACGGGCCTGAGCCACACGCAAGGCATCGACTTGATTAGCTAACAAACGGACTCGATAGTCATATTCAGGAGTGCCAGCCGTTAGATTACCTTCAGCGACATCACCATACAGATTAATCATGTTTTGAGGCGCACCATTCATGGCCACTTCAGACCACGGCGCATGGACACGGCCGGTCCAGTCTTGAGCCATCATATCAACAAAGGCGTCACTAGTCCGGTCACGCAATGCCGCTAATTGGGTTTCAGCAGCCATCCGAGTTACATGACCCACAGGTCGGATTGTACCCACAGGATCGTATTCCATCGGCGTATCAACACTTTGTCCTGCAGGTTCCATACCCATGGCACGCATGAGCGATGTGACTTCAGCACGGGCTAGCTTACGCACTGCTTCAGGGTCTACTGCCGCGGTCGCTGCGCCCACTGGACCAACTGCAGCAGCGGCTTGTCCTGCGGCGGCACGCGCTTGTGCATTACGCGCTTCACGAGCTTGCGCCATCGCATCCACGTGTTCTTGCGCCGCTGTAAAGAAAGCCTCCTTAAAAGCGGCTAAAGATTCACCCTGCTTGGCGTATTTTTCATGATACTCCCAGTCTTGGCTACGTCCCGCAAGTGCCGGTAATTCAGCTGCAAACCCTTCCGTAACGCCGTCCATAAGGGCGGCCACCACATCTTCAAAACCTTCAGTGTCACCGGTTAACTTACGATTCTCAACGCGATCAAATAAAGATTTGGTCTCACCTAGACCTGCATCCGCTAATATTTGTGTATAAGTTTTACCTGCAACACCTAAAGGCGCTCCGATATCATCAATAGTTGGAATTTCTGCCCCAGGATATTCTTGCGCCCAATAAGCCACGATTAAATTAAAAGCATCGGCCAAGGTACCATCACCCAGCGCGATCACTTCATCATCGGTCGGCATCTTAGCAAGGCCCGCACGATAGCGAATCATTCCAAACATTCCCGCAATACCTAGTGAATCAAGGCCTGTACTCGCCAAAGTTGTTTCCGGCGTAATCTCCGCTGGTTTCACGGTGCCTTTTTTCTCGGCCACACTGATCACAATGTTTGCCCACAAAGCACGGGAGACATTGATG
>JAJFLM010000146.1 GCA_021772655.1 Deltaproteobacteria bacterium
CTCAAAACCACCCATCGGCATCGATTTATCAGATAAAAAAGACCAACGTGCCTGCTCACTGATTTTAGCATAATAATTCACATTAATCTCAATGTGACCGCCCTCATCAGTAAACTTAATCGCATTGGAAACTAAATTAAGAATAGCTTGCTGAACCTTGCGTTCATCGCCATAAAAAGTAGGTAAGTCATCGGCACTAAGTACCTGTAAAGTATGCTTTTTCTTACGGATCAATGCTGAGACAGAGCGCTGCACGCGTTCAGCAATTTCTGCTAAATTGACAGGCGACCATTGCAGTTCCATCTTACCCGCCTCAATTTTAGCTAAATCTAATAGGCTATTGATCAGCTGCAATAAATTCTCAGCATTACTCAATACCTCCGTCAAACTGTCATTTTGGTCATCACTTAATTCGCCCAACACGCCTTCCAACAACAATTCGGAAAAGCCAATAATAGCCGTTAGTGGCGTACGTAGCTCGTGACTCATCGTGGCCAAGAACTCAGATTTGACTCGGCTGACACGTTCGAGTTCTTCATTTTTATTATTCAGTGTTTCAATAAGTACAGCATTATCCAATACCAAAGCAGACTGATTCGCATAGCGTTGGAATGTATTAATATCATCTTCACTCAACCAATCCTTACTACTCAATCCAATGAGAGCCCCTACCATGCGCTGCTCTGTGATCATGGGAACTGCAATAATCTTTTGGAATTTAAAAGTTTTTTGAATCGTATGAGCAATCTCCGGAGAAATTGCAGGTTCGACACCCTTCACAACCGTAGCCAAATCATTGGACAAGGTACGATGATGATCCTTTAAGGCTTGATATACTGGGTTCGTGTCATCATCGATCGGAATAAATAAGTTCTCAATGGAATAACCTAAATGCCCTCCCACCTCTTGGGCCAAGCGACGATTTTCTGCATAAATTTTCACCTTACCCTCAACTTCATCCAACCAAAGAATCAACGCCCCTCGGTATGAAAATGAACGAGTCAGGTTACGCAGCACATCATCAACCACCCGCTGAAAGTTAACTGCTACGCGGATAGAGCTCGAAATTTGGTTTAAGGCGACCAGCTCGGTATTGCGCGCCTCCACAGCACGTTCACGCTGCTTATTGAAATAAGTCGCAATACTATTCGCATAAATCGTCACCCCTAAACTGGCACTCATCAAAATAACATTCAGCAACCATTGATACTGAGGGTTATCAAACCAAGCCACCCTCATTTCAAAATCAAAAGGTGGCACGACTTGAAAATGCAACAGCAACAGTAAAATTGAATAGGCAATGAACGCAAGAACCGAAATAACCGATGAAACCCGCCAGTTGTAGATAAGACCACCAGCTAAACAATAGAGAATATAAATAATATAGAGCTTAGAAGACGCACCACCAGTAATATAAATCAAAATGGTATGGGCCGTGACATCAGCCATTAACTCAACAATAAAAAGTATATAGGGGGCTTGTTCATTGAGGATGAAATAATAACAGACCGTGGTGACAGCAAAGGTCATACTTACCCAAAACATGACCGGCCAGTCGGCCCAGAGCAAATCAGGGAAAAACGCAAAAATCAGCAACCAGTAACCAATATAAATTAACAGCCGCAGCTTAGTCGTGAAGACATGGCGTGCATTGAAGTCTGAATACCTAAAGTCGAGTAACTGCTGAATCACTTTATCCATGGGTACCCTGGTTGTACCCTAAAGCCCTCCCCCTCTGTCAATTTAACTATCTGAAAATGTTGGAGAATTACTTGATTCCGCCTCACTAAACTCATGACTCATTGCGCCAGAAAGGTTGACGAATGGTCGGGACTCAACTATAAACAGGGCTTCTTACCAAGTGTTAACCTAACGAATTTAGAGAGGTTTTATGGCCCGCGTTACTGTTGAAGATTGCTTAGACCATGTTGATAACCGCTTTGTACTAGTCCACGTCGCTGCACAGCGGTCCAAGGAATTATTTAAAGGCTCTCAGCCTTTGATACAGTGTAAAAACCGTGAAGTCGTTACATCTTTGCGCGAAATTGCCGACGGTCTGGTAGTTCAGCAGACCGTTGAAAACACACCCACTGAGTAAATTTTCATTTATTAAAAAATTTATAAACAAAGGCTCGTTTTTAAAACTCGCCTTTTTTTATTTATTACTTTCAACTAAAAGTGATTTAGGCAGAACCTTCCGTAGCACCAGCAATCTGATCAACATAGGTTGGATGCCCGTTAGATCCACTCGCATGCTCTGCATGTTTAGGCTGCAATAAACCATATTTCTTCAGACGATAGTACAGCGTTGAAACCGGTAGGTCTAACATACGTGCGGCCTCTGAAATATTTCCTTCAGCCTTCTTTAAAGTTTCTTTCAAAGATAGTTTCTTGGCGCGTTCAATATTCTCCAATAATACACGGCCATCTTCTTCAGGGTCTTCTGGAGTGATATAACCTTGCAAGGCCATCGACAGCTTATCTTTTTCACTTTTGACTTGATCCAATTCATTCGCCTTAGCAGCCAAAGCATCGCGCTCTTCTTCTAAAGAACGTAAGCGTTCGGCCTTCATTTGACGCTCATGATAAACCCCAAAAGCTTCTTCTATTACTTTAACTAATTCACTACGACGCCAAGGCTTAAGCATATAGTCATAAACATGACCCCGCTTGAGAGCATCTAATATATATTCACGATCGGAATAAGCACTGATCACCAAATAAATGGATTCAGGACACAGTTTTCTGGCCTTTTCAATCAGATCAATCCCCGTCATTTCAGGCATCATATAATCTACCATCACAACGTGAACATCCGTCTCTTCTAATATAGATAAGGCGCGCTCCGGCGATGAAGCTGTTAAAACGCGGTACTCATGGCACAGCGTCTTGGCCATTAAAGAAAGTTGAGTTGTGTCGTCATCGACATATAAGCATGTGGCTTGCATAATTTAGTTCCCTCCCACTAGTTATGTGATCGGGTAGTTTTCGACAATGTTGCTTATTTTTTTCCATTTTATTCAACTTTTATGATCGAACATCAAATATATTCGTGGAGTTCTGCAGTTTTTTAATTGAGTGAGCGCTCATTTATTCAATAATTTCATATATTTTCAATTTTCGAAAACATGTTTAGCAACTTTCCGAAAGGTTTCGCGATAATATTCTTGTAACAAGACGCACATATCAGACCCATGCCCGATGACCCTATGCTGATACGTCCTATCCTATAGTTCGTACCAGCGTGACCCAACCCGAGAGCGGCCCCCACCCAGGGGCCGTTCACTTTTGGGGGCCAAAAACCCTCATTCCTCAAACATTGACTTTCCGCCAGCTCTCACCTATGACCTAGAGCTAATTACCTGCAAACAAAGGGAATCTGAAACTTTTATGGCCGAAAAAGCTCTCATTATCGCTGCTGGCAATGGCACCCGTTTAAGACGTGGCGCCTATGATATCCCCAAACCATTGCGCCGTGTTGGCGGGATCCCCTTATTGAAGC
>JAJFLM010000147.1 GCA_021772655.1 Deltaproteobacteria bacterium
CAATCAGTGCTTCTGCAATTGCCGACTATTCGCTAATCTAGCCGTCCACAAACACCGGCTCATCGGAGGAGAGACAATGACCTACATAGCAGGAAACCTGGGGTATCGGGATGGCGACGGCCACGTAATTGAAGATATTGACGGCATCATGAAATTTTTGCCAAAACCCTTTCGCGACCGAGTTGGGTTAACGCAACTAGTACCACCATTAGATCACCACCACGCCGCCATTGTCGTGGACGTTCCGGAAGGTGCCTTTCAACCGGTTGGCCCCCAGGGTTGGGCAGATTTCATGACCGGTGCCAAATTTGAAACCGCAATTCTTTACCCAACCTGGTTTCTCGCGGTCGGTAAATACGTAGAAGAGCCCATTGCCCGCGCTGCCACCCGCGCCTATAACGACTGGCTACGTGAGCAATACACCGGTCCGTTTGAACAGATGAAAGGGGTCGGTCTGATTCCGATGATGGACGTCGGTTACGCGGTCGAAGAGATGCATCGCTGCGTGGAAGAACTCGGATTCAAGGCCATTATGCTGCCCTCTAATCTGATCAAGGGCACCCTGGGATCAAAAGAATTTCACCCCATCTATGCCGCTGCTGAAAAACTGGGCTGTGCACTGGCAGTGCACGGTGGTGCTCACGATAACTTCGGCATGAATGACTTCAACACTTTCGCCGCCTACCATGCCGTGGGCCACACCCACGGCATGGTGCTGGCGATGACTTCGATGTTATTCAATGGCGTATTCGACAAGTTCCCCAACATTAAAGTCGGCTTCCTCGAAGGCGGCCTGGCGTGGATATTCATGATTCTGGAACGCTGCGCTGGCTCTTACGGCGCATTTAAACCCTACGACCCTGAAGGAGAATACCTGCAGCTGGCCGATGGAGAATCAATGCGTGACTACATATTGCGACACCTGCGCGAGGGACGGATTTATCTCGGTATCGAAGGCGACGAACCAGATATAGGCTACGCCACCTCAATCATCGGCAGCGAGCCGTTATTTTTCTCTTCCGATTTTCCTCATGAGGTAAATGAGGCGACCATCGACGCTGAGATCGACGAGCTGTTCGCTCTGGAGAGCATCGGCGACCAGGAGAAAGCCAACATCATGCGCCATAACTCGGAACGGTTTTACGCGTTGTAAAAACAATTAATTGCCAATAAAAAGCCGGGCATTGCCCGGCTTTTTATTGGCTAATTCTCCCTGCCATCCCCCTATACGAGGAAACTCAAATTCGGCGACTGCACTACCGGTTCGTCCATGGTCACCAGACGGCTGGCTAATTTGAGCTCACCGTCCGCCTCCCGCAGCCGATCATTGCGCCGACAGGAGAACAGGTGAGGCGTGGTTGAAGTTGAGCGAATTCGAAACACCAGAACATTGCTAGTCACTTCAAAGGTATCCGCCTGCTCGCCGTTATAGGCGCGGATATTGGTGACAAAATGGCGGGTTATTGACGGCGGACTCTCAGCCACCGTGGTGGATGCCTTCGCCCATAGCGTGGTTCTCAGGACCAGCGAATCAAAATCTTCATCAAAATAACCGTTGGTGAATTTTTGCTTCGACTCCTCGCCTTTTTCAAACACTCCGCGCACTGGCATCCGGTAGCTAATATCCGGCATCAGCCAACCTAACCAGGTTTGGTAATCCTTATCCTCGAACAGCTCGGCTTCGTCATACAAAAAGCGGCTAAGACGACGATAGTCACGATCAGATACTTCCGTTTTCTGGACCAAATCACCCACTTTACGCACTCCCTGCCTGCATCATTTCGCGCCATTTCAGCAGTAGACCAAACTCCGACATTTCCGAATAGGTCGAATGGTAAGCCTCGCCGGGTCCGGGGAAATCCGCGATCAAATCATCCTGGCTCGCCAGGATCATCTGAAAGCTGCTCATGCGCTGGCGACCGATGGTGCCGCGACTGCCTTTATCCATCGAAGCCCAGGCCTCGGAATCGTCCTGATCAAAAGTCCCCGCGCCGGTGAAGGTCTGAATTCCCAGACGCAGCGAGGCCTCTTTATATTCGTCAGCCGATTCCTTGTCCGCAATAAACCAGGCCCATATTTCCGCGCTGTGGGCAGAGGTAGGCTGCCAGACCCGCATGTTGAAAAAGTTAATCGGCGGCTTTTTCGGCGACAGGGTGACCGGAAAGTGCACCCATGACAGATTCGGGAATACCGTCATCACGCCGTTGAACATGGTCTTGAGCTGACCCTGTTGACCGGCGGAGAGCATCTGTTCATAAAGCGGCACCATCGCCGGATCAAACCCGGTCCAGTCGGGAAAACCCGGCGGACCCGGCACAAAGATGCATCCGTGACCGTTGCCAATTCTCACTGCCGGACCATTCTTGGCGATCTCGACCAGTGCCTCCATGGGCATATCAATGGCCATGCGCGAAATTGGTCCGTGGGCCGCCAGTGCATGGGGACCGTCTGCCGCAAAGTTAATCGCGCCGTATTTCCAGTTCATGTTGGCCACCCATTTCACCGGGGCACCGAGCACCTCAGCCCCGTTAGGCGTGCGGTTAAAAAACATATCGATATACCAGCGTGCATTACCCAGATGGCTTTCAAGATCCGGTGCCGCCTCATTAAAAGTGGCAAAGATCAGTCCGGCATAGACGCCGACTCGTGCCTGCACCAGGTTGTAATCGTCAAAATCGACTTTGTTTTTATAGGCTTCTGGCTTGTCAGCCAGACTATGCAGGTGGCCGTCGTTACGGAAAGTCCAGCCGTGGTAGGGACAAATAAAACTCGGCGAGTTACCCGCATCAGCCCGACAAACAAGGGTTCCTCGATGGGGACAGGCGTTCAAAAACACCCGCAACTGACCGTCACTGGAATGGCTCAGAATAATCGGGTCATCGCCCATGGTGCGGGTGACATAATCACCGGGTTTAGCGACTTCTGACTCGTGGCCGACGAACAACCAGCTCTGGGCAAAAATTCGCTCCAGCTCCATGGCGTGAATATCGGCATCAACAAACACCCGGCGGTTGACCCAACCGGTGGCCGGATCAACCAGATCCCCTGGACGTTGCGGATTAAATTGCTCAACTTTCATTGTTAGCCCTCTCCATAGTCATCACCCAAACATCGGCACTTTATAAAATGCGCGGAGAGGACTGTAACAAAATAAATTAGAAATCTAAACGGTCGTTTAGTTCGTTGAAACGGATCAGGAATGGATATCGATCCGCTGTTCCGTTTGCTCGGCGCGGATTGTGGTCTTACCAGGTAAAACCGTTCCCATTCCCAATGAAGGATGCCAGGTCCTGCAATAATCTGGCCGCCGGAGCACCATCGGTGACGCGGTGATCAAAAGTAAGACTGAGCACGCAGTTATGCCGCCAGACCAGTTCACCGGCCTGTTTTTGCGGCCGCTCCTGCACCCGGCCGATACCGAGAATCGCTACCTGGGGCGGGTT
>JAJFLM010000148.1 GCA_021772655.1 Deltaproteobacteria bacterium
CTTTGATAGCTACATATTCTGGTTTCGTCCAAGCAGTCAGAATATAGCCGTGAATGGTGACGATATATGCGTCAAATATCCAAAGCAGCTCATTGTCAAATGCGGCAAAGTTGGTGCTGTTCAGGATTGGAAAGATATGAGTCCTGAAGAAGCGATGTCTCATTTGCTAAAGACCTAATTCAAAAAACAGATAAGAGGTGATATTTGTGAATCCTTAAAAAAGTTAATCATGGAGATGTACGTATGGAAACACAACAGACGATTGACGAGATAGATACAGACCTTTCATTGGCAGCAGATCAAATGCTCACGGCACGTAGGGAATTAAATGACGCTAAGGAGTTTGAAACCAAGGCGTCTGAGAAATTTATCGAACAGATGATCAAAAGTAATAAAGACAAAGTGACGCATGAAGGCCGTACTTTGAGCATTGTTAGACGTCAAGCCAAGACGGTGGTGAAGGTGGGTATGTAATGCCTGATTCATTACGTAAATGCTCCCAAAAAGATTGGAGTACTGATGCAGGTATTCCTACTGAAAGTGAAATTAAGGTGGGGTCTTTGCAGCGCATAGCCGATGCAGTTGAACTCATGGCCAAAGGCTATGCTCGGCTCGAGAATGAGCGCGATAGGTGGAAAAGGTGGTATGAGCAAGAACTACAAGAGCAGCAGCGCCTAGCACGTAGCAATGCTGCTCTCAAGGGTGTGAATACGAAACTAAGAAAGAAGCTTGCAGCTTTAGGCGGTAATCCCGATGAGTGAAGTAGATCAAACACAGGTAGTTAAAGAAATTGAAGGTCATTTTGTATCGGGGCGTGGATTGATTTTGCTTAAATCTGATGCTCCACCAGATGAAGAGTGGTTACGTTATCTGCATGAAAAGCTTAAGCAAGAGCTTGATTTTAGGGGTGTGATTATATGTACTCCTCAGAATTGGGTCTTTGAGAAGATGACGGCCAAAGACACTAAGGCGTTGTACGAGAAGCTTAAGGATATGTTTGAAGGGACTGGCTGGAGAGGTGCGAATGCAGAAAAATGAGGAATGGAAAGCGAAACTGATTGAGCTAGCAGAAGAGATTGCAGGTCATGGATTTGGAACAATGACATTTTCGGCCACGACCACTTCAGGGGATAGGACTAAGATTATTATTAATGCAGGACGCAGTTACGTATTTCTTTCTAAGTCTGAAATTCCTATGCGAATGCATGTCAAGTAAAAATATACAAACGCCATCATAATAGTGTAAAATATTACTTAGACATATTGCTTGCGTGACCATTAGAGTGGGCGCGAGGTAAACAACTAGCCGGATTAAAACTAAGGCGGTTGTCTGGAAGAGATTCCAGGCAGCCGCCTTTTTTGTGTGTGAAGGGCTACTAGATGTGAGGCCATGACAAAAGAAGAGCGAGCTCACAAACAAGAGATCAAAGAAGTCGATAAGCAGTTAAGTGGTATTGCTGATCGGGTTGACTCGCTTAATTTTAAAAATAGAAAAGGTAATCGCAGCCGACGTGTTACTGAACAGCAAGCTCGCATCAGAGCGATAGAAATATTCAGGCAAAGAATACAAGGCAAAGACCTTGCTGAAATTGCGAAGAATGAAGGCATTTCAATACCGGCTGTTTATTGGTACGTAAAGAAGTACCAAAAGCAAGTAGACCACAAAGTAAAAACTCTCACCGCAAAGACTATGGCTGGTCTTTTGTTATCAAATGCAGATGAACGCAGTCGACAACTATGGTCAATAGCGCTCGATGAACAATCTACTAAATCACAAAAGCTTTACGCATTAAAACTTTTAAGTGATGAAGATGATCGAATCTTAAAGCACATGCAGTCACTTGAGTTAGTCCATCAGAAAGTAGATGAATTGAAGCTAAATGCATCAGGTGAAATTGAATTTAAGCATGTATTAAATTTAGACGAGAAAGAGAAATCAAAACTTGATGAACTCTTACGAGCAGGCCTTGAGCGTCAGAACACAAGCCAATCCAGCGATATGGGCGTTACGCCATCGCAAAATTAGAGGGCAGTCATTTTCATTCAATGAGCATGAATACCTTTGGCAAATATATGCAGACAAACATCCTTTTAAAGTTATTCAGAAATCTGCGCAGTGTGGCATTAGCGAGTTCTTCATTAATGAAAGTTTTTGGCTTGCTGATACGGGGCGTGGCAATTGTTTGTTTGTATTCCCTGCTGATCCTCAATTGGTCGACTTTAGTGCTGGGCGTGTTCGTCCTGCTATTGAAGAATCAGAGTATCTATCAAGTCGCGTTACTGGTGTTGACAACGTGCATGTTAGACAGGTTGGTCCACGCTTTGTTTATTACCGTGGGTCAGGAACGGTGGGCGGTGGTAAGGCGATTAGGAAACTTAAGTCAGTCGATGCGGATACGTATTACTTAGATGAATTGGATGAGATGTCACCAAGAGTAATGACCTTAGCAGATAAGCGATTAGGCCACTCGAACCTTGCATGGAAGCGTGCGACAAGCACCCCTACTGTGCCAGAGTTTGGCATTAATGAACTTTATCTAAAGAGTGATCAATGCCAGTGGCATATCAAGTGTGAACACTGCACCGAATGGCAGTATCTAAGTTTCTTTAAGAATGTTAATCAAGACAGCGGCACTTTCATGTGTCGCAAATGCGGTAAGCCTATCAATCGACTAGCTAAAGGTGAATGGGTGCCTAAGTATCCCGATCGGAATATTCGTGGATACCACATCAACAAACTTTTCTGCGGTACTACAAACATTGATGACTTGATAGATGCATCCAAGAAAACCGCATCTCATGAAGTTCAAGAGTTTTACAACTCAGACCTAGGCGAGCCACATGTTCCAGAAGGTGGACAGCTATCACAAGACATCTTAGATGCATGCCGTGATGATTACACGTTTCCAGGGCGTGGCCGCAATTGCACGATGGGTGTTGACGTTGGTACTTATTTACATGTTCGCATATCTGAAGTTTTAGAGGATGGCATTAAGCGTGCTTTATTGGTTACGAAGGTGCGCACATTCGATGAGTTAGATGCTTTCATGAAGCGGTATGACGTTACGGCGGCTGTGATTGATGCATTGCCTGAGCAAAGAAAATCAGCTGAGTTCTGTGAGCGATTTAAAGGGCGTGCTTACCGATGCTTTTATACAGAGAACTCTGAAAGCAAAACTGAGTGGTCAAAGGTTAATCAAGAGGAGAGCAAAGTTACGGTGCTTCGCACAGTTGCCTGTGACTACATGTTGGATGGTTTCATTGGAAGAAATAACCGACTACCTACTAATGCGCGTGAGATCGATACCGATAAGAAAGGCGTAAGTGATTACTACGCACAGATGTGTGCGCCTGTTCGCGTTGTTGAGATGAATGCATATGGGCAGCCGGTTGCAAGATATGTGCATGGTAGCAAGCCAGATCACTATTTCCATGCTGAGGTTTATGACGAGATAGCAAGGCGCGTTGTATTGGAATCAAAGCCCGTCATTGGCGTGGTTTTTGCGGCTGTAGGAGGTTAAGCGTATGGCCTTGCTTGATTATATTAAATCCAAATTCATAAAACCAGATATGACTGATGTTGTTGCATCACAGTATGAAGAATTAGTTGCTAAGCAAAGTGATACTTTTTCATTGATTGCAAGTCCCTCAAAGTTTATTGAAAAGCTTGGTGTTCCACGCAATGAGAGTGTTGGTACGTATCGTGACTTTGGTCGTACGTACATGCGTGAAGTATGGGTGTTTGCTGCTGTTAAAGCCATCATGGAAGCGGCCGCAGATGTGCCGGTCATTGTTACTAAGCTGCTACCAGATGGCACAGAAGAGCCTTTAGATAAGCATCCCCTAATCGATTTAATGACCAACGTCAACCCGCATACAGGGCGCTCTATGCTTCTTGAAAGCACCTTCGGTGGTCTTGAGCTTATGGGTAATGCTTATATCGAAAAGGTGAGGAGTCATGGCGGGCAAGTCGTTGAGCTTTATCCTTTACGTGCTGACCGTGTAAAGATTGTTCCCCATGCAAAAGACTACATTGCCAGCTTCATATACGAGGTGGGTGGTAGCAAGGTGACATTCGATGCTAAGGATGTCATACACCACAAGACTTGGAATCCCCTCGATGACTTCTATGGATTAAGCACATTAGAAGCAGCGTCCTTACCTGTTGAAGTTGATTTACTTGCTCAGGTCTACAACAAATCCTTCTTCAAGAACCGTGCTATGCCGGAAGGGTTCTTTGTGATAAAGAATGCAGGCAAAGATCAGCTAGAGGCGGCGCAAGCACAGCTTGAGAAAAAATTCAAAGGCGCAAAGAATTCTCACAAGATCGGGATGTTGGGAGGCGACTGGCAGTGGCTAAGCCTAGGTCTTAAACAGAAAGAAGCAGACTTTATCAATACACGAAAGATGAATCGTGAAGATATCTTGGCGTCGTTTCGCGTGCCGCCTGTAATTGTTGGTGTTGTTGATGGTCAGTTTGCTGCAAACGTACAAGAGCAGCTAAAAATCTTCTGGAAGCTGTGCATACTTCCTAAATTGCAGCGTGTAGAAGATCAATGGAATGACCAACTCGCACCAGAGTTTGGTGATGATATTCGCATTCGATTTGACAAGTCGAAGATTGAAGCTTTGCAAGAAGATGAAACTGAAAAGGTAGAGCGAATATCTAAGAAGATTGCAAACGGCGTTATAACGCCAAATGAAGCTCGTTCTGAGCTAGGTCTTGATGAGGTTAAAGGGAACAAGGCACTAGATATGTTTTACATATCAGGCAACCTTGTGCCGATTGAATCAGCAGGGCAACAAAACGCATTACCTCAACCACCTAAAGACGATAAGCCAAAGGAAAACAAGGCTGTTCGATTTAAGCAGGTAGAGCGATGGCAGGAATTCGTTAAGCAATTGACCAAAGCAGAAGATGCTATGCGTGTTGACATGGAACGATTCTTTCGTAAGCAACAGCGTGAAGTTGTTCGGAATGTAGAGCGCAACGAATCAGATCAACGCGTCACACTTTCAGTCAATGGGAGTATGGCGTTAAAGCAGCAAATTCTTTTAGAGGAAATTCTGTTTGATGAGTTTGATGCTGAAAATCAACTTGAAGATATAGGAACTTCTCATATAGGCGCTGCTGTTCAACGTAGCGGCACGCAAGCTCTTGCAACCTTAGGCAGTAGCTTTGGGTTTAACTTCAGGTCGATTGAGGTTGAGCAATTCATAGCAAATAAAGTTCTGAAGTTTAAAAAGGGAATCAATGAAACGACACGTGAAGAAATACGCCGTCAATTAGTTGATGCCCAGAGGTTAGGCGAGAGTATCACACAAATCCAAAACCGTATTCGCAGTGTTTATGACAATGCTGCTCAGGTACGGTCATTGCGTATTGCACGCACAGAAATGGTAGGTGCTGGCAACTTTGGCACACTCACTGGGATGAAGCAGTCAACTATACCTATGCAAAAGCAGTGGCTTAGCTCACGCGATGACATTGTGCGTGATTCACACTCTGCTGGTGTAGGTGTTGACGGTGAGATAAAGCAACTTGGTGAGCCATTTTCTAATGGCCTTGAGTATCCAGGGGATCAAAACGGGTCAGTGCAAGAGGTTGTGAACTGTCGTTGCACATTGATTGAAATTGTTGAATAGGAGGCATTGGGATGCAATGAAAAAGCAAAACAAAGGAATTTTATGTAAGGGCGTTGATACAAAGACGCATCGCTTTCAAGCCACAGTAACCACTAAGACGGTTGACCGTGACAGCGAAGTCGTGATGCCTCGTGCGTTTGAACCAAAGATTGATTTGTTTATGAAGAATCCGGTCATTACGTTTGGCCACAATCTTAGGCAAATACCAGTCGGGAAAGTGATTAGTCATAGCTTTACTGATGATGAGTTCTCGATAGAGGGAGAGTTCGCAAGTGAGGCAAGTGAATTCGCTAAGGAAGTAGAGGCTTTATACGCTGGTGGGTACATGAATATGTTTAGCGCAGGCTTTATTCCCACCTTAATCAATAGAGAACCAATTATGCCAGGGCAGAAGGGCGTAACGATTCTTGAAGCTGAACTG
>JAJFLM010000149.1 GCA_021772655.1 Deltaproteobacteria bacterium
TGAAGGGAGGCGATGCCATGACACCGCAGAGCATGGCTGCTTTGCTCGAACGTTTGGCGGCTTGTGAGTACCCATTTAGCTGCCCCCATGGGCGACCCGCTTTTTTCCGCATGACCTTAGGGGATCTGGAGCGACAATTTAAGCGCAAAGTTTAGTGTGTTCTCTTGAGAACAGGAAATTTACACCTCTAGCGCAACATTTTATTTAATCAAGCGATGAGTGGGTCGATGTTAGTTTCGCCTGTATTGACAACTTCTACCGCCTTTGGGGCTTTTTCCGTCTATCGTGGTGTGCCCGCTGAGTTGACTTCTGGGAATGCAGAAAGCTTTTTGCAGCACCTTGATGGGCCGACAGCGTTTGTGTTGGATGGTGGTCTTGAAAAGACACGGCTGGTTTCGTGTTTAGTCCATGGCAATGAGCCGAGTGGTTTGAAGGCTGTCGCTCGGGCCTTTAAGGGCAACCCATATTCTCATCATGCTAATATGATTTATTTTGTGGGCAACGTGCGTGCAGCCAAGGCTGGCCTGCAACCCTTCTCGCATCGTTTGTTAGATAATATGGGTCTCTCAGGCCCAGCTCGCGATATGAATCGTATTTGGGCAGGTCATGTTCCAGGCGGTGCGCAAGCCTTAGTCGATAGTTTACTCGGTGTGGTGCACCAGTTTAGTATGGAAGCCTGCTTAGACCTGCATAATACTTCAGGAGCCAATCCACATTTTGCGGTGACCTTACCGGATTGTATTGGCAGTGAGTTGATTGCTGGGCAGCTGGCTCCTCGGGTCATGAAGTTATCATTGGAGTCTGGCTTGATAGGGGCCATGAATATGTATTGCCCTAGCTTAGTTTTAGAGTGCGGAAAGATGGGGATGAAATCGGCCGACCAGATTGCGCTCAGGTCCTTAACACATTTTTTGAATGATTCGCTCAGCCTCGAGTCGAGGGATATTACTCGCTATCAAGTATCAGCAGAAGTTTATATAAAAAAGGGTCTTACAATGGATTTCTTAGGTGATACATTAGAAGAAAACCATCTAAGTTTAAGCCCTCAGTTAGAAGACTTAAATTTTTCTGCCTTGGGTCAGGCCGTTCGGATAGGGCGTATTGATGGTGATGGCAGCAATGGACTGCCCTTTGTGCTTAGTGATCATCAAGCCGCCCGCCAGTATTTTGATTGGGATGACTATGGTTATATCTGGTTACGTCCTGGTTATACCTTGGCGATGGCGACTCTGCATCAGGATAATATTCGCAATTCTTGTTTATTTTATGTGCTGGAAAGTCAGGAAGCCAACTTCGGTGTGCCTTGGTCTGCTGCATAATAATGCGGTGGTGTTGAGACGTGATGAAGTTATTTTTTTGGAACTGGCAGTTCTTTTTTCTCTGGTGCCGGCTCGGTGCGTGATGGGAGTGCACGAGGACCATCGGTGACTAAAGGTTTGGGTGTTTTTGGCGCGACTTTTTTGGCGCGTTTCTTTTTAACACTTTTCTTAGGTTCGGGTGCTTTACTGACACCATCGACTTGTTTGAGTTCTAAAATATAGGGGAGAGCCTGTGCTTGGTTAGCACCCAAGGTAAGTTCTAAATAATAAATACCATCTTCGGGAATACGGAAGTTCTGTGAACGCATACCTTCACCCACTCCAGAACTTTGACTCAATACCTTTTGCTTATAGCTGTCAAAGATAGACATCTTAAAATAAGTCTCATTATCTTCGTCCGGAATAATACCAACAAAATAAGTTTCGTCTTTGTGGGCTTTAAAGGCGAAGACATCTTTTAAATCACTGCCTCCGAGAAAGTTCTTGGTATAGCGTTTGGCGTCAATGGGAGCAGCTTGTGTTAAGCTTTCTCCGGCATCGGTATCTGTATTAAGGTCACCGCGCACAATCAATTGCGCCGTGAAACTGACATGATCTTTATTCATGCTGTCATAGGTACTGCCAATCAAGATGTAATAACGGCCGGCTTGTTGCGGGGTATAAGATAATGAACGGGTTTGATTAGGCTGGCCGGTGATGTTCACGGCTTTTAGTTTTGTGCGGGCGCCATTGTGTAACTCAGCACCAGCATAGGGGCGATTGGTTTCGCTTACTTGACCTTGATGCATCGAGATACCTTGCTCAAGTGTTTGGATGACTAAATTAAATTCTTTGCCGGGAACTAAATCGACGTAGAAATAATCAAAGAAGCCAATTTTTTGATGGTGATCTAAGCGATAGGTCGTATCGGTTTTGAGTGGGACAGCCGTTTCATAACTTTTACCACCGTGGGTCGGAGTTCCCTCAATTTGTTTGTTTGGCTTGATGACGAGGGATTCTTTGGTGGCGGTTTCTAAAGCCATCTCTAAGGCGGCAGGGCCATGAGCATCATAGTAGCCACCACCACCCGCTGCAGCAATGGCTTCTAATTGTTGACGGGTGGTGCCGCCAACATTAAAACCAATGGTGTGCACGGTGACATTAAAACCAGCCGATTTCATTGCGGTGACGGTTTTAGCGGGATCACCGTCACAGGTTTCTTCGCCATCACTTAATAAAATAATCACGCGGTCATTTTCACGTGTGGCATCAAAATCTTGTTGGGCTTGTTGGAGGGCATAGGCCATGGGGGTGTAACCCTTAGGGCTTAAGGCAGCGATACTTTGTTGGATGATTGTGGGATTCACCGGAGCCAAGGGGAAGATGGCTTCGGTATCTTGACAACTTTTAGCCTTATCACTTTGTTCAATACGATGGCCATAGACACGTACCGCCACGTAGCTGCCCTCAGGAATTTTTTTCAAAGCACCAGCCAAGGCGGCTTGGGCGGCTTGAAACTGGGTGAGCTCGCCCTGTTTTTTGCGCATCGAACCCGAGAGGTCGACTATAAACTCGAGATCTGATGTTGCAAGGACTATTTGTGGAAGTGACACCAACAGGCCTAATAATAAGAACCTAAATATTTTCATATTGTTAGACTGTATCAAAAGAGCAGGGGAATAGGCAAATCTTCAGGAATTACCCCAGCGTTGGATCATTCGCTTTTGGAGAATCTCGATGCGCTTTTGAATATAGGGTCCAGGGGGAATTTTGCCATAACGCTGCGGACTGGGGATGATAGCGGCGAGAAAAGCCGCTTCACCAGAATTCAGTTCGGCAGCCGATTTCTTAAAATAATGCTGCGCTGCGGCTTCAATACCATAAATGCCACGCCCCCATTCAATGACGTTTAAATAGAGTTCCAAGATACGTGGCTTACTGAGTTCATGCTCTAGTTTCAAGGCAATGATAATTTCTTTGAACTTACGACTGACGTCCTTGGTGGGTGTTAAGTAAAGATTGCGCGCTAATTGCATCGTGATGGTGGAGAAGCCGCGTGAGAAGGATCGATCACGGGCATTGCGTTTGATGGATTCTTTTAATTCAAAAATATCAATCCCGAAGTGCTGATAAAAACGTCCATCTTCAGAGATAATCACGGCACGTTGTAAATCTTTAGAAATAGCGGAGAGGGGCACCCAACGTTGGTCGACGCGACGCCTTTTGTCGCCCATGTAAGTGGTATGTTTAGGATTCGTGTATTTAAGTGCTTGGGTATCGGGCAACCACGACTTGAGAGATGTGCTTACCACCAGAAATAACAGTAAAGGAATTGAAAGCCATTTCAGGCCTTGGATCATGCATGTCTCCCGATGGCGGTTTGCACCCGGTTATACCAAGGTGTGATGGGGGTTTCACTTTCAATAAACTTCCAGACTTTTAATTGGCGTACGCTATCAAGAATGCCCGCATAAATCAGGTCACTGACATCAGGGCTTGCTCCACCCATAAAAGGTTTATCCCCGAGGGATTCATTCCATTGCAGTAAGGTTTTTTTCAAACTAGCGCGTGGGTCCGTAATGCCACGTTTTTTAGCGCCTTTTTTGGCCACCATCGTCATGATGGCGGCACCACTGGCGGCAATGGCATAACGTTTCCAGCGCGGAAATTTTCCGACTTTGGTGATGTAGGCAAAGGAACTCAGTGATTCTGGTAAGCTACGATAAATATTAGCCGGCAGAATTTGGACGAGATCTTCTTCTGCGGACTTCATCCATTTTTCTTGTGCGGCCGTGATTTTTTTATCAGCCGAGAAAACGGGCTTGTTAGGAAATTTTTTATCGAGATAGCGAATGATATCATCGGATTCTACTACGACTTCATCGCCATCCACCAAGACAGGTACCTTTCGGTAATTTTCTACGAATTTGATTTCTGCTTTAGAGAGTGGGTCTACTTCAATAGTTTCGTAGGGAATTTTTTTGTAGTCTAATACCGCTTTGACTTTGCAGCAGAAAGGGCAGACTTCGTATTGGTATAATTTGATTTTTTCTTGGCTCATGAGGCGTCGCATAGCAGGGAACAGGGCCTAAAGGCAAGTGGGGAGAGGACGATTCAGTTTTTTGACTTGCGTCTGCGGCCGGATTCCCATAAATCGCTCATTCCTTATGAGGGGCTCTTGGCATAAAATAAGGCAGCTTGGCCTGTTTGCTCTGATGAGCCTGAGTTTTAACATCGCTTCTGTGGATGCCAGCTCAGGTTTATATCCTATTAGTGTGCGCGGTAAATTTGGTTTTATCAATGCCGCCGGTCTGTTTGCGATTAGTCCTCAATTTGAAGCTGCGGGCTCCTTTAGTAATGGTTTGGCGGCCGTGACAGTAGGTCGTGGGGCCGCGGGGCAAGTAGGTTTTATTAATGAGTCAGGTCGCATGAAGATTCCACTCCAGTTTGAACAAGCCCGTCCATTTGGTGACGGTTTGGCTCCGGTGAAAGTGAAGGGGCGTTGGGGGTTTATTGATAGCCAAGGTCAATGGCTTGCCAAAGCCGAATATGATTCTGTCACGCCTTTTAAGGACGGTTTCTCGATGGTGGTGCGTGCTGGTAAAGCGGGTTATCTTGCTAAGAGTGGTAAGGTGAGTTGGCCGACTGCGGGCATCTTGCTAGCGCCTTTTAGTGATGGTTTAGCTCCAGTGCGTGATGGTGAAAAAGTCGGTTATATCAATCCTGCTGGCAAAATGGTGATTGATGCCAAGTTTGTTGAGGGGACGGGTTTTTCAGAAGGGCTTGCTTTTATACGAAAGAAACCTGGTGCTAAAGGTGAGGTCATCAATCCTGAAGGAAAGAGTCTTTTTAAAGTGAAGGCCGATAAGTTAGGTTTGTTTTCAGAAGGGCTGGCGCCCATCTATCGTGACCATACAGTTGGCTTTATTAATGCTAAAGGCAAGATTGTCATTAAACCACAGTTTGAACAGGTATTCGCTTTTAAAGAAGGGCTGGCTGCGGTGAAACAAAATGGCCGTTGGGGTTTTATCAACAAGCAAGGTGATGTGTTGATTGAACCGACTTATGAAGCCGTCAGCGCATTTAATGCAGGTGTAGCGCATGTTGTCGTGGAAGGTAAATCCGCTTACATTGATCGCCGGGGAAAATATATCTATCGCCCTGAAGGCCCGCAGCATTTATAAAAGTTTATTCAAGGGCCGGCCCGGTTTTTTCTAAACGGGCCACTTGTACACAACAAAAAATGACTACGGCGACACCGACAATGGATAGCCAGGTAGGAATTTCATTCCAAAATAATAAGCCAGCCATAAAAGAGAAAATCACACTTATATAAGAGAGCGGAGCCAGGCGTGAAGCTTCATCTAAACCATAAGCTTGACTGATGAGGGCCTGTGCGATGGTGCCGGCTAGACCGGCGCCCAGTAAAAATAACCAGGCCGTAGGTGTGGGGCTGACATAGTCTTGTAACATCATCGGAAAAGACGCCACCGTTGAAAGCGCAAATAAATAAAAGGTAATCAGAAAAGGATGTTCGGCGCGCCGTAATAAATTGATGGTGATAATATCAAAAGATGAGAAGAGGGCGGCCAACAAAGCTACAAAGCCCGCAAAGTTAAGTACTTGAATTTGTGGTTTTAAGATCAGTGCTATCCCTATCCATGCCAAAGCAATTAATATAACTAATTGGCGGGTGGGTTTTTCTCCTAAGAAGAAGATGGAGAGCAGGGCGACAAAGATAGGAAAGGTCAGCAATAAAACCGTGGCATCGCCCAAACCTAAATGGCTCAGCCCGTAAAAATTACAACAGACCCCTAAAAAGCCTGCCACGGCGCGGCTACTCATCAGCGGGAAATTATGAGGGCGAAAGCGTTGACCTAATTGCTTGAGGATCAGGCCCATGACCACGAGCGACACGAGGGAGCGGAAGAAGACGATTTCAAAGAGCGGGAGGGAGGCAGCCGCCCCTTTTACGCAGGCACCCATCACAGTGAAAAAGAAGCCTGCGATGACAATTAATGCCGGTCCACTGGACCATATTCGGCGTTTTAAATTCATCCTTTTCTGGGTTTAGACTAAATATTTAATTATTACAATAGCTTAGGTAATTGTTTCATTTAGGTAAAATCAACATAGGGCCTATTGACATGCTGCGTCATAGGGACTAGATTTCATGACTGGAGGGAGTACAAAGAAAGGAGACTAAAATGATTTTAGTCGCAAAAATACTGTTTGGACTTTTCGCCGCCTTCGTGGCCTTTGCCTTCGTGGGTGGTGCGACTCAAGAGTATAAGCGTCTGGCTTTTAAAGGAGCCTAGACCACTCTTGGGTTTATTAAGTTCTAAAAATATATAGGTATATCTTTTTTATATATCTATAAATTATTCTTATAAATATATTTTATATAACTACATTTAATTATATTAAGTTATGCTAAGATAATTCTCTTTTTGACTTCGCCGCCGGCAATCGTTATGCCGCTACTTATGGATTTCACTCAGCTCATTCATCTGCTTCATCTTTTAGGGATAGTCCTATTGTTGGGAATCGGTGTGGCTATTTTGGTGTATCGCGTGGCGACGCGTTCACCGAAACCAGAAGTGATGCAGCTCTTATGGATGTTGTTTTGGCGTGGTCCCGTGTTAATTGTCTGCGCGGTTACCCTAAAGGCGCGCCTAGATATGGTGAGTGCCATCTTATGTTTGTTGCTTGTCGTGGGGCCTTTAGAATTACGGCGTCGTTGTGTGAGTGAGACCTCGTCGACCTAATTTCATCTACTGTTTATCAGCCTTTTTCTGATCTTCAAGGAGTTAATATGAAAACAAAAATTATGCTTAGTTTGTTGGCCGTAGCTTTAGTAAGTAGTTGCCAATACTTCAAGAATGCTACCAGTGATGATTTAGTGCAGATCTCGACAGAAGATCTCGCCGCCGGACTTAAGGCGAAAACACTGCAAGTATTTGATAATAATACGCGGGCTATTTTTGAAGAAAATCATATTCCAGGTGCCGTCTATATGGATGTGCGTCATCCTGATGTGGCTTTATTACCTCAGGATAAAGCCGCTCATTTAGTGTTTTATTGTAAAAATACTTGGTGCATGGCTTCCCATGCTGGGGCACGTTTTGCGATGGAACAGGGTTATAAAAACTCACGGGTTTATGGTGAGGGCATAGATGGTTGGATCAAAGCTGGCCAGCCGGTTGCTAAAGGAAAATAGATTTTATTGTAGGGGCACGGCCCGCCTAGACTCGGCGAGGCGGGCCGTGCCCCTACAGGACCCTTGTCGCACTGCGTTGCATAAAAAAACATGGCCTTTTGCGGAATGAGCGAAAGCTCTCTATAATGAAGCCATGAGGTTAAGCTGATGAAATGGGTCTCGTCCGTTTCAGACCATTCCAATTTAGTCCAAGCTGTTGCGGAGACATCCCGTAGCATCAAGCAACAATTACAAGGCGAAGCACCTGATTTGGTGATTGTCTTTATTTCCGGACATCATGAAGATTCTTATGCGCGTGTACCCTTACTTCTGCATTCTTTAGTTCAAGAGAGTTTAGTTATTGGCTGTTCTGCTGGTGGCGTGATTGGTGGCGGTGAAGAGGTAGAAGGGCGCCCGGGCTTTTCTTTAACAGCGGCTGTTCTCCCGGGGGTAGAATTGATGCCCATCCGTGTTGAGAATGCCTTGATTCCTAACGAGGAGGCATCACAAGAAGAGTGGGAACTGCTCATGCATGTGAAGCCATCAGAAAACCCACACTTTATTTTATTACCAGATCCTTTCTCATTTAAAGCCGAGAAATTTTTAAAAAATTTAGACCATGCTTTTCCAGCCAGTAAAAAACTCGGTGGTTTGGTTAGTGGTGGGAGCGGTCCTGGAGAAAACGCTTTGTTCTTAGGGCGCCGCGTATATCGTCGTGGTTTAGTGGGTGTCGCTCTCTCGGGAAATATTGAGATAGATACATTAGTGTCGCAAGGTTGCCGACCCATTGGGGCTCCGATGTTTGTGACACGTTGTGAAGGCAATTTGTTACAAGAGTTGGATGGTAATCCCCCGGTAGATGTGTTGCGTGATTTATATAATGACCTCGATGAAAAAGACCGTGAGTTGTTTTCGGATTCTTTATCTCTAGGGATTGTTATGAAGTCTTCAGAGCAGCAGTATAAAAAAGGTGATTTTTTAATCCGTAATATTATTGGGATGGAAGTGGATTCAGAATGTTTATTGGTGGGCACACAGCTAAAAGAGAATTCAGTGGTGCAGTTGCATTTGCGTGATGCCCAAACGTCTAGTGAGGATCTCAATTATCATTTGACGAGTTATTTGTCGAAAGTGACGGCATCAAAGCCCGAAGGGTCTTTAGTCTTCTCATGTATGGGGCGAGGTGAAGAGCTTTATGGGCAACCCAACCATGAAATGAATATGATTAAGAAATACTTCGGCCCCTTAGCCGTTGGAGGGTTCTTTTGTAATGGTGAGATTGGCCAAGTAGAAGGCGATACTTTCTTGCATGGTTATACAAGTTCGGTAGCTCTTTTTAGAAGTAGAGAAAAGTAGGGGCGTATTGCATACGCCCTTATTAAGCAAAGCTCAGATAGACCGGTTCACCGATACCACAGTCTAATTCCTGTTGAGCCGAGCCCTGACGCATAGCAATTTCCAGAAAACCACTAGACCCCCAAATACCGACTAAAGTTTCTTCCGGGGCATCTTCATAAGTATGTCCCCAGCGGATATTCCAGTCACAACTATGAATACTTTGCGGTTTTTGTTGGGATGATTTTTCATACTCACTGACATCACTTTGGTGAATGCTGGTGATCAAATTGCCAAAGCGATCCACATGACCGACACGGCCCGCAAGCTGTTCTTGTGCGCTATCTATCAGAGACCAGTCTAATTCTTGCAAGTTGCCTTCAAAAGGGGAGCCTAAAGCAGACAAATCTTGATTTGTTGCCAGATGAGCGGCACAGGGGCCAAAGATATCTCGGCCATGAAAGGTCTGACTGACGGGTTGGTTCCATAATGATTCATTATTGAGGTGAACAATTTGGCTGATACCTTCTTCTTGCAATGCAAAAGTAAACAAACCGTTGTCGGGCCCCACAAAATAATAAGGTCCGGCTTGTACGGCGATGGCATGACGTTCTGTGCCCACACCGGGATCCACCACGCAGGTAAACACGGTGCCCTTAGGATAATCTTGATAAACCATTCTTAAGACAAAGGCGGCGTGGTCAATGTTTTGGGGTTGAATGTTATGGCAGAGATCCAAAATAGGGAGCGCTGGGTTTACTTTTAAAGCCGAGGCTTTCAAGCTGCCTACATAAGTGTCGTTAAGTCCAAAGTCTGTCAGAAGTGCGATAGATTGAGTCATGCCGGGCATTATGGACTATTTGTAGGCGTGATTCAAAGTTTTGTTTTAGGGCATTCTCTACGTATACAATTGTCTACGGTTAATCATGGTTTTATCTACAATCAGAGCAACTCTTAGTTTGATTTGTCGAGTATCGGGCACCACGGGAAGGGACTAAATGGCATTAACTATTTTTTCGTGGAGGTCAGGGAATGAGTTTTTTTGCGCGGGTGGGAACCCAATTAAATTCCGCTTTAGTTATTAATGGACTTGAAATAACACTGGGTTTTGCGGCAGGGACACCTATTGTCAATTATGGTGTACAAGAAGCAGTTGCATATTATGATCAAAACGTAGAAGTACCGGCTTTTGAAATGCCAGAAGCCAGAAATGTGCTTTATACCGGTGGTTCTGCCTTATTATTCTGCTTAGGTTTATTTGGTATTAAGGGTGTACCCCGAGGGGCCCAGCCACTTCTACGTGAACAAATTCTTGACCGCATAGAATCACGTCATCCTGAAGGGTCTTTTGTTTATTCTTTTGTAGAAGGAGGCGTTGCCTTAGGTCTCAGTCAGTACTATCGCGAGGCTTATCCAGATGTTGTTTATCATTCAAAGGCTGTAGGTGACATCACTTGGGCCTGGCCGCGAATTATTGCTGCTGAAATGGGATTGAATATGTTGTTCTATCCTTTGTTTGGTGCGGCGATGGGTTACGACCCCCTTAATATGATTGTTCCCGCATTGATTACTACAGCAGCTGCAGAATTAGGTTTGGCAGGGGTATCGTTTCATTGGGGAAGTGATGATACTAAACAGACAGCGTTGGCGCTTATTCGTGGAGGAACTTTTTTTGCACTGAATTCATTTTCTTCGCTTTCAGCGTCGGGTGCTACAAGTGAATGGACAGCGATTGGTATTCAAGCCGGAGTAGGTTTAGCAATTTCAATGGGAGCTTTGGCTTTAGTAGCTCGTAGTGAGAATCAGCCATCGGATGTGGTAGCCGAATCAGTAGATTAATTTCAGGTAGCGGTACTTTTTATTCGGTTGCCAAGCTAAGATCTTTCGGAGCATATCTATAGGCCTATTTATGAGGCTGATGAAGACAGTATACGGGTTGCTTTGCATACTATTTGTGACTGAAAGTGCGTGGGCGGGTCCTGAATCCCATTATTTTGCTGCGCAAGCCGCACTGGAAAGTAAAAATTATCCCCAATACCAAACAGAGCTTGCGGCGATGGGGGATTATTTCCTCAAACCTTTAGTGGAATATCAATATTTAGCAGCGCGCTTTAAGGATCTGGATGATGCGACCATTCAAGATTTTATCTCGGCCAATAGCCAAGCCTATGTCAGCAACTCCTTAAAAGGAAAATGGTTGCGTCGTTTAGCCAAGCAGGGGGCCTGGCAACTCTTTGATCAGCATTATAGTAAGGCTGTCCAAAGTACTGAGTTGGAATGTCATTATTTAAACCGGCAACTGCGTTCCAAGGGTCTGTCCGAGGAGCAAGCTAAACGTATTCATGAATTATGGCTCACATCTCGAGGGCGACCTTATAGTTGCAGAGCGGTGTTTAAGCATTGGAAGAGAGCAGGCAAGCTGACCGATAAATTATTTTGGGAACGGATGCGTCTGACAGTAGATAAACGCGAGAAGCTCAGCCGTTCTTTGGCCCAACAATTTTTACCTGCCGGCGAACGTATTTGGGTAGACCATTTGATTGCAGTGCATAAAAAGCCCGAACAAGAACTCGCCGCCCCGGTATTTTCATTGGATGAAAAACATAGTGCGGCAGTGGTGATTCATGGCCTTGAACAAATAGCCCGCAAAGATTCCGTTGCGGCCGAGAAAGTCTGGCAGAAATTAAGCAAACAATCCGAAAAACTAAAACAGCATGCCCCTGAGGCCTATGCGATTATTGGCTATCGCGCGGCCATTAATCATCATGGTACGGCCGTGAATTTTTTTGAAAAGGCCTCTTTTGAAAACGCGCGAACGCGAGAATGGGCAATCAGGGCTGCGGCTTGGGAAGGGCGTTGGAAGAAGCTCTTAAAGTTTTATGATCAACTGACTGATGAAGAACAAGCCAATTTAGATTGGCGTTATTGGCAGGCGCGTGCCTTTGAAGAAACGGGTAAAAAGAAAAAAGCCAAAGACATTTATCAAAAGATTGCCGGGGAACGAGAGTTTTATAGTTTTTTAGCTTCAGACAAGCTCGGTAAAAAATATGCGATGAATGATAAGCCGATTAAAGATTCTACTAAGTCCTTAGAAAAACGTCCCGCCTTTTTGATGGCCAAAGAGCTCTTGAAGATTGGTGAGGCTGATAAGATGCGTCGCCAATGGGAGTGGGCGATTCACGATTTAAGTCCTGACGAAATGAAGGTAGCGGCAAAATTAGCTCAAAAGTGGGAATTGCATGACCGAGCGGCCTTTACGGTGGCGCGAGCTAAACACTTTGATGATTTAGAACTCCGTTTTCCGGTTTTGTATAAGAAAACCATTAGCAAAGAAGCCAAAGCTAACCATCTGCCTATTTCGTATGTCTACGGCATCATCCGGCAAGAGAGTGTGTTTATGGAAAAAGTCCGTTCACCGGCGGGGGCTTTAGGACTTATGCAAATCATGCCAGGCACGGGACGGGTCTTGGCCAAAAAACAGCAGCGTGGAAAATTTCGCAGAGACCAGTTATTGGATCCTAAGGTGAATATCAACATGGGCACATTCTTTTTAGGGGATTTATTAGGTCGCTTTGGTGGCAACTATGCCATGGCGACAGCGGCTTATAATGCGGGTCCCCAGCGCCCGCCGCAATGGCAGGGCAGCCGTACTTTGGATGCGGATGTCTGGATTGAGAATATCCCCTTCAATGAGACGCGCCATTACGTAAAGAAAGTCTTATTTTATAAGGCGATTTACGATTATCGTCTGAAACAGAAGGCGCATCCGTTAAGTAGTATTATGAAGCCGGTTCCGGGTAGATAGGCAGCGGCAGGCTCCTATGGTAGGATAAGTCCCATTTCGCTTTGACACCCCGAAAGTTGGGTGCTAAGAGCCTGGGTCCACAATTTGATTCATTCCGGGGTAGCTTCCCCCTTCGCCAAGGCTTCGGCGGACAGGTCGCTACACTAGATAAAGTACTTATTCCGGGGTAGCTCAGCGGCAGAGTAGGTGGCTGTTAACCACTTGGTCGTGGGTTCGAATCCCACCCCCGGAGCAAATTATCCCCTCTAAGTCTTCGTACTTAGAGGGGATTTTTTTGGCCTGTAAAAGTTGGTCACCATTTGGTCGCAGTAGCGGCCTAACAGTTGCGCGTGTCTCTGAAATAAATTCCTGTCCCACGTTGACACCGCGATTCACTTTATCGCGCCACTCACTCATGCGCTCCGGAATCATGTGCGTGTAATGATCGGTGATGCCGCTTGTCTTTTGTCCGACCCATTCCATCACCGTCTTCTTGTCGACGCCTGCTTTCATCATGCGTGAGATGTAGGTGTGCCGCAATTGATGCAGGGTCCGTTCAAATTTGTGCTCGGATTTAAACGTATACCACTGGTGTTCAAAGGCCTTGCGCGTCCCGCTCAGAATGGATGTACCTGGCAGGGTAGGAATCAATTCAATCAAGACGTCCGGCAGCGGGACCACGCGGGCCTGATAGGTCTTGGTGGTCGAGCCCTCGATTGATTTGATCTGGACTACGCCCAGGCGCAGGTCAAAATCGGACTTCTTAAGCATGCACAGCTCGCCCATCCGCATCCCCGTGTTGTAGAGGATCAGGCAGACCCGTTTCACTTCCTCCGATGCCTTGCGCATGACAAAGCGAAATTCTTCCTCGGTCCACGGCACCTGCTCGGTCTTGGGCGTATTGCGGGGCTTCTCGACCCCTTCGACCGGATTCTCATAGGCAAAGCCGTTATCGATCGCCTTCTTGAACATCGTATTGAGCATGCCTAATTCGTTGCGCACCGTCTTGGCCGAGCGGCCTTGTTCGCGCCGCTGATTCCGAAAGGCGACGACGTCGGCGCGGTCAATGTTGCAGACGAGCATGCCTTTGAAGAAGGAGACGAAGTTCGCGCGGATCCGATAACTTGAGCTGCGTAGATAACGCTCGGACTTCTCGCGGAAGTGATTTGCGATAAAGAGCTCGGCGTAGTCCGCGAACGAAATCGGCGCGACGCTCTCCATCCCGGCGCGGCGGCGTTCCAGGTAGTCTTCCTTAAGCCGTAGGAACTCTTTAGCGTTCTGGCGGTCCTTGAAAGACTGCGTGTACCTAACGCCAGCCTCGCGCCAGTCGACGACCCAACGCTTGCGATTTTTGCGATATCGAATCACGGCCATGATGTCTGTACCTCTCGATGTCTTTGATGACCTCGCTGACTTTAAAGAGCCAGCGCCTGCCGGCCTTATAGCCGGTGATGATGCCTTTGTCAGCCCAGCGGTAGAGGGTATCTTTTGGGACTGGGACGACCTTGAGCTCGACCAGCTGGTCTAGGGTTACGAATTTTTCGTGGTCTGTATCTGATTCTGCTTCCCGACTCATTAGCTTCATTCTCGCTTGGAGGCAACTAGGCCCTGTGAATAGAGCTGCATGATGTGTGCCAAGGGCGCCTAGGAAAATGCTCAAGGATATTATAGGGATAGAGATGACAGCCTATGAGGGTAGTGGTAAGGTTACCGGTAAACGGTGGTAACTTTGGTGTTAGTTACCACATCGAAGACAGGTTTCGAGCGGGCTTCAGAAGGATCGACGTTTGCGTCGTGAGCGGCTGCCGGAATTGATGCGACTGCATAAGGGGAATCTTAGTCGTGTTTCGCGGGAGCTTACATTTACAGTCTGGCTTGTCCGTAAAAAAACATGTCAACGACAGCTCATAACTGTCGTCAGACAGAGGTTTACGTTGTTAATTCTAGCGTTTTTCTTTTTGGGGGAAAGAAGCTTTCTGTTTTTTCTGATCTTCTTGGGCCTTTGCTAGGACACCATGCTTTTGTCCTTTTTGTTCTGTTGATATGCTTTGCGGTTTCGGCTCTTTCTTTTTCTTGTCTTTTGTTAAGAAACCCATATTACTCTCCTTTTTTGCTCTTTTTCTTCAAATACTAAATGTATCAAAAGACTTTAAAAGAGCTGTTATTTGTTTACAGTGAATCATTAAAGGATTTACATTCTGCTTTTGCCTTATCTTCTGAGTAGCTGTAGACCTTTTGCACCTTGCTTTGGAGCTGATCCATGTGACCATTAAGGCTTTCGATATCGGCATCGTTGAACTTACCGAATTTCTCCTTTATCTTTCCTTTCACTGTACTCCATTCTGATTTTTTCTTTTCTTCCGTCATTTTGATCTCCTTTGGTTTGTTGTTTATAGGTGCATAAGAACATTTTTCAATGAATAGTAATAATATATAATTATTATATTATATATAGAATATTACTATATTTAGTTAACGGCAGTTTCTGCTACTTTTGTATTGCTCATTGATGTGCATTTCATGAACACATAAACGCTCTTAAGCATTTCAACGGATATAGCTTGACCATATGAACGACAAGCCACGAATTGTATTATCGATGGATAGCAGGACTAGGAACTGACATGCTTATCAACCTTTTCAAGGCCGCAGAAAGGTTGTTTCCCCATGAGCCTTTATTATAACGGACCTGATAGCGTTTGCAGATTTTCTCAATCTTAGGCGCTATCTCCCGAAGCCGATTAGGCGGAAGTTTAGGAAAGAGGTGGTGCTCAATTTGATGGTCAAGCGCTCCACATAAAACGCTAACGAACCCAGGCACAGTATAATTATGAGCGGCTTCAACTTGTGCTTTGTACCATTCACCGCGTCCGTGTGCTTTATACTCTTTATCAAAATACTTAAGGTCGTCTCCAAAATGTCCCGCATAAATCATCGCACTTGAATAGACATTACGGAGCATATCGGCCGTAAGATTTCCCCCAAGAACTTTCCACCAAAAGGGACCTGCAAGAAGCGGCCAAAAGACAAACTCGTAAAGAGAGTACGGGACCATTTTTTTAAGTGTTCTCTTAAGTGATTTTAATATAGTTTTAGGTTGTTTATTTGGCAAAACAGGGGCATAGGAATCATCATTAGACGGATGCAAAATATCAGTAAGGCCCGTGGCATGAACAGCAATCATCCAAATAAAAATAGGTGCTGTCCAAAAAAACTGACTTGCTTGAATTAAATGATACGGAATCCACCGTGTTTTTTCCGTCACGCGCAATACACCATAATTAAGATCTGGATCACTACCTACGATATTTGTATATTGATGGTGTAGAATATTGTGCTCTTTTTTCCATGAATCTTCATCTACTGGTGTTGCCCATTTAAATTTCTTTGAGTCCCACGGTTCTGCCCCTTTCAAACCATCCCAGACCCCATGCAGGGCAGAATGTCCAATCTCAGCCGTCTCCAGTTGACGATGCATTCCAAGCGATACTACTCCGAGCCACCAAGTAACTGGATCTATACTAATATGAATAAGAAACCTGCCTAGAATTTCCGAACTACGTGAAAGCTTATTTATCTTTTTAAGGTAACTTACGTCCTCTGGACCCAATTTAGATTTTACCTCCTCACCAACAGCAGCAATTTCATGCGCAAACGACTCAAATACTTTCGGCGTCCAATTCTGTTGTTTAATTTTTATCTTTTTTATTTTTGTTTTCATTTTAAGTTTTCTTTTTTTGTTCATTATTTATTCATGCCTTTCAAAAATTTGAAGAGATCGCTACCTGTGGAAAGAAGCAGTATTGTTTCTTCATCAATAATAGACTTATAGGACTGCATGGTTCGTGTGAATTCATAGAATTTCACAGCCTCACGGCTTTGATTGTAGGACTTCGAGTATATTTCAGTTGCTTTGGCATCTGCAATGCCTCGGATCTCTTCGACCTGGCGATAGGCTTCCGACTGGATTTTGTTTAAATCGCGCACACGATTTCCACGTATTCTGGCTGCCTCGCCGTTACCTTCTGACAAAAAGCGTTCCGCGATTTGTCGACGTTCACTGATCATCCGATCGTATATCTTTGGACGAACGCTTTCATTGTAGTTAATTCTCTTAAACCGAATGTCGAGCAATTCGATACCAAACACACGGACTTTCTCGGCAGCAGCAGAAAATATCTCTTGCTCAACTAATTTGCGCCCTTTGTGAATCGGCACAAGTGTTCCCATGTTCAATTTTTTTTCTGCATCGGTTAAAAGAGTATCCCGTAGTGGAACACGATCCTTAGTCGTGCGAATAATCTCTATTAGCTCATGCTTAGCGACTGCGTTTCGTGTTTCACTGCCTAAAATATCATCTAGCCGAGATTGAGCACTACGTTCATCGCGAAGTCGTAGAAAGTACTGTAGGGGATCGGTAATCCTCCAGCGGGCAAAAAGGTCAACCGAGATGTAGAGCTTGTCTTTTGTCGGCATATCCGATGGACGACCGTCCCATTCTAGCACTCGCTTATCGATGGGATTAATCTCTTGTATGAAAGGCATTTTGATTTTTAGACCGGCAGAAGTGATGGGGTCACCCACTGGCTTGCCGAATTGAGTGATTATCATTTGCTCTACTTCACTTACCGTATAGATAGAGCTCATTAAAACATACATCCCAATGCCTAACACGGTTAATAAAGTTATTTGTCTAATTTTTCTCATGATTTTCAGCCTTTTTAAGGTCAATATCCTTCATGGGTCTCGAGTCAAGATTTAGCAATGGAAGGATATTGCGTGTCTGTTCATCAACAATGATTTTAGAGCGAATCTCCGGCAGGACATCTTGGAGGGTTTCAATATAGATACGGCGGCGGGTTACTTCTGGAGCCTTAATGTACTCGGATAATAAGGCATTAAACCGGGCAACATCGCCTTGAGCCTCATTAATGCGCTTGAGCCGATAGCCGTCAGCCTCACGGATTCGTTGATCCTTTTCGCCCTCTGCAAGAGGAATGACTTTGTTGTAATCACGCCTGGCTTCATTAATTAGTTTTTCTTTCTCCTGTTGTGCTTGGTTCACTTCGTTAAATGACTCTTGTACTGGCTTAGGGGGATTGATATTTTTTAATTGGACCTGATCAATACTAATTCCCATTGCATACTTAGTGGAGAGAGCTTGCATTTTAGTCAGTGCCTCTATTTCGATTTCCTGTCTGCCGATGGTAATCACTTCGTCTACAGTGCGATCGCCAACCACTTCTCTCATGACAGATTCAGAAACATAGCGGAGCGTCTCACTTGGTTCGCGAACCTCGAAAAGAAATTTGACAGGATCTGAAATACGGTATTGAACGACCCACTCAACTAATGCAGCGTTTAGATCGCCCGTTACCATCTGTGTTTCCTGCCTTGTATCATGAAGGCGAGGACTCTGGTGCGAGTCTCTGGCACCTGGGGTTGTGAATCCAAATTCTTGTTTCAATTGGCGTTTAACAGGAACGATCGTTGCCGTATCAATACCCAGTGGTAATTTAAAATGCAGTCCCGGGGGTATTTCCTTTAGGTATTTACCAAAGCGCTGGATGACAGCAACAGAGTCACTCGGCACTGTGTAATAGGATGTCCATAGGCCCAAGCCTAGTAAGAAGAATACGGCAACAATGACGATTTTTCCCATTCCACTTTTCTCTAAGAATTGATTGAATTGATCTTTTCCTTGTTGAACTAATTTCTCAAGATCGGAGTCAGGCCCGCCGTTCTTATTGTCCTGCTGTGACATCGAAATACCCCTTTCTAATGTTTAATTTAACTTTCATTCAATCTCTTAAGCCTCTCCACCTAAGTCGTGGTATTTGTTTTCTTCATTTGGCGAGCCACCCTCCGTATCCATTCTTTCTTTTCCTTCTTTAATATCTTCGTCGATATCCTTCTGCCGTTCTTTATGTTTACCTTCTAGGAAGACCAGCAATCTTCGATTAAATTCTGTGGGGTTTTCTAGATGACTTAAATGTCCTGCGCACGAAATGACGTGCAATTGCGCGTTCGGGATGTTTTCTTTCATGGAGGTCGCTGCAGACAATGGTGTGATTTGATCTTTTTCACCAACAAGGATGAGGGTTGGAATTTTAGTTTTATTCAATACTGCCGTCGTATCGGTCCTGGTAGCCATTGCCAACAAGGCTCCGCAAATTCCCAAGGGGGAGTTTTTTAAAATCATTTCTTTGACTGCTTGGATAACTTCAGGATTATCTGTAAACGTTGCCGGTGCAAAAGCCGACTTGACAAATCCTTCTGCAAAAGCAGCAAGGCCTTTTTCTTTGATCAACTGAATGGCGCCGGAGCGCTTGACCTTGGCTTCGTCGGAATCTGCCTCGCTTTGTGTGTCAGATAGAACAAGCGCACTAAACCGTTCTGGATGCCGCTCAAGCGCGCGCAGAGCAATGTACCCACCCATCGATAGCCCGCAAAGATTTGTTTTTTTAATTTTCAGGTGATCCAGCAGAGCGATCATATCATCGACGAAGAGTTCAATGGTATATTGTCCATCTCCCACATCGCTTTCTCCATGTCCTCTGATATCATAGGCAATCACTCGGTATTTCTCAGAAAGTATCGATATCTGCGAGTTCCACATCGTATGGTTCAACGGAAAAGCATGGATGAGAACGATGGGCGCAGCCTGTCGTGAGCCTTGATCAACGAAATATATATTTCCACTTTTCATGTGTGACCTTCTTTAACTTAAACAATCTTCCTTCTGAAACGCGGCACAATCAGTGAAAGAATAAATAAAATAAGAAATACAATAAATAAAATTTTGGCGATCGCAACCGCATCCACCGCAATCCCGGTAAAGCCAAATAAAGCAGCCACTAGTGCAATCATAAAAAACGTGACGGACCATCGAAGCATATTGCTCTCCTTTTTCTAATAAGCCGGAACCTTCTCGTCGGCATTGTGAACACTTTGGCCCATCATTATCCCGCTGCCCTCAAAGGCAGCGTGATATGCCCACCGCTTAATTACTACCCATTAAATCGGGGACAGATCAGCTTGTGTCTATGATAGTTTTTAAACCACCGACGTTTAGTTGAATTAGTCACGACTAACTCTTTTTAGAATCTAAAAATTCAAGTAATTGTTTCTCTACTTCTTCTTTAGCAATGCCGTATTTTTCCTGTATTTTTCCATAAAGCCTATCCTGCTTCCCTTCGATTGTATTTAGCTCATCATCGGTTAGATTGCCCCACTTCAATTTGATGTCACCCTTGAACTGTTTCCAGTTTCCTTCAATTTGATCCCAATTCATATGTTCTCCTTTATTAATAGGTATAGCATGTGTGAGTTTCTCTTCTCTCTCGTTGAGGAAGAAGAGTTCATCATTATTCAATTATCATATTTACTTTCCGCTCAAGATGTTGTGAAAATAAACATGTCTGTATTATGAAAGAACATTATTTTAGAAATAGATATAATTATTATATGATATATAGCCTAGTCCTATGTATAACTATAATCACCTTTACTACTTTTACATCACGGCTAAGTCAGGGGGCGTCACCAGTGCGGCAAAGCATCTTAGGATTAGTCAGCCATCACTGAGTAGCCAGCTCAAAGTTCTAGAAGAAGCTTTGGATATCAAGCTCTTTCATAAGGTTGGCAGAGTGAACAAGCTAACCAATGAGGGGAGTGTCGTTTTTGGTTTTTTCAGGCAAATGTTTGAATTGTCGGAAGAAATGCATGAATTAGTGTCAAAAAATATTCCACATGCATCAAGGCGTATTTATATTGGTGTATCAACTGAAATAGCCAACTCGTTTGTTGCTGAGATTGTCAGTACTTTCCTTAAAAAATATAGTGGAGCCCTTCGACCAAAAGTCATGATGGTTGCTGGTTCTCATGAGCGACTTGTTGAACAGCTTCGATTTCGAGAAATTGATGCAGCCGTTACACAACTTGCGATGACCAATACAGAACTTGAGAATTTGCAAAAGGCTGAAATTCCCGTAAATCTTGTTTGTACATTGAAGCGAAAATCGCCGAAGATTAAAAAATATTCTGATATTACTACTGCCATTGAGATTCTATCGGAAGGTAAGGAACCTCAGTGGGTCATGCCATCTCCTGGTTTTAAATTACGAGCTGAGATAGATCAGTTCTTTGAAAGTAATTCCATGAAAGGACGCGTTGTTTTTGAAAGCGATGTTATGGAATCCATTATAAGATCAGTTGTTGATGGAATCGGAATGGCCTTTATGCCATTAGTTTATATACCCAAAGAAATTAAAGGCAAAACTCTTCGCCGACTTGGCCCCAAAAAGGGGTGTTGGAAGCATCGCCTTTGGTTAGCCTGCCACGCACAGAACAAAAACGACCACCTCATCAAATCACTTTCTCTTTCATTCAATGAAGTCTGCAAGCCTTTGATTGCGCGTCGGGATCTAGATTACAGTTAAACCATTCTACTCGTGTATTTTTTGATTAAGCCGATCCACGCTGGGCTAATGAGCAGGGTTGCAAATATTGTGGCTATCGTTGCTTGGTAAGCAAATTCGTTAATAATATTTATTTGTAAACCAACTGCCGCCAAAACGAAACTAAATTCTCCAATTTGGGCAAGAAGAGCCCCCGCATAAAGAGAGTCTTTTGTGTTTACTTTCAGCGATTTTAAAATGCCTGCATTAATAAATGTATTGGTGAGTAAGGTAGCCAGCATAAGTGCAAACACAACAAACCATGTATTGAGTAAAAATTGGAGATCAACCGTCATCCCTATGGAGACAAAAAAGAGAGCAACAAATATTCCTCGAAATGATTCTAAACGCTGCTGGATCCATTGTGTTTCTTTCGTAACCGAAACGATAATACCTGCTAAAAAAGCACCCAGGGCAGCCGAAAGTCCAAACAGTCCAGTAATTAAAGCCATTCCTAGTCCTAGGAATAGGGCTACTAACGTTTGGATCTCTTGATGCTGCTTTATATACTTGGCAAACGGAAGGGAGATTTCTTTTTTAATAATAAGCCACACGAGTAAAACCAGAATGAGTATGGCACCAATAATTTGCAGGACGATTTCGGTTATATTCAGCGGTCCTCCTCCAATCAAACTAATAGTAATGAGCATTGGGATAACTAGAAAATCTTGCACTAAGAGAATGCCGATAACATTTTGTCCAACAGAGGAATTAGTCTCATTCCGATCTTTCAACGTTGTAATGATAAAGGCTGTACTACTAAGGCTAATGACGAATCCCAGAAAAATTATTTGTGAAGTTGGCCAAGACAGCCAAAACCCTAGCACCCATACACTCAAGACACTAATGGCGACTTGCAGGGCTGTGCCTACAATCATAATACGCCAATTTCTAAGCAAGTTGGGAAGGGAAATTTCCATACCCACAAAGAAGAGTAAAAAAAGTACACCGAAAGTACCAACGCGATTAAGCAATTCTATGTCTGTAATGAATTTAAGAACATAGGGCCCGAGCACAACTCCTGCGATCATATAAGCAACTACAAATGGTTGTCCGAGCCTCTTCATCAGAAGCGCAATCAAAATGACGACTAATACCGATCCAGCAAGGATTGGTATGCTAGGGTCCATATGCATAAATGATTCCTCTTTTGTTCATCACTGCTATCATAGCAGATGGCTTTATGCATCAGTATTTAAAGCGTTTAATGGTAGAAAGGATTAAGAATCCGACGGTCTACGGGAAATCACCATATATGCGGACTCTTATCATGAAAAGGTGCGGCGTGATAATAGACCAGAGTGAACAACCCCAGTGACAATAGCAGCTTCTTAGGATTGAAGCGTTTTGATACGGCGTATTCTTGTGAGTTCCGAATTTAGCAATTTATTGTAGTTGGAGAGTAAGACTTTATTTTTAGAGCCCTTAATAGCCTTCATGTAAAATTTAGAGATTTTATTTCCTAAAATCCTCATGGCCTGAAGCATTTCCTGAGCTACAGCATTATTCAGCACAAAAAAGTTTTTGCTAACTTCAGGAACATCTAAGAGCGTATTGACGGCATATCGATCCTGACCCTGTCCTAAAGATAAATTGTAATCACCAAATTCGCTTCCGTAGAGTTTTTGAGAATCCACATGACCACTCTTGAGCTTTTTAGCAAGTGCATCCAATGCTGAACTCACCTTTGGACTGAAAGGTCTAAAGCGATCAGCAATCTCTGCAATGCGAAAGGCATTAGACTTTTCAAGCTCAATAGTAAAAGAAAGGAAGTGGCGTGGATTTGATGGCGTAGAGTTATCTCCAACAGATTTATTGTGATTTTTATTCATATTTTCTCTTTTCGACATTCAGCGTAGCATGACTCTTTTCGAAGTGATACATTTATAATTGAAACCTCTTCAACATGATGTAAGTGTTAGATTTATATTTTTCATAGATTGCTTCTAATGACACCTTACGTCAGAAAAGAAATATTTAGCACTTAGTTAAACCGCACTATTATCAGCATCCAACAATCGCAAGCAATCCTCCCCCTCCAGCGCATCAACCAAATTCCATTCAATAAAAACTCACTCCTCATATTGACCTGCCCCCACCCCAACACCCAATCCGATATGCCGCAACCTACGCCCCCATGCTTCATCACTCCCCATCCCCAATATCTTACCCCCCTTAATCGCTTTATTTTATATTCAACCATCCCCATATTACTCGTCTGAAATACCACCCCACAGCACCCGCAGTGTCTCCTGACCCCAGTCTCTTGTACTACCGGAAGGTACGTAGAGAGAGTGGGGTCAGAAGTGTCCGGCGCTAAGCCGGACAAGCGAAGGGTGCGATATGATGGCGCTATTTCAGTTACCTAGTTGTCCGGTTACTTTCCGGTCACCGGAAAGTTTACCGGACAGTTTGGTAGCCGTATCCGGTGTTAAATTATTACCGGACACTTACCAAAGCACCCTAAATGTCCGGTAGGGTCATTTGTTAAATTCCCCCTAACCCACGAGTGCCCTAGGGTTGGCCTATTTTTACTGTCTATTATTAGGTAGACAGTATGATTTTGAATCGCCCAACCGGTGCATGCGTTTAAAGACGCTGTTCAGCGCGTTGCACGACCAGCTATTTGTTCCAGTAAAAACGCAGCAAGGCATGATTTATTAGCTAAAAGTTGACAAATATATCAACGTATAGCATATATAAAATACAGCTGTTGGTTGATAGTTCTGTCAACCAACAGCATACTTGCTATGGCATTAGATGAATTCCTCACTTTGCACCCGATATTCACTATAGCCGAGGTGCGCCAGGCCTGTTTCCAGGACAAGGCGGATCAGACGGCCCGAGCGGAGCTCCATCGGGCGGAACGGGCGAGGCGGGTCCGCCGACTCAAACGGGGTCTTTATCAGTCCCGGCCGGCCGGAATGAAGGCGTTTCCGCCACCATCACCACTTCTGGTCGCGAGTTGCCTCGCCACCGACGCGGTTCTCTCACATCACAGCGCCTTCGAGGCCATGGGCGTAGCCCATTCAGTCTTCATGCGCCTAGCAACCTATTGGACGAAGAGTTCACGGCACGGTGTTGAGATAGAAAACGTCACGTATCAACCGCTCCTGCATCCGGCTCCACTCCGAAGGGCAAAACAAACGGCATGGGGGGTTGAAACGCTTAGCATCCAAGGACTCGATGTCCGGACGACCGGCCGTGAGCGGACCTTTGTCGATAGCCTCCAAGGCATGCGTTGGGTCGGTGGCTGGGAGGAGTTCTGTCACTGCGTCGACAAGTTTGCCTACCTGAAGCTCGACAAGGTCTTGGATTACGCCGCCCTTATCAATAGCCCGGCACTCAACAGTCGGCTCGGTCTCTTTCTTGAACGTAATCAAGAACGCTTCTACGTCGAGAAAGAGGTCTTGGCGCAGCTTGAAGAGAATAAATCTGCGGTGCCGGTTCCATTGGTCGCAGGTGACAAGACCGAGGGCCAACGTGACGCATCATGGAATGTCGTTGTGCCTGCTACGCTCACCGTCGATCTTGGGGAACTGACATGAAACGTGATCTACGGACGGTAACGGAGATAGCGGAAGCGTCCGGCTTTCTCGATCTGACTATCGAGAAGGTCCTGCGGCTTGCCGAGATCCTGAATGAACTGCGTGCCCATCCCTTCCTAAAAGACAAGCTTGTCTTGAAGGGTGGGACAGCAATTCAACTCTTTTATCTGGATGCGCGACGTCTCTCCGTCGATATCGATCTGAATTACATCGGGGCCATCGAAAAAAAGCAGATGCAAGAAGAGCGTCCTCGCATTGATGAAGCCTTGCAGCGTCTTTGCACCTCATTAGGCTATGCATTGCAGAGAACAGCAACCAAAGAGCACGCAGGGGGTAAGTGGCGCCTTAGCTATCAAGGAGTGACGGGACAGCCACAAGTCTTGGAGCTGGACGTCAACTACCTGTACCGCGTACCGATTTGGGGCACTGAAGATAGAAGCATGTCACTGCCTCATGCGGTCATCGAGTGTGTCTTCCCAGTCGTTGATGCCCGCGAACTCTGGGGCGGCAAGATAGCGGCTTCGCTGACGCGGGTGGAGCCCCGTGATCTTTACGATCTGACCTGTATGGCTGAGGATATGAAATCATCAGACGATTTGCGACGGACGGCCTTACTCCTGGCCTCCGGGGCACGCAATGATCTTCGCGAAGTTAGTTGTGATCGGATCGAAAAGTTGACGCTCAAGGCGATGGAAGAGCGGCTTTATCCCGTTATCCGAAAGGATGAATCGCTTGATGCGGAGCAACTGAAAGACAATGCCCGCGAACTTCTCCTTCCCCTGCTAAAGTTTAAGAAAAAGGAGCGTGACTACCTGGATCT
>JAJFLM010000150.1 GCA_021772655.1 Deltaproteobacteria bacterium
AGTCGGTGTTATTGTCCATGGTTTGAATGATGAAGAGCGCGCAGCGGCCTATCGTGAAGATGTTACTTACGGAACCAATAACGAAATTGGCTTTGATTTTCTACGTGACAACATGAAGTACAGCACAGAAGATTTTGTGCAACGGGGCTTTCATTATTCCATCGTCGATGAAGTAGATTCTATTTTAATTGATGAAGCGCGTACGCCTTTAATTATTTCCGGTCCGGCTGAACGTTCTACTGAAAAATATTATCGCATCAATGAAGTCATTCCTTCCTTGGTTAAAGGTGAGGTGGTTGAAGATGAAGATGGTAATAAAAGTAGCACCGGTGATTTCACTATCGATGAAAAATCTAAGTCAGCTGTGCTGACAGATGAAGGTGTGAGTAAGGTTGAGAAGCAACTGAGTATTGAAAATTTATATGACCCACAAAACTTAGATATTCTTCACCATGTCAATCAAGCATTGAAAGCACATGCTTTGTTTAGGCGTGACGTGGATTATGTGGTTAAAGATGACAAAGTAATGATTGTTGATGAGTTTACAGGTCGTCTCATGCCAGGACGCCGTTGGTCCGATGGGCTTCATCAAGCTGTGGAAGCTAAAGAAAATGTTAGGATTGAAAATGAAAACCAAACTTTAGCCACGATTACCTTCCAGAACTTATTTAGGATGTACGACAAGCTGTCAGGTATGACAGGTACCGCGGATACTGAGGCGGCTGAGTTCCAAAAGATTTATAAGCTCCCCGTACGTGTTATTCCCACCAACCGTCCTTTAGGTCGTAAAGATGATGCGGATGTTATCTATAAAACAGAACGCGAGAAGTTTCATGAAGTCATCGAAGATATCAAGCAATGTCATGAGAAAGGTCAGCCCATTTTGGTGGGGACCATCTCCATTGAAAAATCGGAAGTATTAGCCAAGTTATTAAAGCAATCGGGTGTTCCCCATCATGTGTTGAATGCAAAGCAACATAAGCGAGAAGCGGAGATTGTGGCGCAGGCGGGGCGTTTGGGTTCCGTTACGATTTCAACCAATATGGCCGGTCGTGGTACCGATATTGTGTTGGGTGGCAATGCTGAGTTTTTAGCACGCACCCAAGCAGATCCTGAAACGGATCCAGCGGCTTATCAAGAAGCCTTAGAGACTTTTACAAAACAATGTAAAGCGGAGCGCGAAAAGGTTTTAGCGGCGGGTGGTTTGTATGTTTTAGGAACAGAACGTCATGAGTCACGTCGCATTGATAATCAGTTGCGGGGTCGTTCGGGGCGCCAAGGGGATCCCGGTTTATCACGATTTTATTTATCTTTAGAAGATGATCTGTTGCGCATTTTTGGTTCAGAGCGCATTAGCCGCATGATGGATCGTCTGGGTATTGAGGAGTATGAGCCCATTACCCATCCGTGGATTAGTAAGGCCATTGCCAATGCGCAGAAAAAAGTGGAAGGGCACAACTTCGATATCCGGAAAAACCTGTTGGAATATGATGATGTTATGAATCAACAGCGCCAGACGATTTATGATATGCGGCGCCAGTTGTTGTTGGGTAAGGATTTTGAAGGGACTGTGCTTGATTCAATAGATGCCGTGGTCAGTAGTCTGGTTGATAAATTATTGCCGGATAAAATTGATCGCGATAGTTTTGATACGTCTTCTTTAGATGAACGGTGTATGGAGCTATTTGGTTGGTTGCCAGGTTATGAGCGTTTTTCTGACGATGCTTGGACGGCTGATGGGATTGGTGCTTACATCTATAAGCATGCCGTCACCACTTATAAAAAGAAACGTGATGAGTACGGCGAAGAAGTTTTCAATCAAGTCGGTAAAGTGATTGCTTTATCTACCTTAGATAGTTTGTGGAAAGATCAATTGTTAGCGATGGATCACTTGCGTGATGGGATTGGCTTGCGAGGCTATGGCCAAAAAGATCCTTTGATGGAGTATAAACGTGAAGGTTTAGATTTATTTCAGTTGATGATGGGTAAGTTTCATGAAGATCTTGTTAGCCGACTTTCGCACGTACAAATTTCCTCAGACTCTAACTTAGCGCTTGAAACAGATGATGCCTCACAGCTGACTATGGGGCATGGGAGTATGCCGGGGCTGGCAGAGAACCCCGAAGCTCCAGAAGCACGCGCCCAGACGCAAGGGACCGTGACACGAGCTGGTGAGAAGATTGGGCGTAATGATCCTTGTCATTGCGGGAGTGGAAAGAAGTTCAAAAAATGTCACGGTGCCGGATAAATATTTGCTAAATGGTTATGGTGACTCAAAAGAAAATTATCACTGTTCCAGGTTTTAAATTTGCGGGGGTGTCTGCAGGCATCAAACTTAATCGCAAAAAAGATCTGGCGCTGATTTATTCCGAAGTTCCTGCCGTGGCGGTAGGGACTTTTACTCAGCATCCAGCGGCCGCAGCGCCCGTATTATTAAGTAAAAAGCGTATTCGTCGGGGGCAAGCGCAGGCTGTGGTCATTAATAGTGGCAATGCTAATGCGAGTACCGGCGGTGCTCAAGGTATGCAAGGGGCTCTTGCGATGACCGCGCAAGTAGCTGAATTGCTGGGACTGAAGCCGGCAGATGTCTTGGTCTGTTCTACTGGAGTGATTGGCGTACCTTTGCCGCAAGAGAAAATTAAAGCCGGTATTATGAGCGCGGCACGGCGCTTAAGTTCGGAGCAATTTAAAGCGGCGGCCCAGGCGATTCTGACCACGGACCAAGATATTAAAGTAGCCCAGGTTCAAGGCAAGCTTGGAGCCAAGCCCTATCAGTTGGCGGTGATGGCCAAAGGTGCCGGGATGATTGAACCCCACATGAAAGGTGTGAAGCCAGTGAAGCATGCCACCATGCTGGCTTTTGCGATGACCGATTTGGCTGTAGATGCGGCTTGGGCCCATGAAGCTTTGCAAGCAGCTGTTGAGGTGTCTTTTAATGCGATTTCAGTAGATGGGGATACGTCGACGAATGACACGTGTATTTTATTAGCCAATGGCTTGGTGGGAAATAAGCCACTGAAGGCCAAAAGCGCTGGCGCAAAAGTCTTTCAACAACAGCTGACAGCTTGTTTACAGCAACTTGCTGAAGCGATGGTCGCCGATGGTGAGGGTGCGACGAAAGTCGTTAAAATCCAAGTGACCGGTGCAAAAAATGCTAAAGAAGCCAAAACTGCGGCTTATGGCATTGCTAATTCTCAACTAGTTCGCACCGCTTTCTTTGGCGGTGATCCTAATTGGGGCCGGATTTTAGCAGCTTTAGGCAATTCCGGCGCAACTTGTCGTCCCGATCGGGTCGATATTCTTATAGATGGTGTGACCGTGTGTCGGAAAGGCTGTGATGCCGGCTCTACTGCAGAGCGTCAAGCGGCGCGGAAGATGCAGCAGCCGAAATTTACGGTAGAAGTGCGCTGTGGCGTCGGTAAGGCCACCCACGAGATCTTATCTAGCGATTTAGGCTACGGTTATGTTAAACTGAACAGCCACTACCGCAGTTAAACCACTTACTGGGTTTAAGCGGCGTGAATCAGCATAATTGTAGTTAGGGAGCAGATGGGCCAGTTTTGATCGGCCTTGATAGATTCTATGGCCAGTATAAAATCCTTTTTTAATATTAACTCGTTCATTGCTAAGTACAGTGATCTTGTCATAGCTGGCGTCGTTGTGGCCGTGTTGGCCATTATCGTCGTACCATTGCCCACCTGGCTATTGGATATCATGATTTCGGTCAATATCGCTTTGGGACTGATATTGATGTTGACGGCATTGTACGTGAATAATGCCTTGCAGATTGCTAGTTTCCCAACAATCTTGCTGATTTCTACCCTTTATCGGCTATCGATTAATATTGCGACTACCCGGCAAATTTTAAGTACCGGCCAGGGTGGGGAAGTCATCCAGGCCTTTGGTAACTTTGTGGTGGGAGGTAACTTCGTAGTCGGTGCTATTCTTTTTGCGATCATTACCTTGGTAAACTTTCTAGTGATCGCCAAAGGTTCGGAACGTGTCTCTGAAGTCGGGGCGCGGTTCACCTTGGATGCCATGCCGGGTAAGCAAATGTCGATTGATGCGGATTTGCGTGCTGGTATTATTGATCAAGATGCAGCTCAGGAGCGCCGTTCCATATTACAACGTGAATCACAAATGTATGGTGCCATGGATGGTGCCATGAAGTTTGTTAAAGGTGATGCTATTGCGGGTATTGTTATTACCTTTATCAACGTTATTGGTGGTTTGATTATTGGTTCTTTGCAAATGGGGATGCCCATCGCTGAATCAGCCAAACGGTTTACCTTGCTTTCTATTGGTGATGGTTTGGTCTCTCAGTTGCCTGCGCTGATCATTTCTGTTTCGGCGGGTATTATTGTGACACGGGTTGCCTCGGAAACTGATGATGCCAACTTAGGTCGTGATATTATTGGGCAGTTAACGGCCTATCCAAAAGCTCTGATGATTGGTGCTGGGGTTTTGTTTATTATGGGGTTGATTCCTGGTTTGCCGACGGTACCTTTCTTAGTTTTGGCGGCCTCTTTGGGCGGTTTATCCTTCTTCTTGGTGCGTGGTAAGGTGAAAGAAGTTCAAGATGTGATGGATACACCTAAGGAAGAAGTTGTCAAAAAAGCTGTGGCCAAACACGGAGATCAGCTCCCTTTTATTATGCCAGCCCCAATCTCGTTAGAAGTGGGAGCACAGCTGATTCCCTTTGTTGATGATACTCAGGATGGCGGGCGTTTTATCAATGAGTTAATTCCACTGCTTCGACACGGCCTTTACTATGAGTTGGGGGTTAATTTTCCAGGTATTCAGGTGCGCGGTCAAAATATTGATATGGAGCCCAACTCCTATGTCATCAATATTAACGAAGTGCCGGTAGCTCATGGTTCGGCGGAATCGGGCTGTATTTTGGTAGGAGAGCCCTTAGAACAACTTTCTTTATTTAATATTACGGGTAAAGAAACGATTCATCCCATTGATGGTTCGGTGGTGACATGGATTTCAGCAGAATATCGTGAGGTTGCTCAGCAAGCTGGTTTTAGAATGTGGGATGTAGCGGAATATTTGATTCTTCACCTGTCACATGTCCTACGTAAGCATTCTCATGAGTTCTTGGGCCTGCAAGAAGTTCAAACCTTATTGGGTGAATTAGAGAAGACCCATCCCGCTTTGGTTAAAGAATTGGTGCCAAAAGTCATTACTATTTTGCAGTTGTCTGAGATTTTTCAACGGCTGGTCCAAGAAGATATTTCCATTCGCGATTTGAAAAATGTTTTCTCTACTTTGGCACAATGGGGTGAGATTGAACGCGATTCTGTGGCGCTGACAGAGCATATCCGTGCTGGTTTAAAACGTTATGTGACTTATAAATATGCAGGCCAGAGCGGAACGCTGGCTGTGTATCTATTGGATCCAGACATTGAAGAAATGATCAAGGCGGCTATCCGTCGCACTGATAAAGGGAACTATCTTGCCTTAGAACCAGAGATTATGCAGGAACTGGTAGAGGCGGTTGGTAAAGAAATTGCGAGTCATCCGATGCCACCTTCGGCAAAGCCACCGGTCATTTTGACCATTGCTGAAGTTCGACGGTATTTCCGTAAGATTATTGAGTTGGAGTTCCCGCAGCTTTCAGTGCTCTCTTATCAAGAGTTGTCTGAAAACTTAAAAATTCAGCCGATTGCGCGGATTTCATTACCAGGCCGACAAATTCAAGCGGCGTAAATTTATTACGCCCCTAATATGTCCAGGAATGGGCGTGATGAATCACAGTACCTTTAATAACAGCCAGATCGAGCCAAACAGAATAATCAAACCAGCCAAAGCGGCACCGATTTCCATGGGGCTAAAGCGCTTCCATACTGGCAAGTTCGCGGCTTCATCTGGTGCGGCGGCGGCTGGTAGTGAGGCGGAATGCTCAGATGGCTCATCGGCAGGGGCGTCAGATATTTCTTGAGGTGTTGAATTGGGTTCGTTGGTTTCAGCGGCCATTTCTTCTGTTCCAGCAGTAGAACTCTTGCGGGCCACGCGTCCTATTTGTGAAGGTTCTTCTGGGATAAATGATTTGTCTGACTCTTCAGCGGGATGTGATTGGGCTGATGACACCGGTGGTTCTGAGGCTAAGAAATCTAAGCCTTGCTCAGATGGATTTCTAAATACCAGTGGCAGGGTGCCTAATAAGATGCGGTCCCCATCGTTTAAAACCTGTTCACGGATGCGCGTATCATTAATGTAGACGCCATTTTTACTTGCGAGGTCAATTAAGGTGACGGTATCCCATTTTTTTATAATCCGTGCGTGTTTTCGTGAGATGACTTCAGAGTCAATGTGAAATTCACAAGCGGGGTCACGTCCGATAGCCGCTTCTTGGGTCTTGCCTTCCAGAATAAAACGTTTGCCACTATGATCACCGCCGACGACTTCCAGTACGGGAGCATTTTCTTTATCAACAGCACGCAATAGCTTTTTAAGCATTTTAAATTCTAAGACATCTGTATCGGTAATGTCGCCAAAGTCAGGTTGTACCGCAGAGGTATTTGAAGAAAATAATAGGTCAAAGTCTTCAATGTGAATCTTGTCACTATTACGCAATAACATTTTCTCCTTGGGAGCAAGTCTTTGGCTATTAAGGTAGGTGCCATTACCACTTCCTAAATCGACAATAAAAAAATTACCTTCTTCAAAACGAATCTCAGCATGTTGTCGTGAAACACGCTTGGAATTAAGCACGATAAAGTTGGCGCGATCCCGCCCAATGAAAATAGCTTCCTGCTCCATCTTATAGGTATTGCTTTGACCGCTACTGCGGTCTTTGACGGCAATGGAAGGATGGATGTCCATTAACAGCCTCCGTTAGTAGACGCCATGGTGCGTGCTACTTGAGCCTCCTGAGGATAACGTTCGCTGGCCTTCTCTGCGAAAGGACAAAGGTACTTGTTGGCTTCTACCGGTTGATTCAATTTGTTGTAGAGTGTACCTAGGTTATACAAAGTTTGTAGATGATTTGGATCAATCGCTAAAGCTTTCTTTAAGGCTTGAGTGGCTTCCTGCGATTTATTCTCTTGAACATAAGTCATGCCACGATTGAAAGCTGCGTCAGCATAAGTGGGCTTTAATTTGAGGGCTTTCTCAAAGGCCAATCGTGCTTTAGAGTATTCTTTCAGTACATAGTAGGCATAACCCATATGAAAAAAGGCTTTCGCATTGTCTTGGTCTAGTTCGGAGGCATGTTTGAAGGCACCCAGTGCATCGGTATACTGGCGATTTTGCAGGTAAGATCGGCCTAGCTTTAGAAATAGCTCGCTATCTTTAGGATTTACTTTCAAGGCCTTTACTAAGCTTGCGCGGGCTCGTTCTGGGTCACCTTGTTCTAAATACACTTCACCCATCTTAATCCAAGGCTCGGCTTCACGTGGACGGGATTCATTCGCTAAGCGATAACGGATGAGGGCTTTTTCCCAATCATTAAGTTGTTTATAAATATCTCCTAAGCGCAAATGGCCAAAGTACATGCCAGGATTGATCTCGGTGCCTTTCTTGAGATTTTCAGCGGCTTTTTTGAGATGGGGTTTTGGATCCGCTGCCGTGCGAGCCTGCCGCAAATCAATAATGGCTAGATTGTAATAGGCATCTGCAAATTTCAGATCTAGCTTGATCGCTTTTTCTAAATAAGTTTGAGCACGCTTATAATCACCTTTTTCCATATAGGCTGTGCCGAGGTGATTCCATGAGGTCGCCCATTTTTCATCAGCCTTGGTTGCAGCTTCAAAATAGTGAATCGCTTGATCTAAATTACCTTTATATTTGAAGGTCAGTCCTAAATTGCTTAAAGCCTCTGGGTAATCAGGGCTTGCTTCAACGGCGGTTTTAAACTCTAATTCGGCTTCATCAAATTTATTAGCCTCTAAAAAACGTACGCCGCGGTTGTTGTGATAAATAGCTACTTTAGGGGGGATTTTTTTTCGTTCGGGTTCTACTGTTGTCGGAAAACTACCAAAGCAGCCACTTGTACTTAAGCTCGTGACGAATAACAGTGCGGCTAACATGCCATAGTAAAAGGTCTTATTCATGGTACTCCTCATTGTCTGCCATTACCTTAACGGCATTGCGTGAGTTCACTTAGCTGGCTGGCATTAGCACCACCAGTTTGTTGTGTCGCTTGCAATACATTAATATCACCTGGCAGCAAAGTTAAGGCTTTGCTTAGTTTTTGCTGTGCGGCAGCCTGTTGCCCCTTATTAATTAAATCAAGTGCTTCTAAATGCAAGGTATCAGCGGCTAAATACTGTGCCACACGTTCTGCCCACAAGCCTGCGATATGAGGGCATAATAAAGTAGCCTTACTGAGTTCACGTTGCGCCATCTGATAAGACTCTCTGTAGTCCTTTTTTTGAACCTTTTGCATAAAGCCCGTTTCAGCGAGTGTTTGAGCATAACCTAAATAGGCATAACAGTAGTTAAAATCATTTTTGAGAGCTTCTTGATAGAGGTGTTGAGCCTGCAAAATATCTTGATCGCTGCCTTTTTGATGAGTCAGCTGCGCAAGGGTCCAGTATTGCAATGAGGCGATACTACGCGGTTTATTTTGAATAGCGTGCAATAATTTCTTATCCACCCTGACGGTCTTAAAGGCTTTGCTGGCGCGGCGTGCCATATGCACCATCAGCTCACTGTATTTTTGTGTGCTGGGCCATTCAATTTCTTCTTCTTCGATAGGTGTTTGTTTTTCCGCATTCACATCAATATAGCGGACAAAAATGTTCAGCGTGCCTTGGCCTCGGTTATAAACTCCGGCGATGACATAATCGGCTCCGGCCGCTTTGCCGAGAGTAATGGCTTCTTGTTCGTCAAAAGTAGTTTGAGTAGGGCGTTGTTCGATGACATCCGTGTCTTTGGCATGCTCTAACATTAAAAAGAGGCCAAGACGCATAGCGTCACCAAACCATTGTAGTTTATTTTCTTTAGTTTTATTAATGAAAGGCAATACCAGGATACGTTTTTGTTTTTGGGCCTTTTCAAACACGCTGCGATTCTTTTTAAAGATATTTTTCCACGGATAACAGGACTTCGCCTGAGTGGTTTGGCTGCTTAAAAAGGTTATACAGAGCCCTAAAAGCAATACAGTAAAATGCTTGCGAAAAAAATTCATAAGGTAATCTTCTCATTTTTATACTAATCCAATCCATTTGGAAACAGCTAAGTGTTTGAGAACGTTAAGGAACTGTGCTAAACCCAAAACATGGCTGATATCACAAAAGCTGAGCATGCCACGGATGAAAATACCGACGTGCGAGAAATGGGAGAGCTGCCTGAAGAAAGCTACCCTTGTTTGCGCGTTGTGGCTGGCCCGGGCCGTGGTGCGGTCTATCCCTTGCAAGAGGGGGTGAATCAGCTTGGTCGCAGTGACATGTGTCATCTCTTGTTGGATGATTCGAGTATTTCTCGGGAGCACTGTCAGCTGGAGGTGAGGGCAGATGGCGCCTTGGTTCGCGATTTAGGCAGTCGCAATGGGACGCAAATTCAAGGGGTGCCGATTCAGGCTGAAACTCCCATCACCCATGGCCAGCGTTTAAAGGTTGGCGCTTATGATTTTCAGTATTTGACCGGCCCGGCAGATTTGCCCGCTGAGGATTCAGAGCCGGAACAAAGCTCTGATATCGCTCAAACGATTGTGGACACGGGTGCCGAAGCTATGGAGCCCATGCCTTCAGAGCCTGTCCCCGCGGCTGAACAAGCGCCCGAAACACCCGTAGCAGAAGCTCCGGAGGGGCCTCCCCCTGCTGAGATTCCCGAACAACCGGCCGCTGATTTACCGGCTGAAGTGCCGCCGGCTGAGGCCCCCATGGAAAATCCTGAGTCAGCTCCACTGACTCCAGAAGCGAGTCCTGGCAAGTTAGCGCGTTTGTTAGCGCCGCTGCGCCGGATTCCAAAATGGCTCAGTGGCGTGTCCTTAGGTTTGCTCGTGATTGGGTTTGTGGCTTGGTTGGCTTATTCTTTTTGGTTTAGTGGAGGGCCGCCGACGCCACCGCCTGAATTACCGACGGGAACAGGCAGCCCCGTAGATCCTCAAGCCGTTTCTGGAACGGTGAAGATGACAGTTCCCGAATATGTTCCAGTTTTTCTTGATTTCTCGGCGAGTCCAATTGGCGCCGAAGTATTTTTTGGCAAGGAAAAAGTTGGGAATACCCCTTTTCGCATGAGTGCTCATCTGCAGTTTGAAAAGATTTATGAGGTTAAAGGGACTTTTGCCCTCGATGAAATCGGCGAAACTGTAGAAAAGAAACTACGTTTTTCATTAGGCTCTAATCAGCAAGTGATCCCACTTAAATTTGAAGCTGAAATTGGTCCGATGAAGATCAAGGCCCTACCGCGTAATGTTGATTTATATCTAGAAGCCTATTTTGCCCGGGATCCACATCGAGCTAAACCGATTAAGTTTAGTGAAGTTGTATTTGGAAAGCCGATTTATCTGCCTTATGGTCGTTATATGATGGAATTAAGGCAGAATCGTCAGTTGAGTGCGTCACAAACCTTTGTTAATGAAGTTGTTTATCGTCGAGAATTTAAAATCAATGCGGAGCAAAATAGCTTTGAGATCGATGTTCAAGACAAAGATCTTAAAATTTTCCCAGCCAAGTTACGGTCGATTCCTGCAGGGGCCGAAGTTCTATTAGATGGAGAATTAATCGGGACGACGCCGTTAAGCCAAGATATTGCGACTGGTGAGCATGAATTGATTCTGCGCAAAGAAGGTTACTTTGAGCATAAACAGGCCATGCGCGTTGATATGAATACGCCCTTTGAAGTAACCGTTCAGCTCAAAACGTCTGAAGCGGGTCATTTGATTAACGAAGCGCGTTTGCGCATTAAGCAGCGACGCTATCAAGAAGCTATCAATACCTTAATCAATTCTTTGAAGCTGGACCCGACCAAACAAGAGATTGCCGAAGCTCACTATTTGATTGGGCAAAGTTATTTATATTTAAGGTCCTTTGGTGAAGCGCGTGATTACTATACTCAAGCCATGCGTCATGAAGCGTTTCGATATGCCGCCCGTCTGGGGGTTGCGCAGATCCATTATGCTAAAAATGAAAAGGTTCAGGCCTTGCAAATTTTGACCGAGGTGCTGATTGCAGCCAAACGTGATGAAATTAAATCAGAAGCCGGTCGTTTGTTTCAGCAAATTTCACCTTTTAGGTCGGTGCTTTATATTACTTCGGATCCACCAGGCGCGACCGTTGTGATCAATGATCGTGCGGTGGCCGTCAAAACACCTTTATTGTTGCATGATTTAATGGTCGGTAAATACCGCATACAATTGCATTTACCGGGCTTTAAAAACCAACAAGTAAAGGTAGATTTAGGGATTTCTGAGTTTAAACCCATGGTCATTAAACTCGAACCGGTTGACTTGGTGCGCTAGGTCTTTTTTTCGCTGTCTTGCGGAGTTCCCCCAAATTTGGTAAAATTTCCGGGCCGTTATAGCATTATGAATAACGAGCCACTGAGTTTATTTTTAAGAGGAGGTACCTTTGGCATCGCAACACCCCACACAGGCGCAAGCTGGTCTTGAGCCTTTTAGACCACATTATCCCGAAATAGAACGGATTGTTGATTCAGAAGATTTTACTCAGATCAATGAGCACTTTGGTCAGGCTTATGAGGCTTTAGAAGCTGTTTCTAAGCAGAATGGAATGGGTAAAGCACGTGATGCCAAAAAAGCCATGAAGGCCTTAGAACAGGTGATGGATCTGTTAAAGTATTTATTGAAGTTAAAGTATGAGTATTTAGAGTCGCAAGGTGCGGGTTCAAAGAAGAAGGCAAGCCAATCAGGTTCTAGCTAAAGAGCTGGTGATTGTTTGCCCCAGACACTTTTTTCTTGGGGTGACGCAACTCCAGCCTTCGCTAGTGCGATAATTTGGTTTGAAAGGAAACGACATTATGCTCGCAGCTATTGAGCCACAAGTTATTCGTGAACAAAGGGGGATTAGAACGCCTCCTAGTACTAGTTTCACTGAAATTATGTCTGCGATTGCTCCAGCCGCTACAGAGGCTGTGGGACAATCGACGAATAACGCACAAGTGGCGTCAATGACGCATGCTGCCATTACGGGAGCCGGCGTGGCCGCGTCTCCTTCAGGCGCAGGTGCTTATGGTGCTGCTGGTATTTCGTCCCCTTTCTCTGGCAGCGGTTATGGTGTGCCAGATTCCGTTGGTTATGGTAGCTCTGGGAGCAGCGGTGGTTTTGCTGCCGGTTCTGCTGGTGGTAGCTCTGGTTTACCGACGGATCCCTTCCTCCAACAAGATTATCTGCTCAATAAAATGCGTGAAACCAATATGCAGATGATTACGATCCAATCCGAGGTCCAATCGATTAACCGCGAATGGACGACTCGATCAAACATTTTAAAAGCGAAGCACGACACTGAAATGGCCCAAGTACGAAACTTTAGAGTCTCGTAAAAATAGCCAAGAAATTGAAACGCTTCGAGCACGGATTAAATCAAGAACGACTACAAGTACGCGTGGCAGTGCGGGTACGGGTTGGCAAATGAAATAAAAAGGGGAGTTCTGTTATGGTGCCGATGGAAAATGAAGATCTCGTAGTGATGATGGAGGCTGGGTACCTTTATCTCGCCATGCAGAAATACAAAGAAGCTAAAGCAGTCTTTGCAGGGGCTTCTGTTTTAGCGCCGAATACCGAAGTGCCTTTAGTGGCTCTAGGGAGTGTTTGTTTTGCGCAGGAAAAATTTGATCAAGCTTTAAAGTGGTATGAAAAGGCCTTGAAAGTTAGCCCTGATAGCCCTTTTGCAAAGTCTTATTATGGGGAAGCCCTCTATTTTAAAGGTAAAAAAGCTCAAGCGACCACTGTTTTAACAGAAGCGATTGAGCTCGATCAAAACGGTGAATCAGCTGCTTTTGCGCAGGCCTTATTAGATGCTATTAAGAATGGTTTTGAGCCCCCTAAACGCTCTAATAAACGAGGTAAATCGTGACCCGTCGTTTCAAGCCGATTCTATTGGCTTTTCTTGTGCTCGGACTGAGTGCCTGTGGAGAAATAGCCTTGCATCACAACCTTACGGAATCAGAAGCGGATAAGGTTCTTGTCTTGTTAGACCGAAACGGGATTGATGCTAGTAAGAAAAAAAACTTAGAGGGCCAGGATATTTCTTGGACGATCATGGTGAGTAAGGCGGAATCTTCTGCGGCTCGCCGTTTGTTAGTCGATAATAATTTGCCCGCACGCCCTGAGCTAGGTTTGTCCGGGGTCTATAAAGAGAAGGGCCTTATCCCGACTCCGGATGAGCAACGCGCCCGATTTTTATTAGCGCTTAAAGGTGAAGTGGTCAATGCTCTGAGGAAGATACCCGGTGTGCATGAAGTGGGTGTTGTCCTCAATGTCCCTCAGGAAAAGGAACTACAATTTGGTGAGAACGAAGTAATTCGTCCATCGGCCTCTGTTGTATTGCGTCTTGCTGATCCGAGTTTGATGCAGAATGATTTAACCGAAGAAAAGGTGAAACGCTTTGTGGCGAATGCCATTCCTGACATGCAACCTAATGATGTGATTGTGATTATTAGTTCGGTCGGCGGGACTGTGCCTACCGGGGCTTCGCTTGAAGCTGAAGAGAAGTATCCTGCTCCATCGCTTGAAGCGCCGGTTGAAGTGATTAAGAGTCAAGGTGAGGGGATAGATGTCTCGCCCGGAGTGAGTGGTGGTGAAGGCAGTGATACTGAACTTGTTGAAATTGCTGGAATTTCTCTGGATGGTGAATCGGTCAGTAAATTTCGCGTCTATTTGATTATTTTTCTCTGCGTGCTGATTTTATTGTCAGCAGCACTGTTATTGACCTTATTTCGTTTCAGTCGATTACGTAAAAGCAACCGTCCGCGTCGTTTGGAAGCGGTGCCTATTGAAGGGGCCTCTAATCAAGATTTATTGCCCGGTGGTGGACCTCCAGGCGAAACTGGAACCGGATAGGGTCCGATAATTCTAACTGAGGTAAAAAACAATGTCGTCCTTTAATGGCGTAAACCCCAGTATCATGAAATTAGAAGTTCGTTATGCGAACATGAATCAGCCACCAACCCGTAAGGTGTCCGGTGGGGCTAAGTTTGCGCGGGCCTTAGGTAGCTTTTTAGGCCCCGTGGCTTCTGTTGCTGGCTTCTTTTTTCCACCCATGTTTGCCGTTGGCGCGGCTGCCTATGGTATGAAGAACATGGCGCAAACCTCCATTAATCGACAACAAGCTTTTATTAATGCGGAGCAATCAGCGGCGCCTCAACCCCAGCAAATTCAATTTGTTGGTTATGAGGGGGCTGGAGCACCCGCGCACATTCAGACAGCCAGTCATGGTGCCATTGGTGGCCCGGTAAGAAATGATGAAATGATGAATGTGCTTTTTTTGCGGAATCAAGCTTCTGAACAGATGATTCATACGGATTATCTGGGGCGTTAATAAAGAGAGAGGGAATAATGGGATTTAGGCCAGTTGATGCAAGTAGAAGTATTCCTACGATGCCACGTCAAGATGAAGCCGTGCCGCGTCCGGATACGGACTCACATGCCGCACGTTCAAGCTTTAAAATTTATGATTTAGCCAGTTTTGCAACACAAGGTCAGACACGGGTTCCGTCCATTTATGCGGAAAGTCCTGATGTTGCGAACGCCAATTCCATTCAAGAAGCTCGATTACGCGCTGCGCAAAAAGTGCGTGATGCTTTTGCGGAGATGATTGCTGAGGATCCTGACGCTTTCCGTCAGGTCATTGGCGATGAGCCCAAGTCATCGTAACTATTAACAATATTCTCGATCCTTCTAGCCCCCCAAAGTGAGGGGTTTAGTCTCCATCACACTTCAATGCCAGCTCTTGCCAAGAAAAGATCTCCTCGAAAACTTTGGAAAATACCCAATGTTGACAATAAGTTAGCAAGAGTGCGACCTTAGCTCCAGGATTCACGCCTTTGGCACGAAAACTGCATTTATCTCCTACGTCACAGCTAATCGAGGAGAAAATGCGTATGAGTCAAAAGGCGACCAAGGAAAAAAAGACAGCTAACAGTTCGAAGCCGGCTAAGAAGAGCGAGGCCTTAGTGAACGAAGAGAAAAGTCCAGCCAAGATTCAACAGGAAGCACGTCGCCGCATTGAAACTCGGGATCGACTCATTAAGCAGTATTTACCTTATGCAGCCTCTATTGCAGGTCGTGTGATGCAGATGCTTTCATCTGCTGTCGATTACGATGATGTGATGTGTTATGCGCGTTTGGGCCTGTTAGAAGCTGCTGAACGTTTTGACCCTACCTTAAACGTTGATTTCAAAACATTTGCTTATTACCGCATCAAAGGCGCGATTTATGATGGTTTGCGCAAGAGTGGTTGGGTTCCCCGCGCTTTATATGCTAAAATCAAGTTTGAACAGGCGACCAATAACTACCTGGAACACATGTCGACGCAGCGCACCTTGGATCTAGATGATGATCAGCGCGCCGCAGAAGTTTATGATACTGTCAATGCCTTGGCCTCTATTTACGTGATTTCGATTGATGCTTCTGAAGAGCCTATGGAGATTGAAGATACAAATGCAAAAAGTTCAGAACAATTAGCGCAGTTCCAACAGCTTAAAGAGCACATGAAAAGTGCGATTGAAATGTTGCCGGTGAAAGAACGTAAGCTTATCAAAATGTATTACTTCCAGAATCGCACTTTGGAAGAAGCTGGTAGCGAATTAGGTTTATCAAAAAGTTGGACATCACGTTTGCATGCACGTGCTTTGGAAATGTTGTTTAAGAAAGTGAATGCACGTATTCACCATAATACGGGTAGCCATCCAAGTACGGTCTCTGAAGATGTTCGCAAAGCCCATGGGGGCCTTAGATAATGGCGATTGAAGCTAAAATCGGACAAATGGCGGCAAAGGTCGCTCAAGAAACTGCCAAGCAGGGTGCCAATCAGGCCGCCAATATGCCTGCAGGTGGTGAGTCTTCGTTTACCAACGTGCTTCAGCAGCAAGAAGCAAAGGTCAATTCAGCCAATTCAGAAGTTCTTAAATCTATGGGCTATGATGTCAATGCCCACCCTGCTGACAATGCCGTGACGGCAAAAAATCTCGATTTTCAAATTTCCAACACTCAAGAGTTGGATTCTGTGCAATCAAAGGATAAAATCGCGGGAATGATAACCCAGCTGAACAATGGCGGGCTCCAGATGGAGAAACTGATGGAAATGGTTTCTTCAGGTGCTAAGTTCAGCAACCGCGAACTCATGCTGGTCCAAGCGTCCATGCATCAGCTGACTTTTGAAGCTGAAATTGCTGTACGCTCTATGGATGCGATGAAGACAGTCGTCCAGACATTGGTACAGCGGACAACACAGTAAAAACTTATGAAACAAGACTTAGCGACTTCCAGCAAGGTCATGACGGCTTTAGCGGTACTGGAAGGAGGGGACGATCCAGCGGCACTTTTTCGCTTTGGCCCCGAAGGCTTAACCGAAACCTTGCAGAAATATGCCGGTGTTTTAAAGGCACGTTTTGCACGGGGCAATCAGCAAGAGCTCGCCGAGATGCTACGTTCTTGGTCTGAGCGCTCGCCGGCGCTACCCATTCACCAGATTCACCCAGGTTGGGTTTTAGAAATTGTTCGTCAAGAAAGCCCGCGTGTTATTGGGATGATCTGTCGTTATTTGCCAGGCAGCCATGTACGTTATCTTATTGAAAACCTGCCACGAGAACTGCGCGATCGGTTGCCAACGCTCAATGAGAGTTTTGGTTTGCCGGCTTCTTTAATGGAACAGGTAAAGCAATATTTGGCGCATAAATTTTTTCACGCGAGCCCTCCAAATGCCGATGAACGTTTTTCATGTCGGCATATTCCTTGGATGAACGGCAAAGATATTTACCGTATTGTGCGTGAATTGGGTTATGCCGAAATTCGTGATGCGTTTGCCGGTGTTGATATTCAGGCCTTGCAGGTCTTTTTAACACGTTTTCCTATTGATGAGGCCCGTAAGATTCGCAAACGTTTAGATCAAGGCCCACTGGTGCCGCTGCCACAGCGTAAACGTGCTCAGGAACATATTGTGGGTCTGAATTTAGATGTGAGCCGCGCAGAAGACCTGCCTTTTGAGATTGGTTTATCGGTGTTAGCACGTTGCGTCAGCCGTGAAGACCCGTCTTGGATCGAAGGGGTGGTGGTTCGTTTATCACCCACCGAGGGCTATAGTTTGCGTCGTGCTGTGAAGGAAGCCTTTTCAAGTTATAACCCAGAAGCGGTAGCTCTACGACAGACGGAATTGCTAGGTTTGATCCGTCAACTCGCAGAACAGCGGCAAATTCAACAATATTGGCAGTCTCATATGGAAGATGAGGAAACCGATAGTGAAAAGAGCTCTTTGCCGGAAGATATGGTATAGTTATTTAAGCGTGGGCAGAGCCCTAAGCGGAGTTTTTTATGTCAGAAATAATTAAAAAAGATGATTTAGACGGTCAGTTGAAGGTGACTGAGAATGAAGGTTTTAGCACCAGTCATTTTTTACCAGCGCGGGGAGTCATTTCTAAGAATGTGATGGGGGCTCGTGATGAGGCGGCTCAGATGATTGCTGAAGCACGGGTTGAAGCGCAGCGCATTTTGGCTCAGGTCCGCCAAATGAAAGAAGCTATGATCGTGCAGGTCGAGCAGGAAAGAAAGCAAGGTTATGATTTAGGTTATCAAGAAGGTTTGGGAGAGGTCAGTGAAATGATTGCTCAGGCTTCCGTACAGCGTGAAAAATTACTTCAAGATGCTGAACCTGAAATTGTCCAAATGGTTTTTCAAATTGCCGAAAAAATCTTGGGGAATGCTGTGGCGCAAGGTGCTGTGGTTTCAGTCGTCAAACAAGCTTTACAAGAAGCTATTGGAGAACGGCTGACTGTGCGGGTCAATCCCAACGATCTTGATAAAATACGCGAAGCCGAGCCTGAGTTACAGGCAGCGCTGCAAAATATAAAATCTTTAAATACGGTGGCTGATGACGCTATCGAACCTGGTGGTTGTGCGGTTGATACAGAAGTTGGCACGATTGATGCGCAATTGAGTACTCAATTAGCAGCGATTAAAAAATCATTGGGCTTAGGTGAATAATATGTCGGTAATTGATTTTAAAAAATTCCAACGCGATCTCAATCAACTGTCTACCTACAAAGTAAAAGGGCGCGTGACAGAGATGATTGGTTTGGTTGCGCGCGCGGTGGTGCCTAATGTTCAGGTCGGAGAGCTTTGTTTGATTGAGCCGGTGAATGACCGCCCCAATCTTCGTGCCGAAGTTGTTGGTTTTCAGGAAAATGAAGTTTTATTAATGCCCTTAGGTAATTTAGACGGCATTGCCCCCGGTTGCAGCGTGACTCCTACAGGCCGTGAAATGACTGTGCGCGTTGGTGATGGTTTGCTAGGCCGCGTTTTAGATGGCTTAGGTGACCCCTTAGATGAAGAAACCAATGGGCCATTATCATGGGATGTAGAGTATCCTGTGCATGCCGATCCGCCGCATGCTCTCAAACGCGAGCGTATCCTCAATACCTTATCGGTTGGTGTGAAAGCCATTGATGCTATTTGTACGGTCGGTGAAGGTCAGCGTGTGGGGGTGTTTGCTGGTGCGGGTGTAGGTAAATCTACCTTGCTTGGTATGATTGCGCGGAATACCAGTGCGGAAGTTAATGTTATTTGTCTCGTTGGTGAGCGTGGTCGTGAAGTACGTGATTTTCTTGAAAAAGATTTAGGCACAGAAGGTCTGGCGCGTTCTGTAGTGGTGGTTTCTACCTCCGATCAACCTTCTTTAGTGCGTGCCAAGGCGGCGTATGTCGCCACGGCGATTGCAGAATATTTTCGTGATCAAGGTAAAAAAGTTTTCTTAATGATGGATTCAGTCACGCGTTTTGCACGTGCCTTACGTGAGATTGGGTTGGCTGTAGGTGAGCCTCCAGCACGTCAAGGTTATACGCCTTCAGTGTTTTCAACCTTGCCTAAGTTGTTAGAGCGTTCGGGTAATTCAGAACAGGGTTCGATTACGGCTTTTTATACAGTGCTGGTAGCCGGTGATGATATGAGCGAGCCCGTTGCCGATGAAACGATGTCGATTTTAGATGGTCACTTGGTGTTGTCACGTGATTTGGCGACGCGCGGTCATTATCCTGCGATCGATGTCTCTAAATCAGTCAGTCGTGTTATGATGAATGTTGTTTCCCCAACTCATATGAAAGCAGCTCAATTACTTAAAGATGTGGTCGCTTCCTATGAGAAAGAACGCGATTTGATTTTGATTGGGGCTTATGAACCGGGATCTGATCCAAAAGTAGATTATGCGATTGATAAGATTGAAGAGGTTAATGAATTTTTAAAGCAAGATGTGGAAGCTAAAGTCATGCTAGAAGAATCCGTGGCGGAGTTAGAGGAGATGTTTGACGATGTCGAATAAATATCGTTTAGAGCCGCTGCTGCGCATTAAGGCACGTGCTAAACGACGCGCTGAAATCATATTAGCACGGGCTATCGGGCATCTGGAACGAGAAAAGACACGAAAAGAAGAGTTAGAGACAGAAAAAGCTGATTTAAATGCTTCTAAGAAAGAAGCCCGTACCGCGCTCGATAACATGCTATACAGCGAGAGCGGTGTCGTGGCCGATTCTTTCCGTTATACTGATTTTTTGAAGGGCCTTGATGAGGATGTGAAACAGAAGGATCGTGATATTGAGCGCCAAGACGGTGTGATTGAGGATGCTAATGTTGTAGTTTCGCGGGCCCGCCGTGATTATATTGGCGCGGCTCAAGAATGTGAAGTGATGGAGAAGCATAAAGAACTGTGGGAAAAACGGCGTGAAAAAGAAATCACGCGGCGTGAACAGAAAGAAATGGATGATTTAGGTCAGGTCATCCATCAGCTTAATGTACGCGCTCAGAGATAGAGTTTATTATGGCAAAAAATGTCGACAATCCAGCCCACCGCGATGCGATGAGGGCACAACAGGCTTCTAAAATACAGCAAACGAATACCGGTAAAGGTATGAATATTGGTGTACAGCAGCCTCCCTCGCAGTTTGGTCAGATTCTTCAAGATCAAATGAATGAGTCACGCCCACGTCAATCCTTTGATGATAAGTTGAGCGAAGAAGAATCTAATGAAGAGCGTCCAACCGAGTCACGTAAACCTTCTCGATCTAAGGAAGGGGCTCAGCAACATCAGGCCCACGAGAAAGTGCGTGAGCGTCAATCGCGACAAGAATCGCGTGAGGATCGTGATCAGAAAGATGAAGGTGGTGGTTCTGAACGCAAAGAATCGACCCAAAAAGCTAAAGAAGCCGAGCAGCGTGTGGTTTCAAAAGAAGGTCGTGGGGGTCAGTCTCAATCGCATTCGGGTCAAGGGGGCCAGCAAGGTGCTGGGCAGCAATCTAAAGGGCAATCTCAGTCTCAAGCCAAAGGCCAGCCAGAAAAAGCGACCCAACAGCAGCAAGCCAAAGAGGCTCCGAAAAGTTTTGTCAATCAGGCGGCAGCGACAACTTCAGAAACGTCAGGAACGACGCAAACAGCCGCTTCCGCACCTTTGCCTAAGGCGATTCCTCAACGCATTTTAGATCAAATTGTCAGTTATGCTCGTTTGGTAACACGTAAGGGTGGTGAGACTGAAATGGAGCTCGCTCTGCGTGATGAGGTCTTTAAAGGCTTGAGGATGCGTATCAGCACCAAAAATGGCAAAATCTCTGCTACATTTGTCACCAGTTCTAAAGATGTACGTGATTTATTCAATAATGAGAAGCGGGCCCTTAACCACGAGTTAACGGAAAAGGGTTTGGCGGTTGAAAGTATCGATGTTATAATGACCTAAGAATTTCGATAACTTAGCTACTTTTACCCTAAGGGTCCCGTCACTATGAAACAAGCCACTCCCATCGATTTTACTGGTCTGGAGTCTATTTCGCGTGAGGAGCGATTGGTGCAGGATATCCTGTTTCATCTGCTGCCCACTCAGGAAAGCCGTTTGAAATTGTTGTTGGCCTTAGAACAGGTCTTGCAAAGTGCGATTCGCGGTGGATGTACCCTTCATCATAAAAATTCTCAGTTAGAAAGCTTAGAGCAATGGCGAGAGCGTGTTAAAGGTGAGGGCGTTTATGTGGTGCTTTCAACGACGCCTACGGGGCCTAAGGCGGTGCTCGTTTGGGATTCAATCTTAGCTTTAGCTTTGGTCGATCGTTTATTGGGTGGTGAATTGAATGAAGTCCCTGTGCCCCGTATTCTGACGGAAATTGAGTCCGGAGTTTTTTCATATATTTTGATGAAAGCCTGTCAGGCATTCCACGTTTTTTTTGCAGACGATACCTTGTTGCCAGTTCGCTTGGAAAAAATTGTGACAGATATGAATGAGCTCAATACCGTTTTTTCAGATTGTCAGCAAATTGCGCGTATTGATCTCGCGATGGCTATTCCAGAATTAACCGGCCCTGTGCAGCTTATTATCGGAGATGCTTTTATTAAAGATGTACTGGGTGATCGGGTGAGTTTAGTGAAAGAACCTGTATCAGAACCAGAGCAAAAGCAGCGCTTGCAGGCCTTAGGGGATTTGCATTTCCCGATGCGTGCAACGGTTGGCAGTACAGCGCTATCACCGCAGGAACTTGCCGGTCTTGAGCCCGGTGATATTGTGTTGTTGGATCAGGCCCATTGTCGTTTAAATCAGGGCCAGTTAAATGGTGAATTATTATTTTATCCCTTAAGACCTGGGGCTCCCAAAATACGTGCGCGTATTGAATCTAATGGACCCCCAGCTCAAATGCGGATTGAGGAAATGTTTCAGGAGGCGTAATGGCAGAGAAGATGCCCGACAAGGATTTTTTAGAAGGCTTAGGTGGAGATGCACCGAGAAGTAATGAAGGCGCTGAACCGGACCCGTACTTAGATCAATTGGATAGTTCCATGGAGGATCTGTTGTCGGATGAGCCGACTCGTGATGATATTCCTAGTGATATCCCTCCCTCTGAACCGGCGGCGGTACCTGATTTTTCCGATGTGCCGCCTGAGCTGGACCCACTTCCTGCAGCGGAACCCATTCCCAATGATAGCGGCTTAGCTTTTGCAGGTAATATTCCTGTCGAGCTTCGTGTTGTTATTGGAGATAAAAGCACGACCTTAGCTGAAATCTTAGAAATGAAAACGGGTGAGTTGCTCGAATTAGAAAAAGGTTTGGATGCTTCGGTTGACTTAATGATTCAAGATAAAGTCGTCGCGCGCGGTGAATTAGTTGAAGTAGATGGCCGTTTAGGGGTGCGTATCCTGCGTATTCTCGAGGGGCAAGAATGATATTTTTGCTTAATGTGATGGCGGCCACTGAGGATGCAAGTGTGGCTTCTGTCGGTGAAATGGATTTTAGCGGCCTGTTTATCAAGATGGTTATTTTACTGTTGTTGATTGTCTTGTTGGGCTTCCTTTTATTGAAGTTTGTTGGACGTACCAACCCATGGGTGGCAAAAGGTGGGGCGAATCACTTTGAACTCGTTTCATGGCATCGCTTAGATCAGAAAAAATCAGTTTATGTTGTGCGAATTGGCAAACGAGTTTTTGCACTTGGGGGTTCAGAGCATAGTGTGAATTTAATCAGCGAATTAAATCCTAGTGATTTAATCGATGAGGCGTGAGGATGATGCAAAGATTAAAACAGGGGAGTATTGCCTTATTATTTTGGTTAGTGCCTTTAGTGGTGCAAGCGCAAGAACGTGTTCCGGTTCCTGATACCGGCTTAGAGCCTGAGGGTGTTAGCCGACCTCTCTTGATGTTAATCGTCTTGGCAGGCCTAGTCCTCTTGCCAATCATTGCTATGATGACCACCGCCTTTGTGAAGCTGGTTGTGGTGTTGTCTATGTTGCGTAACGCTTTGGGTACGCAACAGATTCCTCCGACGCCCGTGATCACAGGGCTCGCATTAATTCTAACAGTATACGTTATGGCACCTGTGGGAGTGGATATGTACCGCGCGGCTGAATCAGAAATTCAGCGGGGTACAAATCAACCGATGTTGTCACAAACTTCAGTCAACATGTTGATTGAAGGCGGCGGTAAGGCCAAAGAACCCATGCGAGCCTTCTTAAAACGGCATACTCATGCTAAAGAGCAAAAACTTTTTTATAATTTAGCTCGGATGATGATGGACCCTGGCAAACTAAAGACAAAACAAGATCCTAAAGAGGTAAAGGCATTAGTTGATGAGGCCGAGAAAGCTGAAATTGTTATTGATCCGACGGTTCCCGAAGAACGCGCCATCAAACCAGATGACTTTCTGGTTTTAGTACCGTCTTTTGTTGTGAGTGAGCTGACGGAATCCTTTCAAATTGCGTTTATCGTATTCTTGCCTTTTCTGATTATCGATATTGTGGTGACCAATATTTTATTGGCCTTGGGGATGTTTATGGTGCCGCCTGTAACCATGTCACTCCCCATTAAACTATTGCTGTTTGTGATGGTGGATGGCTGGCATATTTTAACGAAGGCATTGATCTCAGGTTATTTATAAATGGAAGCGTATATCATCAGTATATCCCGTCAGACTTTGTATCTGACGCTAATCCTGACAGCGGCTCCCGTAGGAGCGGCATTGATTGTCGGTTTGTTGATTAGTTTATTGCAGGCCACAACCCAGGTGCAAGAACAGACGCTGACCTTTGTTCCCAAGTTGGTGATCGTCTTTGTATTGATTTCAGTGTTGGGGCCCTGGTCATTTTATCAAGTGGTGGCGTTTATGCATAACTTGTTCGACAGTATCCCACTCTACATTAAATAGCGAATTCTATGCAGGCATTAGCCGACATTTTTGGTTTAGATTTTAATACGGGTCCTGCATTGATGGCCGGCGGGCTGATTTTAGCTCGGGTATTTACCATCATCAACTTGGTGCCGTTTTTATTCGGGAACCCTGTGCCCAATATGATTAAGTTGGGAACAAGTTTTATTTTTTTAGTCCTGTTGTTTCCATTTATTTATCCCACCATCCCCGAACATGCTTTTGACAACTTTTTGTTTAATATTGCTTTGCTTTTGAAGGAAGTTTTTTATGGCACGGCGATTGGTTTGATGTCGTCCTTAGTTTTTTATGGATTTGATTCGGCAGGACAAATTATTGATAACCAACGCGGCGCTTCTATGGCGCAGATTTTTTCTCCGCAGACGGGCCGACAGATTACTATCTTTGGTTCGTTTACCTTTCAATTAGGAATCATTCTATTTTTGACCTTAGGCGGCCATCATCTGTTTATTCACGCGATGGTGCAGAGCTATCATTTCTTGCCCATCTACGAGATGCCGACAGTCGGTTTGGATATGGCGGCCATGATTAATTTATTCATCCGGGTTTCTGGAACCGTATTATTCATTGCCGCGCAATTGGCCGCGCCGGTTATTATTTCTATTTTTGTTGTCGATTTAATCTTGGGGGTTATGAATCGGATTTCTCCCGCTATCAATGTCTTGAATTTGGGCTTTGCCATTCGCGGGATGATGGGGGTGCTGATTTTCTTTGTGGCCTTAGGCTCCGTGGCCTTTCAAATGAAGCTGGTCTCCATGGACTCCATTGATAATATTGTCAAAATGATCCGTTATTTGTCGGCGTAGGGGCGGCGGTCGGTCGTCCCAGTACGATGCCATCCCAACCTTGCGAAAACTCGTATGAAAGAGCCTAAGTCCTTCGCAACATTTCGCAAAAAAATGCGATAAGGGGGCGTTATGAGTATTCTTTTGGCCTCAGGGGGAACGTCACTCGCATTAAGCTCAGGTATACTTTCGGCCCAGCTTTTGAGCCAGCCGGCTGTCATGGCTGATTTAATGCCGGCTTCGGCGTTGCCTCAGCATCTTCAAGATGATCGTTTTGTGGTTCGCGAAATGGGGCGCACTCATGCCTTAGGAGATCAGGCCTTTCATGACACAGTGCGACGTTTGAGTGAGTTGGCCACGACTCCTGCCGTCGAGTCTGAAAGCACTGTGGGTTCACAGCAGCGTGCCGAAGGTTTTATCCGCACTATTCGTCAAGGTTTGACGCAGGCCCAGCAACATCCTGAATTGGGTGATTGGGGGACACGTTTGCAAGCCGTGGTGGATCAACACCCAGAATTATTCCGTGGTGATTTGCAACAGTGGCGCGATGCTGGTGATGATGCGGCCGCGTTTGTTGCGGATATGCAAGGTTTAGTGCGTACGGTCTATCAATCTTATCGAGGTTGGCGCCAACTCAGTCAGTTGGAAGGCCTGCCGCAGCTAGAAGCCTTACGTTATTTATTGGAAGCTGCTTTTGCGAGTTCAGGAGAACGTTTACTTAAGCAAGTCAGTGAAGTGGTGTTAACGGAATTATTGACGGAACAAGCTCCTGAATTATTAACAGCCTATCATGAGCAAACCCACTTTGAATTATTTTCTGAACAAGTGACTTTACAACAACAGTTTGCTGAAACCTTGCCAGGGAGTCCGGAGCGGATAGAAGCCTTTTGGAGATTGGCTTCGGTGAGTTTAGAGATGGCACGTCGAGTTGACTTTGAGGGAGACGGTTTCCGACGCTTGCAGTTGTTAGTCGGGGCCGAGAATATGACGCCTGCAGACCGGCAGCGCTTAGAAGGTTTGCAACAGGTCTTGGAACGCTTTCCTGACCCCGCGAATCCCCAAGCGCAGCGGGCCTATTTGAATACCATGGCCTATTTTTCGCGCCAGGCTCGTGAGTCCAGTCAAGCAGGTCATTGGCCCCAACATTTGGCGTATCGGGCGAAGGTGCAAGATTTATTCATCAATGCCTTACAACGCGGCATGAACCCACAACACATCCAGCGCGTGATTGGATCACAGGGGATGTTGGCTTCATCGGAACCGATTACGATGCAAGAAATTTATGAAGGGACCCGCGAAGTTACCGTGGCCGCCTTGCCACCAGAGATTAGAAAGTTTTTAACTGAACTCGGCCACACGGATAATTTAGATCGCGTGGACCGCATTATTTTTACGCCTATCATTGATGAATTACTGACGGATCGCCAAAAAGGTTGGTTGGGAACATCGATTGATGGCTTGGCTTTTTTTCCAGACAATACGGTGATTGTCGGCACCCATGAATTTGACCCGACCGGAAAAAAAGTGCCGTCGCCGGCTTGGAGTATTGCCGCGAAGCTCGTCCATGAACCCGCGCACGTGGCCTTGTATCAACAAGTACTGAATGACCCGGCAGCCAATTTAAGTTGGGGGACCGTGACAGTGCAGGAGCGTTATGCCTACGCACAGGAGTATCAGTACTATCAAAATATTATTGAGCGTTACGGCCAAAATATGGACCTGCAAAGTTTTCTATTATTAGAGCTACGTGCCTTGAGTCGCGAGGCTATTATTCATGGCTGTAATTTTCTACTCGGTCTGCCTTTAAGTGATGTCTCGGCCGATACTTTACCGGCAGCCGATGACCAACCTTTGGAGCGCTTTGGAGGGGTGACCGGACGCCAGATGGATCGCATGGGTTACCCGGCGCGCTTACCAGGAATTTTCCGGCGGCTGCAATTACGGGGCCTTGATCAATTACAATTTAAAGCGCTGCAACATCGCATGGAAGATCGCATTGCCGGTATCCAACGTGAGTTCGAACGGCGGGCACAACATCCCGTGTCCGGACAAGCGCCGTATACGCCTCAACAGATTCAACAATGGCGCGAAGCTGTAAAGCAGGTAAGTCAGGAATATTACGAACAATTTGCTATTAGAACTGAGACGGCGACTGGGGTGCCAACCCCTCAATAGGGGGTATTTTTTAGCAGAAAAAGGCCTTTTTTTCGTCTGAAGCGTTCTTGTGATATGTTTATAACTATATGAAATTATTAAATAAAATTAGAATTACCTAATTTGGCCTGATTATTGCTATTATAGAGCTTGGAAAAAGGTGTGATTTGCCGAAACTGGAGCGTAGATTCGGCGATAAGTATAATATAGGGGTTTAGAATGGTTTTTCGTTCTGCCCGAATGATTTCATTAATAGAGAATTAATTATGGCTAATGTAACAGTACAACTTAGCGGACCAAATGGTGCTACCACGTCATTTACGTTTAACGATGTTAATGGTGATGGAACCATTGATGGCGGCGAACGCAATGCCTTCCGAGGTGCTGCTAGAGATGCCATTGCGGCTATTCCTGGGACGACAGGTGGTAACCTTGAAGGGTGGACGGCTCGTTTTGGTAGTTATAATGGTTCTGTAGGTAGTGTATCAAATGGTACTGTTTTTAGCGCCGCTCCTGCTGGAACAGCGAATCCTGATGTTAGCGTTGGTGATACAGTCACCATCAATGGCACTGAATATACTGTAGTTGCTGGAGTACCAACAGCCTCTAATCAAATTTCTTTAGCTGATGCTCGTGCTGGTAGAGCCCCGACAGCAGCACCAGCAGATCCACCACCTGCCGAGGACCCACCGGCGGATCCACCAGCTACTCCTAGGCGGAGAACTGCTCGTCCACCGGCAAATCCTGATGCTGCACCTCCTGCCAACCCACCAGCAACAACTGGTGATACAACGGCCTGGACCGGACGTGCGATGCGTATCCGTGTCAACGGTGGTGAATGGCATGTTTTAACAAATGGTCAAGATGGCAATACAGATACTAATTCAGCAGAAGCTGCGCGTTTAATCGGTTTATTAGGTGATAGCCCTGGTGACATGAACCACAATGTTGAGATTCAATATGGCCCAGAATCTGGTGGGACTACACGTTTTAATAGCACGGACCGGATGACTTTAGGGGCCTTGTACGATTCAGCCGGTACCCCGCGTCCTGGAACTCGTGATACGATGGGCACCGCGACTATCCGTTATCGTGAAAGCGCACGTGGCCGTATCCGTACAGAAACAGTGCAGTATGAATTATCTCCTGACAGCAGTGGTCGTGTGACTAATGATGAAGCCACCCGCATCCGAGACCGAGTGGATGCGCGTCAACGTGAGGCCCAGCGTAATGGGGGTCATTATATTGTAGAAGACGTTGTGGCCGAAGGTGAAACTTTTACTAGCATGGGCTCTTTAGGTGACCGTGCGGCGATGAGTGATGACGCTTTTAATGCGGATGATACAGATGAGAACTCATTGGCCAATGACATGGCAGTGGGTAATCAGACAGAAAGCATGGAAGCCAGTTTTAATCGGATGCGCCAGACGTCTCGTCAACAACGGGCGCGTATCCGGATGATTCTCGCCAATATGCTGAATGGCGGTACCCTCAATTGGCGCCAGGTTTTAAGTTATTTTAATATGAGTACGATGTCGGCGAATCAACTGCGGACCGAGGCAGCAGCCTATGCTGTCAAGGCGATGCACGGCTTAGAGCAAGAACAAAGTCGAGTGACGGACCAGATGGGTGCTTTAGATTCAGATGATCGTGGTTATGCCTCACGCCTGCAACAGCTTAATACAGAGATGAGTGGCATCAATGGACGACGCAGTGCGATTATGAACTTCTTACGCTCTAATGATGAAGTTTATAACGAGTATAAAAACTTATCAAAGTCACTTTACGATGGAACCTTGTCCAAAGAAGAACGCGGGATGGTCTTCCAGTAAGAAATATCACATTGAATTTAAAAGGCGGCCTTTTGGCCGCCTTTTTTATGGCTTATCAATTGGCCTAACCCGTCAAAATTCCAACACTTTTTATCATTCCTGTGGGCCTTTGACCCCCACCCGGAGACTTTAACCCCCAAAGGGTCTGGAATAGACCCCAGTAGCCTGGTTGAGAAACCCTTAAAAATAGGGCGCTTTATTGAGAAAACCCTTAGATTTTAGTAAAATACAAGAACGGTTCCCACATGAAATGGTTGGCATGTTTGTTGCAATAATATTACTCGAAGGAGCCTATGGAACAAAACGTATTTACATTTCCTGGTGTTGTACTGATTGCGAGTCCCGCCGCTTTACAAGAAGTG
>JAJFLM010000016.1 GCA_021772655.1 Deltaproteobacteria bacterium
AACCTGTTTCGCTTTTTCGATCACAATCCCGTAGGTTATTTGGCAGCGATTCTCTCAACCCAAAAACAACGTACGGGCGATTTAGCGGCCGACACCCGTGTGATCCGCAGTCAATGGAACCTGCGTCGTCTGGCTGCCATCCTCGTCATTTTTGGCATCATTGCTGGCCTGGGTTATTTCGGTATCAACAACAAAGATAATTTCATCCGCCAAGAACGGATTATCCGGGTCGGCCCGTGGCAACTGCCAGACCTTCCCAGCCGCGCGAAATATTTATTAGGTTTGCGCCTGAAGGTGAGTCAGTTCTTTTTCGGTAAACCTTCCGCCCCCATCCGAGATACCGAACCCATGTATGCCCCTGGAGAAATTGTTTATTTAAGCACTGAAATCTCAGGCTTTATTGTCAAGGATGAGTACATTTGGTTGCAACAGGATCTACTAGTACTCAATCCTCAAGGGGAAGCCCTCATTGATATGTTGAACGTCGTGAATAAGAAATATCCAGCTCCCGCGTCCGGACGCCAACTGATAACCAGTAGCTTTCTGCTGCCACTCCGCCTGCCCGCGGGTTCTTATATTGTGAAAGCCAAATTGCGTGACCGTTATGGCAACATGATTGGGGAAGCCGATAATAAATTTTTAGTGCAATAGCTCGATGAGCAGTGCTAGAAATCTGTAGAGAAATAAACCACCCTATTTAAAAAGGAGCTCGAAATAGCATGTCAGGACATTCTAAGTGGTCAACTATTAAGCGAAAAAAAGGCGCTATTGATGCTAAGCGCGGTAAAATTTTCACTAAGATGATTCGCGAAATCACTGTCGCCGCCCGAGAAGGCGGTCCCGATCCTGAAGGAAATCCGAGACTTAGACGCGCGATGGATACGGCCAAAGCGGCCAACATGCCTAATGATAATATGAACCGCGCTATTAAGAAAGCCACCGGTGCAGGAGCTGATGCCAACAGCTATGAAGAGATCACTCTTGAAGGTTATGGCCCGGGTGGCATCGCTATTTTAATTGAAGCTCTCACCGACAACCGCAACCGCACCTTAGCCGAAATCCGTCATGCCCTCTCCAAGAATGGTGGTAGCATGGGCGAGCCGGGTTGTGTGGCATGGATGTTTGAGAAAAAAGGCATCATCCGTTTCTCTAAAGAAAAATATCCTGAAGAAGATCAACTTATGGAACCTGCGATTGAAGCCGGTGCTGAAGATTTAAAAGACGAAGGTGAAGTTTGGGAAGTCATTACCGAGATGGTTGCTTTTGATGCTGTGCGCAAAGCTCTAGAAGATGCTGGTTTTGAACCAACTGAAGCCGAACTGGCTGCCCTCCCTAAAGACTCCATTGAGATTGCCGGCAAAGAAGCCGAACAAATGATGAAGTTATTAGAAGCCGTTGAAGATCAAGACGACACACAAAATGTTTATTCCAACATGGATATCTCGGAAGAAGAAATGGAGAAAATGATGGCGTAACCCGCCACCTTAGTTACCATGATTATCCTAGGCATTGATCCCGGCACCCGCATTACAGGCTATGGGATTATCCGCGTCGAGGGCAATCGCTTCCGCCATGTTGATAATGGCTGCATTATCCCACCCACTAAAAATCCTATGGAAGAGCGTTTGGGCTATATCTTTGCTGAAGTGGAGAAGCTCGTACGGCAGCACGACATTGAAATCCTCTCCCTAGAAAAAGCTTTTTTTGCGAAGAATGCCGCCTCAGCCCTGAAGTTAGGCCAATGCCGCGGCGCTATTATGGTCGTCGCTCACCGTGCCGAAATCCCGCTGTTTGAATATAGCCCCAATGAAGTCAAACAGGCCGTTACCGGCAGTGGGCGCGCTCAAAAAGACCAGATGCAAAAAATGATCAAAATGCTCCTCGGGCTCCCTGAACCACCACAGGCGGATGCCGCGGATGCCCTCGCCGTAGCCCTCTGCCACGGCCAGCGTTACCCCTTGGCCCAAAAGATCATTGCCTAAATCCATCCAAAACCCTAAGAACTACTTATATGATCGCATGCCTCAACGGAACCCTCATTGAAAAAAATCCTCACAGCAGCATCGTTGATGTAAATGGCGTCGGCTACGAAGTTTTTTCTAGTCTAGAAACCTATCAACGTTTGCCAGAAGTAAATGAACCGACGACCCTGCTGGTTTACACCCATGTCCGTGAAACCGAAATCGTCCTTTTCGGTTTTTACAGCCAAACCGAAAAACAATTATTTCAATTACTCATTCAAGTAAATGGCGTGGGCCCTAAGTTAGCACTGAACATTCTTTCCGGAATTGCCACTGAAGAACTGATCCGCGCTATCACCTCAGGTGATATTGTTAGAATGACCAGCATCCCTGGCGTCGGCAAAAAAACGGCTGAACGACTCATTTTAGATCTTAAAGACAAGATCACCAAACTCAGTGGGACTTGGAGCGATAGCACAACACCGGCCGCCCCCACCGTTCATGACATTCAAAGTGATCTGATCTCAGTACTACAAAACCTGGGTTACAAAACCAACCAAGCTGAAAAAGCCGTGCAGGAACTTCATTTTGATGAAGACACACCACTGCAAGAGGCCGTCCGCCAGACTTTAAAACATTTAGCCGGTAAACAACGTAAGGCAGGATAAGCATGTCGAATAGCAACGAAAACCTTTCAGCCGAAGTCCTGACCGAAGATTCCTGGGATAAAAGCTTACGTCCCAAAAACTTAAACGAGTATGTCGGGCAACAAAAAATTAAAGCCAAGCTAGCCGTATTTATTGAAGCCGCCCAAAAACGTGGCGAAGGTCTGGATCACGTCTTATTTTATGGACCTCCAGGCCTCGGTAAAACCTCACTCGCTTATATCATCGCTGCTGAAATGGGCGTGAGCATCCGCACGACTTCAGGGCCGGCTTTAGAACGTGCCGGTGACTTAGCCGCCATTCTCACCAACCTCGAGGCCAACGATGTCCTGTTTATTGATGAGATCCACCGCCTACCACACACCGTGGAAGAAACCCTCTATCCAGCCATGGAAG
>JAJFLM010000151.1 GCA_021772655.1 Deltaproteobacteria bacterium
GAGATCGCATCAAACTTAGCTTCAGTACTTTGTGCGATGATGCGCGCTAAAGTTGTTTTGCCGGTTCCAGGCGGCCCCCAAAAAATGAGTGAGGGCAATTGATCACTTTCAATTAAGCGGCGCAGGGGTTTGTCGGGGCCGATAAGTTCCTCTTGGCCAATCACGTCGTTGAGGTGATGGGGGCGCAACCGCTCGGCGAGCGGAGCTTGTTCTTGCTGTAAATCTTGGGCACCATAATCAAAGAGGTCGGTCATGCCGGATAAGTGCCGCTAAATAAGCAAAAGGGCAAGGGGGAAGCTTAAGTATTTTTCAGGCAATTCATACAGACTTTAGATTCAGGAATGATTTCAAGGCGTGCAAAGGGAATAGCTTCTTCACAACGGATGCAGCAGCCAAAATCCTCATCACCTAGTCTCCCTAAAGTTCTTTTAAGGGCATTCACGCGCTGTTTGGCTTGGCTTAAGCTGGCTTCTTTGATGGACTTTTCGTTGATAGCTTCCATTCGCGACAAGCGTCCAATGGCATTGCTGGGAGGGATAGGTTGGGTGCTTTTTTCAAGGAGTTCAATGCTTTCAGACAGTTCAGAAATTTGCACATCAATAATCTGTTTGAGCTGCTGCCGCTGATCATTTTCCATAATGTTAGTTTTTAACTAACCGCAAAGCCAAGGTAGGTCATCACAATGCCAAGTCCTAAGGCAAACAATCCCTCCCAAGTCATGGCTTGGCCTTTTTTTAAGAAGCGTGTGGCGAGTGCTTGCATGGCTCGTGGCAAAGCTAAGATCAAGGCACCTTTGATTAAGGCAACCCAACCAAAAATAGTAATAACAAGGGGCCAACCGGTTTCCCACTCATTATGAATGCTGACAATAAACCAGCCTATCAACAAGACCACAATGCCGCTGACGTAAAGTAGTGCGGGGCTATTCAGTAATTCTTGATAAATTTTAGTGTAACGCTCTCGGTTGAGTAAAATACCGAGGCCAATAGTGATGTAGAGCACGGCTAGCATGCGTGCAAGGATGATGGTGGTTTCCATAGGCTATTTAGCTAGCTTCTGGAGCATCGCTGTCTTCACTGCGATCTTTCTTTTTATCGCCGCCGCAGGACAAAACCCAGGCAGCGTTTTGATCATTATAGCTGTCTGTTTCTAAAATTGCGGCGCTCAGGCTGAAAGGCGCGCTGACCGTCAAAGCAATGAGTAAAAGACCACTTTTAATAAGATAGGATGTGTTCATGAGTGCAATGCTATGCCTTTAATGGTGACTTAGTCAATTAAGAGAGGTGGTACAGCTTAGACAAACCAGCGGCCAAAGCCCCAGATGCAGTAAAAAACTAAGGCTATCATATAGATAGGGCGGTGGTTTTGGTAATGGGTAGAGAGCCAATTTTGAATGGCGAGCCAACGCTGGGGAGCTAGCCAGACGAGGCTGGCCCAGCCAATGCAGCTTACAAGTAAGGGGATTCCGAGTGGATGGTAGTGTACAGAGAGTCGCCATTCACCAGCAGCGGCGCTCATTATGGAACGGCCTAAGCCACAGGTCGGGCAATGAATGCCCGTCAAAAAATGAAGGGGACACTTCAGTGGAACCCAAAGGTTAGCGGATTCTACTGAGATAGGCGCTAGCAGAAAAAAGAGCGCAACTCCGACACAAGCACTTAAGCCGATGGCGGCGATGATTCTATAAGCTCGTATCTCCATAAAAATGATTGATGTGCGATTGTTGAATCGCATCGGCTACAATACCAAAGCCAATGGTGGTTAAAACGACGGCGAGCAAAGGTTCACTGGTTTCGAGTTTAAGCAGTTTCATTAAGTCTTCGCTGAGGCGGTACTCGTGATAAATATGATACAAGCCACAAGTGACAAGCGTCAGTAAAAACCAGGTTAAGAAGTCATATTTCCTTTGGCCTAACATCGCATTTAAAGCTTCGATTTGTTTGTACTGAACATACAGATTGTAGATTCCACAGGTCAGTATGGTAAAAATAATATCTTTTGCAATATTGCGGATATGTTCGGGATGACTAGGTGTCAGCTTTGTAGATGCCAAAGACTTGCTCCTCAGATTTGAAGGTATGGCCATAGGGAATAATTTGGACAGGTGGCATTTTGGTACTCAATAAAGGCCAAAAGCGTCCCCCGGCCACTTCAATGGCGCCGGTATATTCTTTCCCTTTGGGGATGGTCACTTCGCACCATTCATACTGACCTTTTTCAAGACCAGGTTCTAGTTCTTCTAAGTAAGGTGACTGGGGTAAAATAGCATGCCCCCCAATTTCTTTTGAAATATCATCGTCAGATTCGTGGGGCAGGCGACTGCTTAATTGATAGGAAGCGCCTTCACCAAAGAGGCGTTGGCCTAACTGTGACATTAAAATATTAATTTCGCCATTAGGTGTCAGTGCGAGTACTGTTCCCACACGTTGGGTTTGAATGTTTGATAAGAAGCCCGCGTTTAATGCATTGCCGTGATAAGCCTCTAACCCTTCTTGCAAGGCGCTGCGAAAATGCCAGAAGTTGGTGTCGACTAATTTCACTTCAACGCCGGCAGAATGTAAGGTGTGTGCAATCAAACGACCGAGTTTATGGGCGCCGACAATCAGGACACCATTACGGGCTCCTTCAGTGACACGGAGGATGCGCGCGACTAAACCAGCAGGCAGACCTTGGAAGACCACCGTTGTGCCGATGATTAAATAAACTAAGTTTTCTAAAGGGGCGGCATCTAAATAACCCTCTTTTGCAAAGATTAAGGCAAACAATGAGGCGGTTGAGGCCGCCACGATACCACGCGGGGCCATCATTGAAAGAAAAGCTTTTTCCTTAATTTGCAATGGCGTTTTGCGCAGGGACAAAAAGACCGAGAGTGGCCGTACGATTAAAATCATGGCCGCTAAAAACCACCAACCTTTAGGGCCAAAGCCCAATAATTCTTGCACGCTTAATTGAGCGGCTAATAAGATAAAGAGAAAGCTCACTACTAAAGACGTGAGGGTGCCTTTAAATTCTTGAATCTCTTCTCGTTGTTCTAAAGTACCATAAGCTAGCACCATGCCGGCTGCTACAACCGCGACTAAGCCGGAGTGATGGGCGAGTAAATTGGCGGCTTGAAATGAGAGGAGGGCACCACCTAAAATAGTCAGATTGGTTGTTTCTTTAGAGATAGAACGGACCCATTTCAAGAAGCCCTTCATAATCCAGCCACTGGCAAAGCCGACGAGCGAGCCAACCAGCAGAATCTTTAAAAATTGTACGAGAGTGAGTACCAAACTGCTTTCTTTGGCTAAGACAAATTCAGTGATTAAAACGGCTGCCACCGCACCAATAGGGTCGAGTAAGATGGACTCCCAATGGAGGATGGTGGCTACTTTTTCACGGAGTGGCACACGTTTTAAAATGGGCCCAATGACCGTCGGACCGGTCACTATCATGAGCGCTCCAAAGATAAAGCTATACCGAATGGGTAGTTCAACGATGAGCCATGCGGCTAATGTGGCGCCCACCATGGTGATGAGGGCGCCCCAAGTAAGTAACCGCTGAATGGGCAAGGAGATGGTTTTAAATTGATTGATGTTTAAATAGAGTCCGCCTTCAAACAAGATGATAGCCACGCCAATTTCAATAATGGCGAGGAGACCAAGTCCCATATCTTGAGGCCGGATTAAGTCCGCAAAATCAGGCCCCAATAAAACGCCGGCAGAGAGTAAAAAGAAAATACTAGGGACTTTTAATTTTTCAGACAACAGTTGGCAGACCACCCCCGCAATCAGGGCAAAGACAACCGTGTGCATAATTAATTGGGCTTCACTCATAAAGTTAAGTTAAGTTAGCGAAATGATTAGATAAAGTCATTAGTTTTTTTTAGAAACTTATCAAGCGGGCTATTTAAAATATCTAGATAAATTCAACGTTTTTAGTATGAAGTGCTTTATTTTAATGAAAAAAGGCTCGGAAACCCCACCTGAGGGTTCCGAGCCCTTCACAAAGCTTGATTAGCTGACGCTCACGACGGTGACATCAAAATTAAGAGTTTTTCCAGCCAGGGGATGGTTAAAGTCCAAAGTAATGGTTTCATCACCAAAGGCTTGAACCGTAGCTTGAAACATCTGACCGTCGGCTTCACCACTGACGCGGTCACCCACTTTTAATTCTTCCTCTGTGGGGAAGGCACTGCGAGGTACTTCTTGAATGGCCTCGGGGGTGTGAACGCCGTAGCCACCTTCTGGTGCTACGGTGACTAACTTTTTGTCGCCTGCTTTCAGGCCGGCTAATTCACTTTCTAGTCCTGGAATAATATGACCTGCCCCTTGTTCGTAGGTTAAGGGGTCTTTGCCTTCGGAACTATCGACGACTTCGCCGTCTACAGTTAAAGTATAGTGAATAGCGACTTGGGAGCCTTTTTCAATCATTGATGCCTCCATCAATTTTGCTGTCAGAGAGGTCCGAAAAACACGACGCTTTAGGCCCCACCCCAAACAACCGGTGGTTAATACTCAACCGCCATCAATTACGATGGCTAAGTATAATACTTAAGTAAGCCTCAAACGCAGAGAAGACTTTACGCTTGAAGACAACTCAGTATAAAAAGATGCGATAGCCTGTCATACAGGCT
>JAJFLM010000152.1 GCA_021772655.1 Deltaproteobacteria bacterium
AGTGACGTGACTATGCGTAAGATAAAGCTGTCGTCTAGGGGCACCGACTTTGAACTTGATTTAGATGGCAATAAAATACCTGTGAACATACAGTTACCAGGCGAATTTAACGCTTATAACGCGGCTTGTGCGGCAGCTGCCGTGAGCGTGCTGGGCATAACACCTGAGAAGATAGCAAAAGGACTTGCAACTTTACAATCAGTACCGGGCCGAATGGAAAATGTGTCAGCCGGTCAGAACTTTTCGGTCATAGTTGATTACGCCTATACGCCTGACGCGCTCGAAAATGCTCTCAAAACTCTAAGGGATACGAGCAAAGGCAGAATTTTAGTAGTGTTTGGTGCCACTGGCGACCGCGATAAAATTAAACGACCCATGATGGGCGAGGTTGCTGCAAAAAATGCTGACCGTATCTTTTTAACCGACGACGAGACCTATACCGAAGATCCCGCCTCTATACGCCAAGAAATAATGGCGGGCATTAAAAAAGCGAAAGGGCAGAGCAAAACTGTTGAAATTGCGGATCGCAAAGAGGCGATTAAGACTGCTTTCAAAGAGGCCAAAAAGGGCGACGTAGTCCTTCTGGCAGGCATAGGCCACCAAAATTACCGCAACATGGGCGGCAAAAAAGAACCCTGGGACGAACGCAAAATCGCCCAAAAACTGCTCAAAAAAGTATAAATATACTTGCAAATTAAGCAAAAGAGTGGTACGCTTAAGCAGTAAAACCTTGTTAATAAAAAAGTAGACAAAAAATGCCAAACGCTACACTCTCACAAGAAATGACACCTCTTCCAGAAGATCTTTATAGTGACTTGAGAAATTTCCATCCCAGCTCCTATGAATTTAAGGAGGGGTTTACCGCGGCCAACGAGCTTGCAAGAGAAGCTGGTTATGCGGCATTGACACTAGAACAAGTTTTTCCACCAGTAGAGCTAATCCCACCGGCAGGATTTTCAAATGAACATGTTGTTCCGAATGGTGCGGTACTGCCAGCTGAACAATTTAAGGTTATAAAGTCTTTGCACGCAAACGGGCCAGAAATAATTGCTGATTCACATAGACTTACTACGGATTCTGGTATCAAAATAAACTATATTGATTTACGCCCACATATGAGCGCAGCGGTCCAGCATGGCGGTCCGAGCGAAAAACGACAAATTGAGACGCTTGATCGTGCTTTCTTAAAGGACTTAAAGTTTTTTGCTGAAATGGGCCATGGCAAGAATACGGTTACTATCGCACACGGAGTAAATTACACAAAAGTAGGCGGTACAAAAATGCGAGCTTATTGGATGTCTGCTACGAATAAAAGTGCAGATAATGCACCAACACTTGTTCGTCTTGCCGATTGCGGTAATGAAGCCCAGCAAGGCGATCTCTACAGAAGAGTATTCGGCAAAATACTATAGCTATAATTGCATAAAACTTGTATAATATACTTGTGAGCAATAATTCTGAACATAATCCCGTTGGATTTACTGTAGAAGCCTACGATATTTTGGGAAAGGAATCTGCGGATAATAAGTGGGTTGGCGCAGATCTTGAGCTAGTCATAAGGCCTGTCGGGCGGTTTATGCTAAATGTCGTAACTAAAGAGCACTTTGCCAACCAGCATTTGCAGGAAGCTCTTGACGAGATTGAGCAGCTAGCAAAAATGCTTGACGACGATACGACAAGAAATCGTCGCACTCCTTTTGTTTTGAATGATGACGAAATCAATTATGAAATACTTGAGAGAAAGTTTCGGGACCGTAAAGTAGAAGAAGATTTAGCCGCAAGTCTTTTGTACGATGGCCCGACTGAATAGAACTTATCAATCTTTAACTAAAATTTAAAATTATTACTGAGTGATGTATGAGTGAGAGCAAGTTTTATAGCAAGGCCTCTAACCCTACTACTCTGTTATAAAGTAAGCGCACCCTTGATAAATAGTCCAATATAAGTTATAATTTGTGAGTGTCAAATCATGCTAATCCTCCGTCAGATTCACCTGAACGGCTTGAGCTTATTTCGCCCGTAGAGAGGCTGACTCACCTTAGGTATAGCTTGGTTAATGGTGTGATCATGGAAGATATTATTATTGGAGAGTTTTCTCAAAGCAAAAAACGTATAGTAGCCTTAAGTTCGCCAAACGAGCAGCAAAATGAATACAGGAAAATACTTACTGCTCAAGGTTTGATTCTGGGCAAGCTGATACACGAAAGAAAACAAGGGATTACCTACTATACTGTTCCGATTTCTTCGCGTCCTATTACCAATGACGCTGCAAGCTCGGCAGAAGGAAGTTTTACGTACGGCGACAAGGATCTTTTTCGTGATATAGGAAAGATGTTTGCTGATGTAAGTGTGCTCTGTGAAGGAAGTGTAATTACTGATCCTGTGGAAAACTCTCTTGCTCTAGTAGATTTTGTCCGGCCAGGCGAGCGTCATCTATACCTTGTTCCAGGTATAGAGCAGTGGCTTATGCCTCTGCCAGTTGATATGGACGCACTTAGTTACTACAACGATTATTTTTTAAAAACCCCGGATTTATCAGATATATCCTCTAACCTTATAAAATATTTTCATGAAGGATATAGCGAAGGTTTAGCCGAAAAAGGTTGATATGGATCGATTACTTCTAGGTCAAAACTATGAGATTGCCGCTGAAGAGAGGCATTTACCTAATGAGCTGGAGAGGGTCAAAACTTTTCAGACGGTACTTGAAGGCATGATTGAGGTGCAGCCAGTAAATACCTCTATGGATTTGCATGCGCCTGACCCTGTAAGCGACAAAATTAGTCAACGCCTACTTGGTTCACATACTTTGAAACACACGCTAGATATTGACCCTAATTTTTTAACCCAGAACATGGGCGGTAAGATTAATTTTGAACCGCTTCAGTCAAGAGGTGGAAAACGCTCTATGCACGGAGTATTCTTCGGTAACCTTATTTTTGAAGGCGGTGTACGTAATATACCGGTAGCTGTAAAGCCTTTTGTAGATACGGGGCACGAAAAAGATAGCCTCAAAGAATATTTTAATAATGTTGCCGCTAACAGGCTTGGCCTGAGCTCAATTATGCCTGTAGGCTTTATTCTTAACGAACAGGGTCAATCATATTCAATTACGCGCTTAGAGGAATCATTGACCACCCTAGATACAATTGATTGGGCGGACTTTTATCCAAACACTTTCAAGGATCCAGGGATGCGTGAAGACTGGAGCCAGACCGCTAGACTGCTGTCGCAGCTTCACTCACTTGGCAGCTGTAATCATGGAGACTTAGCCGGGCGCAATATCGCACTCACGGCAGATGATAGCGGAGTAATGTTAATAGATTGGGAGCGGGCGCACATTAGTATTAATCCTCCAAGGGATGCAAAAGTTCGTTATGGGCTAAGCCAAGAGGATCTCAGCTCTTTAATTGAGTCAATGAGCCGACCAGCGCATATAGATTTTAAAGCTGGGTTAGGAATTTTTTATGGAAAAAGTGGTGATTGGTGGGAGGCTTTTGATGAAATATTTTTTAAGGAATACAGTGGTATGAGACTAGATTATGCGAGCATAGGTAATCACAAAGGGGCAGTATTGACACAAGTTAAAGAAGAATTATCAGTGCTTGAACAAAGTCTAAAAGAAACAATGAAAATGCAGCGTGAAATTTGTGATCAGATACCGCAACCGCTTGACAGGTGAATTGGCACTCGGCTATTATGAGTGCTAACGAATGGGAGTTAATGCGAGAAATTCTCATTCTTCAAGAAACTTAAAATACGGAGGAGTTTTATGAGTGTAAACATCCAGCCGCTTGCCGACTATGTAGTTGCCCGTCAGGAAGAGGCGGAGAGTAAGACCGCTAGCGGTCTGTACCTGCCCGACAAGGCGCAGGAAAAGCCAAAAGTAGCCAAAGTAGTTGCTGTCGGTAAAAAGGTCCAAGAGATCAAAGTAGGCGACCGTATCGTTTATAAAAGTTACAGCACGACCGAAGTAAAAGTTGGTGCTGACGAGTACATGCTAATCAAAGAGGAA
>JAJFLM010000153.1 GCA_021772655.1 Deltaproteobacteria bacterium
AGTTCAACGCTTCGACCTTTACCGCACGGGTGGTCACATCGACACAGTCCGACATCTATTCGGCAATCGTGGCGGCGGTGGGAGCACTCAAAGGGCCTCTGCATGGCGGCGCGAACGAACGGGTGATGGAAGTCTTGGAAGAAGTCGGTTCGCCGGAGAATGCCGAAGGGTGGATCCGCGATGCCTTGGTGCAAAAGCGGCGGATTATGGGCTTCGGGCACCGCGTCTATAAAACGGGCGATCCCCGGGCCGTGATCTTGAAGGAATTCTGCGGCGAATTGGCGGAGAAAACCCGTAATCAAGATTTGGAAGAGATGGCCGATGTGATCGAACGCATTGTCCGCGAGGAGAAACACCTGCCACCGAATTTGGATTGGCCCAGCGCACGGCTGTATCATTATCTGGGATTGGACGTGGAATTGTACACTCCGCTGTTTGTCGCCAGCCGGGTTACCGGCTGGGCAGCGCACGCGATCGAGCAGGCGGCCAATAATCGCTTGATTCGTCCGCGCAGCCGATACATCGGACCGACAAATCAAAAATTCGTTCCCATATCAGCCCGTTGACGCTGAGTCGGCGGCTGGGTGCAAAGCCTGCCTGCTGCATGACCTCTAGCGATTTCAAACACCTTCACCAGGGATGTCCCCGCATGTCCGCGTTGGATGAAACAACCGCATCCACCGGAAACACCGCCTGCATGCCGGGCGTGAGCCGTTCGACACTGCTGTTACGCCGGCTGCCGACAGGGGGCGTCGTTGTTTTTTGCGTGGTGTTGCTCTGCATCGCAATGACCATGCGGGACTACGGTCTGACGACCGATGAGCCGATTTATATTCTCAACACACACCGCGTGATGGCATGGTTTAGCGATCTCATCCAGCAAGGCCCGACACAGGCCTTTAAGCGCGATCGCTTACGCAAAGGATTTTATGTCGCCCGCCCCGACAATAAAAACCTACCCGCCAACACTCTGATTTCCGCTGCGGGTTATGTAACAGTCGGCCGGTTCGATTCTCGCCCCTCCGCCTATCGTTGGGGCAACATCATTGTGTTTGCTCTGACATGCGGAGTGGTGTATCAATGGCTGGCTCGTGAACTTTCCCCAGCCGCCGGGATTGTGGGCGTCCTGGCATTGGCAGGCATGCCCCGTCTGTTTGCCCATGCGCAATTGCTGAATATCGACACCTTGGTCGGCTGTTTTTGGGTGTTGGCAAGTTGGGCGTTGTATTACAGCCGGGGACGCTGGGGACGCTCATTTTTATTTGGACTGCTCTGTGGAATCGGTTTGATGACCAAACCGACCTTTTGGTTTGCGGTTCCTGTGTGGGTAGTGTGGGGCTTGTTGTATCGTCCCAAAGAATTATGGCGAGCGGCGATCTGTTTAGCCGTCGTCGCGCCGCTGACCGCGTTATTTTTGATTCCGCTATGGTGGTCCGATCCAATCGGCGGTTTTTTAGGCTATCTCGACATGCTGCGGCACGACGAAAATGGCTGGCAAATCGACGCCTATTATTTCGGCGAAGTCTACCAAATGACTGGCCTGCCTCCTGTCCCTTGGCACAGTGTGATCGTGCTGCCGTTGGTGACGACACCGATTTGGATCGTGGCATTTGCCGCAGGTGGATTTGTGAAATGGATTTGGCGGGATCGCAAGAATGCTCTGGCCGGTTTGTGGGTCGGCAGCGCGATCGTTCTACCGCTGATCGTGATGCTCCCCTCGACGCCGGCGCACGATGGTGTCCGTTTGTATCGGGTATCATTTTACTTTGTTGCGCTGCTGGCCGCCTATGGATTTTACGCGGTCAGTGAGAAATGGCTGATTCGAGATTCCACACAGGCCCATACCAAAGTTTTTCGCTCTCGATGCGAATTTGTAGCAATCGCGCTGCTGACGATGATCACCCTTTGGCCGTTGTGGCGGATGCATCCTGGGCAGTTGTCTTATTACAATCTACTCGTTGGTGGACTCGACGGCGCCGCTCAGCCGGTTGAGCTACAAACCGCGCAGGGAAAATTGCGTCGCCCGCGGTTCGAGATCGACTATTGGTGGGGGGCGATGAATGAATCCGCTTGGGAGAGCATGCAACAGCAACTTCCCCCGGACGCCAAACTGTGGGTCTTCCCGGAACATTTCGGGCTGGACCGCTTAAAAGAGTGGGGACATTTGCGGCAGGATGTGCAACTCGTAGGTCCAAGCGAAGCGGAGTATCTCCTCATCTACGGTCGTTTGGGGCGCTTGATGGATCCCCGCAGCGGCGGCTTAGGTGAACGGTTTCTACACGGAGAGCCGCTTTGGGAATTGCGAATCGACAACACGCGCGTCGCCACATTATTTCAGTTCTGAGGCGTTCGCAGACCGTTGAAAAAGGGTGCCACTGGTCAGCTTGTCTGCCAGTGCGAGCTAGGGAACGCTTGAAAAACATTGGCGGACAAGCCGCAATCTTGTTCGGCACGATTCTTGCCAAGATTTGAGTGGAATTGAAATTGCCAATCTCAATCGTGCGATGCCAACAGCGATCACTTGCCGCTGTTGCCCATGTCGCCGTGATTGCTCGCCAACTGGGGGTCGGCGTTCGTTGAGCATTCAACTCGGTTCACCGGGTTTCCCCGCGCAGCGGTCTTAGCCCCGTCATTTATGACGGGGTGTTAAACGGAATTGTGTCCCGCAGCCTCGTTCACGAGGCTTCTCGATGTTCGGCTTCAGCCGTAATCGCGTTGGCTCAAGCCGCCACAGCGAGAATCCCCGTAAACGGGGATCAGATCGTCAATCGCAACAAGAACCCGTCATAAATGGCGGGCCTATGACCCGCTTGCAGCGGGGGAAGTCCCGTGAAACGGGACTCAGAATGTGAACGCATGCACGACGATCATCGCCAACTAACCCCCAGTAGAGACCGGCAGTTGACGCACCGGGGAAATCATGGCGAAAATTCTGTGCCGAACAGGATTGGGACAAGCCGACCAGTGGCACCCATTTTCAATGGGCTTTCCGGGGCAATTACATATTGCAGAACCTACAGTTGC
>JAJFLM010000154.1 GCA_021772655.1 Deltaproteobacteria bacterium
CTCGATCCCGGCCACCGCGAAGTCGCGCCGCGTCTTGAGAAACGAGATTGCCGCAGTCGGCGCCGCGTTGGGTGTCGGCGGATCGCCCGCGGCCATTTTTGCCGCCTTGCGCGCTGCCTTCAATTCATCGCGTGCGCGGGCTCGCCCGGTCTGCAATGCCATTTCGAGCATAACGGCGAGGGAGCTGCTAACCGCCGCCATGTTCGGAAGCACCTGCAGCTTGCGGATGAAACCCTGGCGCAGCGCCGCCGATCTGTCCAGAAAGCCCCGCTGCACTTTAGTCACGAGAGCATCGCGTGAGCGCTTCAGCTCGTCACTCATTGCCGAACGCGCGAGGGCTTCGAGGCTATCGAGATCGTTGGTGATCTTGGTGAAATTTACAAACTTCTCAAAGCGGTTTGGCTGCCTGTCGATGGCGTTGATCTCGATGTCAAGCGGCTCATCGTCCTCGGGCATATCATCGAGCGGCGGGAGCAGATCGCCCCGGTCATCGTCATCGACCTCGATGGCGTCGGGAAATTTAAGCAGCTCCCGAATGTGTGCCTCGTCATCCGCGCTCGATGTCACCACGCCCTGTTGTGCGAGCCGCCCCCATACCTCGATGAGATCGGTCATCAAATCTTCGGTTATCGGGTTGTAGCGGAACCTCGGATACTCGGTGACGGTAAAGTTGGCATCGACCAGATCGCGGATTATCTGACGATCAACAACATCAACCTCATCGTCTCGGCGCAGATCGTTCACCGTGAACATGAACACATCGAAGTGCACTTGCGACCGCGCCATTGAGCCAACGCCCTCATCAGGCGTCAGACCGATCATGCCGGGCATGAGCAGGGCGCGCGACATATCCCGATTGAACATATCGATTGCCGGAATGAACACCGTCGAGACTTGCCCGGCAAGCTCAGCACTCCAAAGCTCGATGTCGTCTTTCTCGCCGCGCGGGATCACGCCGTTAGTCGATGCCTGCATACCGGCCACGACTTTCTTGAGGCTGGCGATCTGCGCCTTGTTGAGCTTTTCGGGATCGTAGAGGGCGAAGAGCGGCGGCACGCCGTAGCGCTCAAGCATCATCATGAGCCATCGGTAAGCGTTTTCCTTCGCCCACCAGGCTCGATAACAGGCTTGAAGGTCCGTGGTGCCATACGGGTTTTGAAACTCGCTCTGATAGGAGAAGATGACAAACTTTCCGGTCGGCAGGCGGTTGGTGCCGTCCGGTGTCGTTTGAAGCACGCCATCGGGCTTGAGGTTGCCAAATTCATCGGTGTCGAAATCGAAGCTCGACGGATTGCGCGTCTTGAGATCGCTGTAACCGAGCAGCCCGGCAAACTCGCCATCGGGCACCACTTGCCAGTTTTTCTCCGTCACCGAAATGCCGAAGTCGAGGGCGCCGTTGATCTGAAAGATCACATCATCAAAAGATGTCTCAAGATCGGTGAGCTGTTGCGCAACGAAGCGCGTGACTTCCCAATCTTCGGGCTGCCCTTCGGGGCTGGTCACTTCCCAACCCGACGCGGCTGCGGCCAGCTTCTTGAATGTTAGCGCCGCCTTGATCTGATCGTCGCGCCGCATCTTCGCGATAACGCCATAACCCTTGCGGCTGACAAGCTCATTCGGGTTGTAGGGCGTGCCCCCGAACATGCGAAACAGATTATCCGGGTCCGATTGGGCGACTTCCCGGCCCGGCTTCGGTGCGTCGGCGAATGCCGCATCAACGGCTCGCCCGATCCTTGAAAAGATGTTTTCAGCCATCACCAATCCATTTGAGCGCCGATGAGCGGGGCGCCGACTTCCGCGGTCTCATCGTCAAAGATTATCTCGCCCGGTCGGCTCGTTGCGAGCATCACGCTGTCGGCATCGTCCGGGGAAGGTAAGCCCTTTGATTTCATATCTTCTTTAGACCAAATCAGAGTGCGGCCCAATCGATCCGGCTTGTACAGCAGCGAGCTGAGCTGAGCGGCAAGCTCGTCGTCATCCGGGTCGATGTCGATGGTGCCATTGTCGGGATCGAACATTTCTCGCACATTCCACCATGCTTGCGCCCGCCAGTTGGCATAGTGCTTGCTGTCGCTTGCGGGTTTGCCGGGCAGAATTTCGATGATCGATACATCATGCCCTTCGGCATATTCGATTTGCCGCAGATGGTCAATCGGGCCGACGCCCATCGATCCGCCGCCTTCGATCCGCACACTCGCGGGCCATAGCATCTTGATCTTCTTGACCGTGGCATTCTCGATCTCCGTGGTGCGCTGCTTGAAGAGCCGCCCGACGCACCGGACCACCTTGCCCCCCGGAACATCGTAAGAGGCATACCACGACGAATGATCGTCGCCGAAGCGGGCTATATCCAAGCCCAAATCAGGCGGCTTGTCGGGGGCAACCTCGCCGCTGAGCACGCCGCCTTTGTAATTCCAGTCCTCATCCGGTTCTTCGCCGAGCCACTCGGGATCGCATAGCGTGCGGCGCTGTGCCGCCTCGATCCAGCTTAGCGGAATGAGCTGATAGGGCGACGCGCTCGGAAACTCGCCCTCGACGCGGCTCTGGTAGAGCGGGCTGCTCGGTTTCCAGCGGCGATATTTGTCGGCAACCCAGGCCGGTTGAACGAGCCCCGGATAAGGCATCGTTTTCCCGGCAACCTTTTTCCGCCACGCGCCGCTCTTGATGTCGGCTCGCTTGATACCGAGAGCGGTAAAGTTTGGGGTGTCGAAGGCGCTGATCTTGATTTTTGCCTTCGCCGGCAAGGTGCGGTGCTCTTCGTAGAAAGCCCCCATGCCCTCGGTCGGGTTGCCGATGGTGAGCAGCCTGGCCATGCCGCCGGAGAGCACGCCGTCTGCACCGATCCAAATCTGCTGATCTACTCCCGCGGCCTCATCGAGAATGACAAGGATGTAATCGCCATGAATACCCTGAAAGGCGGCGCTGTCTTTTGCCGAGAAGCCGAAGGCGCCCCACTTGTCGTCAATCTTGATCTCGACATCGAGCGACCTCCCGCCGATCGCAACCGGAGCCGTGGCGTGCATCCTGCGAATTTCCTGCCAAAGCACCTTGCGCACCTGGCGCCCGGTCGGAGCCGTGGTGATGACGGTCGAATAAGGATAGGCGGCGAGAAACCAGAGCACGAGACCGGAAGCGGTAAACGTCTTGCCCGCGCCGTGGCATGATCTGACGGATGTGCGGTCATTGTCTCTGACGCTCTCGGCGATCTTGACTTGCCGATCCCAAGGCACGATGCCGAGCACTTCGCGGAAGAAAAGAGCCGGATCGGATCGTATGGTTTCCTGCCAAGCGTTAGCCTCTTCGTCGCTGGCGGGAACGTCACCAGGTCGGCTTAGCACCCTTCGCCTTTTGATCTGTCTCCGCGCTTTCGTCCAGATACCGACGAAGCCCGCTTAACAATCTGTCATCTTCGATGTTGAAAACATCTTCGCCCCCGGCGCACACAAAGATGATCTGCCCAAGCCGCATGTCGGGCTCTGTTGCCCAAGCCTCGGCCAAGACATCGAGAATTATCGCCATGCGATCAGGATCACGCCCCGGCATCTTTGTTGCGCTTCCCCTTCTGCTGCGACTTCCACGCCTGCCGGGCGAGCCCGAACACGGTTTGACCGAAAGCGCCGCCATCGGGATCGCTGATCGCTACATGGTCGCGCATCCCGAGATTGTTCTTCGCCAGGAAGATAGCTGCACCGGCGCTGCTCTTCGAGAGGTTGAGCAGCCGCACTCGGCAATTCTGGCGCATCATCGCCTGCCCCTGAAACCACGCCTTTTGAATATCGGTATAAAGCGGCTCGCCATTTGCATCTTCTTCTACCTCCGTATTCAGGCGCCGCTGCAGGGTGCGCTCGCTGATGCCGAGCAGCCAAGCGGCATCTTCGACGCTGGTGCCGAGCACGGCCAGCTTAGCGAGCTGGTCGATGTCGATCTCGATTGGCTTCTGGCCCGGCTTCTTGCGGGGCTTCGACGCGGGCTTTGTCACGGCCTTCTTGCGCGTCGATGCCGG
>JAJFLM010000155.1 GCA_021772655.1 Deltaproteobacteria bacterium
GTTCTTGCTGCAAGCGTTCAATAAGTTTTTGAAAGTTTTTATCAAAGCGATCATTCCCGCGATGAGCCTTGGCCGCTACTTGTAAGGTGGTACCATCCCAACAGCCCCATAGTTTGCGATGCGAACCTAAAATATTCCACATCAGTCCGGTTAATAAAATAGTGGAACCAAACCACACTGTAGAAATACCTGGATTATACCCTACAGCTAGTCCCGAGAACTCAGCGACATCAAAAGCTTGGCGCGCTGACTGAAACACAAAGGTATACTCTCCCTGACGCATTTTTTGATCAAAGGATGGTAAGGTTTTAAAAATCCAAAAGGTCTTAGGCTTTTCACCAGAGCCTACTGCCAATTGAATGGCTTCTCCAATATTTCTAGTTTCATCACCCATGGGTAATTGAAATTGCGGAACATATTGTAACAAACGTACCTCAACGTCGGGCTGCCCTTGAAAACTCAGTTTGCTAACTTTACCTTGCTCTAAACTTAAATCTTTCCCCGTACCAGAACTACGTTGTGTGGCTGTTACTGTCGCAGCAAAGCGCTCATTAGCCGGTTCTGTACCATACTGAGCCTGGTAAAAATAAATCCCCTCATATTCCATGGGATGATTCACGCGGATTGTTTCCGACTTAACCAACTGGCCTTTTTCTAATATATCTAAATCACTGTAATAAGCCTTTGGAGAGCCATCGGGATATTTCTCCATACGCACATCATTCAAACGAATTGTAAAACCTAGTGGTTGTGCGACTCCACGGCCACGCTCGGTAATAAAAAGATTGCTCGATTGCCCCTCACTCAAACGTAATTGACCTTCAAAGCCATAACGCGCCCCTAAAAAACCACCCACAAGAACAAATAACAGTCCCGTATGGATAACAAAAACCGACAAGTGACACCAACGGCCTTTTTGCGCCCAAAAATGCCATTTGCCTGCGGACTCTTTTGTTTGAATTTTAGCAAAGGCTTTTTCAACAATGGATTGAATTTTACGGCCGTCTGTTTTGGTAGAACTCTTGAGCACGGCCTGCTTTTCAAAGATACCATATTGCTGTTCATTCAACGGGCTCAGCGGCTGAACCACACGCCCCCAGTAACGCGGCCAAATATCAATCGAAGCAATAATGAGGCTGATCCCCGTAAGCGTCAGCAATAAAATAAACCACCAGGAATGATAGAGGTCGAATAAACCCAGGGCTTCTAAAATGCGGATGGTTTCTGGACTGTAGACTTTTTCAATCTGTCCTTCAGGGGCCTGATCCCGTTGGACAATAAAAGAACCGCCTAGATTGGCTAAAGCAATCAAGCTTATCAAGGCGATGCCCGTCTTGAGCGAGGCTAAAGTCCCCCACAGTTTATCTACGAGTTTACTGAGCATTGACGCAGCAAGCTGGTCAGACTAACCCAGCTTCTCCTGAAATGGTTGTTTACCGGCATAGCGAGCTTTATCACCCAAAGCTCCTTCAATCCGCAGTAGTTGATTATATTTTGCCGTACGATCAGCACGCGCGAGTGAACCTGTTTTAATTTGTCCTGCTCCTGTGCCCACAGCAATATCTGCAATCGTCGTATCTTCAGTTTCACCGGAACGATGTGAAATAATCACGCCAAAACCTGCAGCTTGCGCGGTTTCAATAGCCTTTAAAGTTTCTGTTAGTGTGCCAATTTGGTTCACCTTAATCAAAATGGCATTGCCGGCCTGACTTTCAATCCCCTTCTTAAGGCGCCCGGTATGAGTGACGAATAAATCATCTCCCACTAATTGCATGTGGCTGCCCAACTTAGCCGTCATCGCCACCCAGCTTTCCCAATCACTCTCATCCAAACCATCTTCAATGGAAATGATCGGATACTTTTCACGCAGCTGCGCATAGTAATCAATCAGTTGCGTCGCTTCAGTAATGGGACCTTGCTCAGAATGAAACCGGTAGTAGTTATCTTCACAAAATTCACTCGCAGCCGCGTCTAAAGCAAAGACAATATCACTCCCTACTTTATACCCGGCTTCTTCCACAGATTGTTGGATGAGGGCTAAGGCCTGAGTCGTTGAATTTATATTCGGCGCAAAACCTCCTTCATCACCAACACCAGTCGACAAGCCCTCTATATTTAAGGCTTTCTTTAATTGGTGGAAAATCTCGGCCCCCATTTGTAAAGCTTGGCTAAATGATTTTGCTCCAACAGGCATCACCATGAACTCTTGGATATCTAAGTGATTGTCGGCGTGTTGGCCGCCATTTAAAATATTCATCATGGGCGTCGGCAATAAGTTACCCTCGCGACCCGTATTGGAGGCAATATAACGGTATAAGGGAACACCCGCAGACATGGCGGAAGCCTTGGCATAGGCCAAGGAAACTCCCAAAATAGCATTGGCCCCTAAATTGGCTTTATTCGGCGTCCCATCCAACTCAATCAAGCCTTCATCCAAGGTCTCTTGTAAGCCGGCCTCAATCCCTTTGATACGTGGAGCCATTTTCTCAAGAACATTGCGCACGGCTTGCTGCACACCCTTCCCTAAATAGCGCTTGGGATCCCCATCTCTCAGTTCCACCGCTTCAAATGAACCTGTCGAAGCCCCAGAAGGCACAGCCGCTCGCCCCCATGCACCATCGGACATCATTAAATCCACTTCTACAGTCGGGTTCCCTCTAGAATCTAAAATTTCGCGAGCCTTCAGCTCTTGAATCTGCGCCATGAATTGCTCCTCTATAAATACATACGTGCTTGGATGGGCCCCTTGGTACCGCGCCCGACCTCCCCTGTCAATCCTGGAGCTTGCTGGAAAAAGCTATTCATTTCAAAAAGATAGGTGCGTAATCCTGGACTTTACTTAGGGGGTTCTGGTATTTTGGACCTTCATTGTGGAAAGACTAACTGAAACTTTTGCTGGGCTGAGTCCCCGTGCTCAGATTATTACCCGACATGTCCTGCTGGGCGAGTCCTTAATTGATAGCCTAGGATGCTTCTTTGACTCGCGCAAAGCCGTCGATGAGTTCCTGCAAATCAATGAATTTGACTGGAATGATAGTCGTGATCAAAAACGACTCTTGTCCATCCATAACGAAGCCGTCAGCTATGTAGAAGCTCTATTAAAGCGACCTTTGGACCCATCCGTCAGCCAACCTGATGACGTCCGTGATATTTTTCTCTTAGGCTCTTCAGAAGTCACATCAGAACCTATCAAACTAGATAGCTTTCCGCCTCAAGTAGAACTCCCCATTGCCAAACAAGCCTGTGTCCTCACCAAAGTGATGAACACTATCTTGCATATTAATGGTCATGAACTCCTTTATACCTGCCCCATCAGCCGACGGCAGTTGGCGCAAAAAGTGGATGACAAGATTGGCGGAAAACTTTCCCAACTTAAATCCAATGGCTTCCCTTTAATCGCCTTTGAAGGCGGACGAAAACCCAAAGAAAGCTTAATCACTAAGTTGCTGTGCAAACGAACTACCGTCGCCTCACGCATCAATGATCGACTCCGCTATCAAATTATTGTGGCTGAAAAAACCGATGTGCTTAAACTCGTCGCCGAATTATTTACTTCGGTGCTCCCCTTTAATTTTCTATTGCCTGGTTCCACGATCAACCAACTTATTGATATTAATCTTGTCACGAGTCAAAAGGAAGTCGTCTCGCAAAAAGCGCGTGACATGGCTCATTCTATTGCGCGCTCGGTATCCCATTTATTCCCTCATTCGACTGAAGAAATGGATTATTCTGGCAAGGACTACAATGTGCTCAAATTTGTCGTGGACGTTCCCGTACGCCTCGACAAACACATTGCTAAATCAGGGGAAGTCCATACCAATGAACTCGGCATTATTGTCTACTCTTTAGCTGAATTTACCATTATCGACCAGGCTACCCGCCAAAACAATGAGCAAGGTGAAAATGCTCACCCTGAGTATAAAGGGCGCCAGAAAATGGGCGCCCTAAAACGCATGGCCGAAGGCACCCATAAGTGAGCGGTATGTTTTTCATCATTGGCTTTGCCTTCATCGTCGGCTTTATCCTGATATTTGCGACCTCTTTTTCTGGCCAAAAACGTGATGACGGCATTGGTGCTATTTCTGCAACACAAGGCCCATCCTTTGAACGTTATGTGCGGATTTGCTCGGATATTGTCGAAGCTCTTAAATTAGAAATTGATGGGATTGAAACAACAGAATCAGAACAGACATTAGATATTTATGCCCATAGCCCGGCAGAAATTACCGGAGTGAATTACATTATTCACGCTGCCTATCATAATGTAGATTATGTGGTGTCGGCCGGAGAAATCGTCGAACTCTCAAACGCTATCATTCAAGACAGACTTTCTAAGGGCATTTTTATCACAACGGGGAAATTTACTGAGGAACTACCAAGCATCAGTGAACTCGCACCGATGGCATTTATTGATGGCACCAAGCTCAAAGAGCTCGCCGACCAACATAAGATTCCACTTAAAGACTTAGCTTAAACCTTTGTCATCCGCTCGTAGATCTTATCTTTTTCACCACGTTTGATTAGTTTGTCATTGGCGATGATTTCACGGATAGAGACACCGACGGTGGCAATCGTGAAAAAGAACATAATCACAAGAGCGATGTTGTCCGGCTTAGTTAAATTGGCAATAAATTGTTCCATAAGAGGCGCTTAGCTAACATAGGCTGAGTCTGACTGTCAAACGCTTCTCACCACTCTCTGTTCCGATCTAAACAGCAGCTAACTCTTCGATCTATCTAGACGATTGACAATCTCGCTGATTAGGTGCACTCATGGCTCCCATGATGGAAAAGCTTCTAGAATTCACGCATTTAGAACGTTTAGAACACTTAGACCCTATTTGGTCTTCACTAGGCCCCTTACTTGCGTTTAATCTCTTATTACTTGCTACCCTTGCCTACTTCACACTGACCTATGCTGAACGTAAAACTGAAAAAGCTGAAGTTGCCAGTAAGGGCCATACCCGACTTTTAAGCGGTTTTCTGAAAGAATTCTGGTACTGGTTTATCAGCCCCGCTGAAAAACTCTGCCTACGCCTAAAAATCACGCCTAATGCCCTCACCTTGATGGGTTTTGTTTTAGCCGCGTTTTCAGGCTATTTCTTTCATTTGGGAATGATTGGCCTCGGGGGCTGGTTTATGATCTTTGGCGCCACCTTTGATATGTTTGATGGCCGCATTGCCCGACTCACCGGAAAAGAAACGCCCTCAGGCGCCTTTTTTGATTCTGTCATGGATCGTTTCAGTGAAGGGGTCGTCTTTCTGGGTCTCGCAAGCTATTACCGTGAGAGCTGGGTACTTTTTGCCATTATCTTAGGATTGATTGGTTCTATGATGGTCAGCTACACACGAGCACGTGGTGAAGGCATTGGTGTCAATTGTAGTATTGGTATTATGCAACGACCTGAACGCATCGTGTATTTAGGAGTGGGCTCTATTTTTAGCCCTATCCTGGCATACTTTATTTCCTTCTTCTATCCTCTGCCCCTTGATTTCATGACTGTTGGCGCGCTGTGCCTGATTGCTGTACTTACCGAATATTCTGCCATTACACGAATCCGTTACATCATTCGCTTAGCTGACAAGAAATCCAATTCGAATAAACCAGCTTCTGTATAGCTGTCATTGTGGGGAGCTTATACGACGCGGCAATCTCCTGGGCTTCACTTGACGGCGTGAGATCGCCACGCCCTTACGGGCTCGCGATGGTACCCAAAATTAAGGTGTCACTACTGTACTGTTATAAGCCGGCAATGTTCCACCAGGCATTTCTTCACCCTTAGGCACGGTCACCTCATATTGAGTCTCAGGGACTTCCATCGGATGGTTACCGGCATAGACACCATGACGCCCATGCTTTTTATACCATTCACCCACGGAGGCATTTTTAAACATTTCTTCAATAATCTGTCTCCAGCCCACACCCGTATTATAAGCACAGAAAGAAACTTCGCCCAATTGAGTCGCATAAGGAATAATACACATTTCAGTACGACGGAAATCGTAGTTGAAAAGATCTTGGAACCACATTCCGGAAACAAACATAAAGTGCCATTTATCGCGCTTACGTTCCTTACCCTCACCATACTCACCGCCACCTAAACCACCACCGGATTGCTTATCAAACTTACGCAATAACTCACGTAGGCTAAAATCCTTAGGGGCTTTTGCTGGGTTGTAATTTCTAAGTAATGACATGGCCACCTGTGCCTTGGTTAGTTTCTCACCACGGTTGGCATCTGTAATGGCCTGCATATCTTTCAGAAGTTGTTCTAAATCTAAAAATTCACTTAAGGGCTTCCACTCTTTGGTTTCTTTATTCACCAACAAACCCATGATGATTCCACAATTGGGATGACAACCACATTTTAAAGTTCCCCATTCAGCATCAGGGCCCTTCATCATATCAGACAAATCGGAGAAAGGACCCGCCGCAGAAATGGGGAACCAATCCCGCAACGGTTCACTAATTCCAGTTTGATCTTTTAAATCATGAGCTAAATGCGACAAAGTATAACGCTGCTTTAAGCGATCCTCATCAGAAATATCCTCATCACGACCCGTAAATGACACGGGCTGAAAAGCACAAAAGGTAATTTTATCGGCGTTTTGAATGGCAAATTCTACAATTTTACCAACTTGATCATTATTAACTGTGTTAACAATAGTTGTCACCAGCACAACATCAATCCCAGCTTTTGACAGGTTGGTAATCGCACGTAATTTGATTTCAAATAGATTGCTGATTTTACGATGTGAATTAGATTCATTACTCACACCATCAAATTGTAAATAGGCAATGCGCATGCCTGCATCATAAGCCTGCTTGGCAAATTCAGGGTCTTGCGCAAAACGAATTCCATTAGTCGCCGCTTGCACACTGAAATAACCAATATCTTTACAGTATTTTACAGCATCTAAGAAATACGGAGATAACGTTGGCTCGCCACCAGAAAATTGTACCGACATTTGACGACGCGGTTTAATTTGCAATGAGTTATCTAAAATTTCTTTCACTTCATCCCAGCTTAGTTCATGGACATAACCCACCTGGTTAGCATCCATAAAACAAGGATCGCACATCATGTTGCAGCGGTTGGTTAAATCAACCGTCAAGACCGAGCCCCGACCATATTTTACAGAACTGGTTCCGTGATTACGCAATAAAGTTTTAGGCGCTTTAAAATCACGGCCAGGATAACGCTGTTCAATCTTTTTAAGAAATGTTGCATCCATCGCCATCAGATCTTCAAACTTACCGTGCTTCTCACACTCTTTGATCATGTAGATATGGTTGTCGCGCTCAACAATTTCGGCAGATATTTCACCGGGGTTGGCTTCAATGAGATGGGTGTAATCTTTTTCACCACTAATAATCTCGTTACGAACTTCTTGCACACAACGTGGGCATAAAGAATCCGTCTTACGAGGCCAACCTAACTGAGGAAAAGTGCGCTCTGAACTTTTCATGAGGGGTGCTGGTGCCCACTTCGGTTGAAAAGGTTTACCCTGCTTAAACTTATTGAAAAATTGGAAAACTGGCCAAGCTATGCGCGCGCTTGTACAAATAGCACGTTCCGTAACACGTTCGACTAAACCAGGAGCCGGATAGCATTCCCAACCACCCTCGGGAGTTTGAGCAAGTTTTAGGGCCTCTTGCTGTTCCAAAGCATCTTGCTGCATTTCTTTAAGTTCGTCGCGGGCTACGGCCATATTTTTATCCTCCAAAAAAGGAACGTTTTTAAGTTTTAAAAACTTCTAAATACCTAATATTGCTAGTAAAATCTAACATTACGTACCAATCACCTCGTCCTCATGTCAACGTCAAAAAATAGGCCTTTTATCGCCCTTGTTTTTAGTTCTTTGCCGCTTTAGAATGGCTTCACCATGGGCGATGTCATCCGTATTAAAAAAAACCAAATCTTCTCACTGGCCGATGCTCAAAAATTACTTCCCCTCATTCAGCGCATTACCGCCAATGCGGTACGCCAGGTCAGCGATATGGAACATCAATCTCAGGCATTTTCCGAAGCCGCACCAGAACAGCAACAAATAGATGACGACTTAAATGAGGCCATTCAACGCTGGTCAGAGAAGGTCATCAAACTAGGGGCGACCCCCAAAGGTTTTTGGCTGGTTGATTTTGATAACGGGCAGGGATATTTTTGTTGGCGCTATGGCGAAGAAGAAATCAAATACCACCATGAATATATCAGCGGATACTCAGGACGCACCCGCATCAGCCCACGACTAAAGACTCTAACTTAGGCAAAGTAGTTTGCTTAATATCGGCAACTGTCCCTATCACCCAATCCGCATCCCGCATCGCTTGCTTGGAATAAGAAGTGGCCACACCTACACAAGGCATCTTGGCAGCATGCGCTGATTGCACGCCCCAATGAGAGTCTTCAATCACCAAACACTCCCCTGCCACTAAGGGCCAATCCTGGGTAAAGACCTGTTGATTCATAAGCTTTAAGGCGAGTTGATAGCCCTCAGGATGAGGCTTACCCTTTTTGACATCTTCTGCGCTCACGATAAAATGAAAATACGTATCCAGCTTAGCCTGTTTGAGAATAAGTAAGATTTCTTGCCGCAAAGCACCTGAAACAATCGCTAGTGGATACCGTCGCGCCAACATCGGCACCACACGCCGTACCCCAGGCAATAACACGGATTTTTTACGTAATAATGATTTTACATAGCGGGTTTTACGCTGCAC
>JAJFLM010000156.1 GCA_021772655.1 Deltaproteobacteria bacterium
AACAAACTTCTCAGCATAGGGCAAAATAATTTCGATGGGGTTTAAAGTATGGTCTAAGTGACTGGTCAATCCCAGCGCCAACAGTAAAGTCCGCTCTAATAAAACCCAATCACGTGGCACGTGAAAGGTAGACATTAAATCACCAAAACTAATGTTTAATTTTTTGAGCTCAATGAGATCTTCAATATTATGAAACTGTTGAATATTAAGTTCTTTAAAGTTTTCAATCTTAAGACCCGACAACTTTGAATAAAAATATTCCACTAAACGATCAAAGGCTTCCTCTTCATCCTCGCGCGCCACAAAGCCCATCCGACGCAAAGAATTTGCCAAAATGCGCGTATCTTTTTTAATCAGACCCTCGGCAAATAAAGCAATGCCATCACGCATCTCATCACTAATCCGCGCAATCGCACCAAAATCGATGAGAATAAGCTTAAAGGAACCCTCAGGACCGACCGCCACCATCAGGTTACCCGGATGAGGATCGGCATGATAAACGCCATCCACAAAAATTTGTTTGCAGTACCCTCTAATCAGCATCTCGGCGAGCGCACGCAAATCAACCCCTTTATTTTGAAGGGCTGCTGCATCCGTAATCTTGACGCCTTCCATAAATTGTAAGGTGAGTATCTTGCTCGTTGAAAAGTCCCAGAAAACTTCAGGAAACAAAAAGTCAGGCTCATCAATAAAATTGCCTGCTAACTCCTCAAGGTTTTTACCCTCATACTGATAATCCAATTCTTGTTGCACCATATCAGCAATCTCTAAATAAACTTCCTTCAAGCCATAACTCGGGAAAAATAAATGTATTAAACTAAAAATGCGCCGCATGATGCGCAAGTCAACGGCCACAATTTTATCAATATCTGGATACTGCACCTTAACCGCCACTAAAGTCCCATCCTGCAGACGCGCCCGGTGCACCTGACCTAATGAAGCTGAAGCAATCGGCGCTTCATCAAACTCTTTAAAAATCTCTCGGGGGTTCTTACCAAACTCTTGTTGGAAACGTTCTTGAATTTCGTCATAAGGGTGCGCCGGCACATCATCTTGCAAACCCTCTAAACCCTGCGTCAGTGGCGTTGGTAAAAAATTGGTCATGATTGAGAGGGTCTGACCGACCTTAATAAATAAACCTTTTAATTCAGTGATGCTTTTTTCGATACGCCGGGCGTTACGCTGGTGGCAGCTCTCACGCTTAATGCGCATCCGCTCTTCACCAAAAAACTGACCCTGAACCCAAAGCCACAAATAGGACACAGTGACCTTAAAAGTCATGCGGTAAGCCTTATAGAGGCGGGTGATCGGTGCACGTCGCATAGGTTTGCTAGAGTAACGGATCTCCTGCCCCCTGGCAAGGGACATTACCAAGCTAACCTATTGAAATCATTAGGCCATGGGCTAGGCCTGAAGGCGAAACTCTGTCAACAGACCCATTTGCTCCAGAAAGTCCCAAGAACGAATCGAATGCCCTAGCTGATAACGCATAAAGGTATACAGCAATTGCGCGGCCGGGAGGGCCAGAGATACTGGAACAAATCCGGGTTCTGCAAATTCTAAACATTGACGCAGCTCCGGTGAAACCCGCTCATAGGGCAAGCCCTGTGGCAAACAGCGACGGCAATGGGCACCGCCCGCGCCATGAACCCAATAAATAATTTCGTCAGCACGCCACTCACATTTACACGTCACACAGTGAGCCACAATGGGCCGATACCCTGAGCTCTCTAATAGATCATGCAAAAATAACAGCAGAATATTATTCCAGTCCCCTTGCGTGGCCAGACTTTGTAACGCCGCCCAGATAGCCTCGTAGACTGATGGGTTGACACTATCTTCGCGGGTCATTTCGCTCACGCAATCTGTCATGAAACACGCTAAAGAAATTCGGCGCCAGTCTTGATAAATCCCTGACAAATCTAACGACGCCCGCACTTCTTCCAACATCACTAAATCGCGGCCCGGCTTCCGCTTAAAGCGAATTTTCAAGGGATGAAAAATGTTTAGTTGTGTGCCAAAGCGACGCTTACTTTTAAAAGCATGACGCGCTAAACCACTGACTTTCCCAAAATCTTTAGTAAAGAATTGAACAATTTGATCGGTTTCACGAAAAGGTGTCACCCGTAATACGAGAGCTTCCGTGATAGATTCACTCATAGCCGAGAAAGAAATGCGGCTAAGGCAATCAAGCCGCTAGCAACCAGTAAGCTCCATAAATATTTCCACTTCCATTCCCACGCACTTTTCACGACAGCAATATCAGTACTGGTCTTCTCTTCCAAGAGACCTTCTTCTTCCAAATATTGTTCGAAGCGCAGTAATAAATCAGCCGCATCTAAGCCAATATGCGTCGCATAAGCCTTCAAATAACCTCGAATAAATGTAGCGGCGGGCAGATCTGTGAAATCATCCTGCTCTAAGGCATTAAGGTGGGTTAGCGGAATACGCGTCGCTTCAGCGATTTCCACGAGTGGAATATCGCGAAATTCGCGCTCACGTCTGAGATAACTTCCAAGAGTTTCCGCCGTCATGAATTCCCTTTAGCTGAGATTCTGAAGCCTGACAAGTTTCTAGGCAAAAAGGCTCTCAGCAGCCGGTTGAAAATGCGCGAGATCTTGAAAATCCTGATAACGTTGCTTGATTTCGGCAGCATTCAAACGCCGCATCCGGTCACAGCTAAAATCTTCCACATTAAAGGAGGCCATCACACTGCCTAAAATGACGGCCTGCTTGAGATCTTCAAACTGAGGCGCCCCATCCAGCTGAGCCAAATAACCCATCATCCCGCCCGCAAAACTGTCGCCAGCTCCCGTTGGGTCCATCACTTGCTCCAAAGGAAAGCCTGGGGCCGAGAAGATCTGCTCCCCATGAAAGAGCAGCGCCCCATACTCACCAAGTTTGGCAACAACCGTTTTAGGACCCCACGATTGGATGGTGCGTGCGGCCTTCAGTAGGCTGGCCTCTTTAGCCAATTGCCGGCATTCCGCCTCATTGATGACGATCATATCCACCAATTCAATCGTTTGCTTTAAGGAATCAAGCGCCCCTTCAATCCAAAAGTTCATCGTATCTAAAGCAACAAACTTAGGCCGGCTCACGCCATTCAAGACATCACGTTGTAAATCAGGATGAATATTGGCCAAGAATAAATGTTCTGGCTGCTGCCAAGCTTCCGGAACCTTCGGCTGAAAATCTGCAAAGACATTTAAATAAGTCGCTAAGGTTTCGGCGTTATTCAAATCAAATCCATAGCGCCCTTCCCAACGAAAAGTTTCCCCTTCGGCAACTTCTAGGCCCTTCAGATCAATCTTTAATGATTTAAGAAAGTCTAAATGTTCTTGCGGAAAATCCTGGCCAACGACCGCCACCAGATTAATCGGTGTAAAAAAAGCAGCGGCAATTGAAAAATGGGTCGCCGAACCACCAAGAATGCGATCGCGTTTTCCGAAAGGAGTTTCAATAGAATCAAGGGCTACAGAACCAACGCATAATAAAGACATAATAAACCTCCAATAAACCTGTCATTGCGAGAAGCATAGCGACGAAGCAATGACAATATTCTAGGGCAAAGAATGCCCCTACAAAAAATATTTCCCAATAATAGGTTTTAACTTATGAATAGTTTCTTTAGAAACCAATTCACGATCCGTAATCATCGCATTCTTTAAAGCATCACAGACTTCTGAATCAGGCTCTGTTGGCACTAAAGGAACCGCCGCTGCCACTATCTTCTGTGCCAAAGTGGCATTCTGTTGCAACACGGCAATCACCTGATCCACCGTCACCGCATCATGCTCTTCATGCCAACAATCATAATCGGTAGACATCGCAATGGTCGCATAGGCCATTTCTGCCTCACGCGCTAACTTGGCTTCCTGTAGATTCGTCATCCCAATAATATCCATGCCCCATTGTCGATAAGTTTCGGATTCGGCCTTGGTTGAAAACTGCGGGCCTTCCATACAGAGATAGCTACCACTTTGATGCACCGTCGCCCCTGCCGTTTGAGCTGCCTGAATCAAAACCTGACGCAAACT
>JAJFLM010000157.1 GCA_021772655.1 Deltaproteobacteria bacterium
CCTCTCGTGCCCCTACAATTGAAACGTCCGGGCCATGCTAGCGCAGCCGGACGCGATCTACCATGCGGCATGTCTCGCGCCGAGACCGCCTACGGTCTTAAGACTCCGGGATTTTCCCCGTTGGTGCTATTCTGAATTCGACCGCGCGGCACAAAGAGGCTGCCGGGTCCTGTGGGGGAGGCTTGGAGCACATGAACCTTGAACGCGTCATCTTCGGATTCTTTATCGTCCTCGCGTTGACTCTGAACTTCGGCTTCGTGATCGGTGAGATCGACAACCCCGACCATCACAGCATCCTGGAGTTGTTTTTCGTCATTATCGTCAACCTGGTCGCCACTGGGCTGAAACTGGGCGATCGGTCCCAGATTGGCGCCGTCTTATTGGCGACCAGCCTGGTCGCCGACCTGCAGCTTATCGCCGCGGCGATCACCTGGGCGATCGCGGTACACGTCAGCGAGATCGGGATGGTGCCCAATGTGATGGCGACAATCGTGTCTCTGTCCAGCGGCGCGTTGGTCGCCAATATCATCTCGGTCACCATGCTGACCGGGGAAACTCTGATGATGCGCCGCTGAGATATCCGCGATGCGAAAATCGCCGAAGTCGAGCCGGGTTACCTACATCATCCTGCGCTACATGCGCCGGCCGATCATTGTCCTGATCACCGTTTACGCGGCCTCCATGGTCGGTTGGACCCTAATTCCCGGTATCGATGCCCAAGGCAATCCCACCTATCTGAGTTTTTTCCATGCCTTCTATTTTCTGACCTACACCGTGACCACTACCGGTTTCGGCGAGTTGCCTCACATGTTTTCCGAGGCGCAGCGCATGTGGGGCATCGTGTCGCTCTATGCCGGCGTGATTGCTTGGTTCTATGCGCTTGGCTCCATTGTCAGCTTGGTTCAGAACCCTGAATTTCAGCGGTCCGTGGCCGAGCGGCGCTTCGCCAAGGTGGTGGCGCGACTGCGCGAGCCGTTCTGCATTATCTGCGGTTTTGGCAATACCGGGGCCCTGCTGACCCGCGGCCTGACCGACGAAGGCCTGACCGTGATCGTCGTGGATCGGAATCCGGAGCGCATAAAGACCCTGCTGCTGCGCGACTACCGCACGCCGGTGGCTGGGCTGTGCGCCGATGCCCGGTATACCGAACACATGATCGAAGCCGGATTGCTCAAGCCCAATTGCAGGGCCGTGGTCGCCTTGACCAAGGAAGAGGAAGTCAACCTGAAGATCGCGGTGACGGCCAACCTGCTGAACCGGGACGTTTCGGTTATGGTGCAATCGACTTCGGAAACCTACGCGGAAACCCTGGCTGCCTTGGGCGACAATGTTCACATCATCGACCCGTTTCAGACTTACGCGAAATACCTCACTGCGATCATCGAGAACCCGGCGATCCATAGTCTGAACCAATGGCTCGCCGGCACGCCGGGGGCGACCTTGGACCTGCGGACCTATCTGCCCCAGGGGAAGTGGATTTTGTGCGGTTTCGGGCGCATGGGCCACTGGGTCCGGGACGCCCTGGAATCCCAGGGTGACGCGACGGTCGTGATCGAGCCCAACCTGTCCACCTCGGAGACGCCGCCCGACGGCATGATCGTCGGCCGGGCCAGCCAGGAAAACCTGCTGAAAGCGGACATCGAGCACGCGGTCGGCATTGTGGCCGGAACCCAAAGCGATACCGACAATCTGAGCATCTTGCTCAACGCCCGGGCCTTGAACCCGAACGTCTTCCTCTTGGTGCGGCAAAACCGCTTTCGCAATCTGGAGGTGTTCGAGGCGGCGCACGCCGATTTCAACATGATGCCGAGCCTTGTTTCGGCCCGGCGGATTCTGTTTCTACTGATCGCGCCCCTGCTCAAGACCTTCTTCGAGGCCCTGCACGGGCCCGCGTTCATGGCCCGGGACGGTGGCTTGAACGCGGCCGTGGATACCCTGGCAAAGACCGTGGGCGGCACCCAGCCCAGACTTTGGACTCTGGATACCGGTGCCACCCCTGGCGCCTTGAAGAGGGTCATGGGTGATGGGACCGCCGTCACCCTGGGCGACATCCTGCGCGACCCCGAATATCGGGACCGGCGGCTCGCTTGCTTGCCGTTGGTCATGGAATCCGGCCGGGAACCCGTCGTCATGCCATCACTGAACGCCGCCGTGCGCCTGGGCGACCGGATTCTGTTTTGCGGCACGCCGCGTGCGGTGCGCTTGCTGGAGGCGACCCTGAATAACGAATACACCCTGCGTTACCTGATCACAGGCGTCGAGGCGCCACGCGGCTACGTCATGCAGTGGCTCACGCGCAAAATGGCCGCCCGCCCGGTCAGGGCCTAAACGAACTCAGATCCAGACAAAGCCCGAGAGGAAGATTGCCATGTCGACCACCGTCATCCGCAACGCCGATTGGGCGATCCTTTGGGATCAGGAGCAAGGCCGCCAAGTTTTCGCGCGCGACACCGATATCGCCTTCACCGGTGACCGCATCGTCTTCGCCGGAGCCAGGTATGAGGGCAGGGCGGACCGGGTGATCGTGGGTGCCGGGCACTTGATCATGCCCGGGCTGGTCAACGTCCATTCCCA
>JAJFLM010000158.1 GCA_021772655.1 Deltaproteobacteria bacterium
TGCATCGCAGACCCAGCAAATAGTTTAGATAAACCAGAAATAGAGACATAAGCCGCAGAACCAGCTAAGCCTAAAGAGGCTAAAACTATTAATATTGTCCACGAATATCTTTTAAAGAATTTTTTCATATGCAAATTTAAGATTTAAACTCCAAAAATTAAAATAAAAATTAATTATTTTTCTCCTGGAGCAAGGTCGGTATGAGAATTGCTCCCAATATTATGTTTTTTCTTGAAATTGTCGATTATCTTTATTAAAAAAGATGTTGGCCTACCTTGTGTCTCACTATTTGGTCTAAGACTTTCAAGATGCTTTTTTGTCCATTTATTTGGTCTTCCATCAGGAAGTATATAGTCTTCATTATTATGATACCATCTTACTCCATCCCAAACATATAATGGATGCTGTTCTCCATATGAATATGCTGCATACATTTCTCCAAGGTCACCAAGGTCTTCACCATAAGTGTGTGAACCAACAAAGTTTTGTCTATTTAAAACTTCTTCAGAAGCGTCTTTATTAGATATTCTTTCCTCTTGGAAAACTTCTTCTCTAAATACTTTTGAAAACTCTTCTCTTACTATGTTTTTAAGCTCTTCCATACAAAAATTATTTCTTATAAATAGTCTAAAAAAAGGTATAACATACCTATAATACAAGTATTTATCACAACATTTTACTATTATATACGTATAAACAAAGTATGAAGAAAAAAATAGTTAAAATACTAATTGTTGCATTAATTTTAGATTTTGCCATTTTTGGATGTATAGAATCTTTTAAAAAAAATAGCATCATAAACAAACAGAACGAAAATATTTCATCACTTACTATTGAAAGGGATTTATTAAGAGACTCTCTGAATTCAATTAATGAACATGAAATAAACAAAAAGTTAGAGAAGTTTAATTTTGTTAAAGATAGATTCAAATCATTCAACCATTCTCTTGAAGACAGTACAGTTAATCAATTTATTAAAGTATCTGAACACTTTAATCTTGATTCTACTGAAGAAATGTTTAGTTTATTTGTTCATGAAATAATATTAGAATCTGGTGCTCAACAATTTTATCAACCATCTCACCCAAAAGAAGGACAACTAGTAACTAGTTATGCTGGAGCAATTGGAATTGGTCAAATAATGACTAATACAGCCTTTTCATTTCTCAAAAGAGTTGTTGACTCTACTGAAATGCATAATCTAGGATGTGAAGACTTTAGTTGGATTAATGAAGACAGTGGATTATATTCTCCAAATAGTACCAGAGAAAAAGTAGAACAATGGTTAACTAATGAAAATAATAATTTAGCTCTTTGGGGTGCTATAATGAGATATAGTCTTGACAAGAATGATAATAATGTTATTTATGCTCTAATATCTTACAATGCTGGAGGAGGTGGCCTTCACGCATTTATAAACTCTGGAGGTGACCCAAACAGTCATAGTTATATAAAAGGGATATATAGCAAAGAAGATATAGTAAACAATCTATTAGATACATAAAAAAAGGCTCTTGATAAGTCAAGAGCCTTTTATTCATTACTAATAAAACATTAATTAAAATGGTAAGTCATCAGTATTTGCTGGCATTGTTCCAGCAGTTGCTGGTGCTGGTGCCTGAGCAGCTGGTGCCTGAGCAACTGGTGCCTGAGCAACTGGTGCCTGAGCTGGTGCGTTTTGGTATTCGTTTACTTGAGCAGCAGCAACATTTTGAGCTGGAGCATCAGAACTAGGTTTTGTTCCAGTGAATTTAATTTCACTAGCAACTACTTTAGTAGAATAGTTAGTTTTTCCATCTTGTTCCCAAGAATCAGTTTTTAATCTACCTATAATCAAGAATCCAGTTCCCTTTTTCCCCCATTGTCCTAAGAAAGTAGCAAGCTTATTCCAAGCTTCAACTCTAACCCATTCAGTAGTTTGTTTTCTTTCACCGCTAGTTTTATCTACGTAAGAATCATTAACTGCGATTGATAATTTTGCAACAGATTTATCTCCTTCTAAGACAGTAACCTGAGCATCGGCACCTACAGTACCCATAATAGTAACACTATTAAATCCATTCATAATTTTTAGTTTTTAGTTTTTATTAGAATTTATCTCTTTAATGACTACAAATTTATGTCACTTATATTTACAATCCTAATTTATTTGTGTTTTTTTTTGAATATTTATTAGAAACATTATTATATCATGGATAAAAACGTTAAAAAAATAATTTCAGAAGCTTTCTCTGAAATATACGAAGACTTCGTTTCAGAAGATGCCAAACAACTTGAATCTACTTTAACACCACAAGAAAAAGCAAAAGCTGAAGACACAATTCAAAGAGCTAAAAAATATGGAGACAAAGGTGGTTTTACATATGATTTCTATAAAGAAGATAAATCAGGTCAAAAGATTTTTAATTATGTAGCAGATAGACTTGTTGATGATTACAAAGAGACTGGAAACATTAAAGCAAAAGAAGCTATACAAGGCGCTCTCTATCCAGCTCCAGGTTCTAAAATGTACAACGCTATTAGATGGCCAGGTAAATCTGAGGATGAAATGCTGGATACTGCTTCTGCAGGTTATGAATATTTCCTTAATAATTTTGATAAAGTTATTGATTTATATAAAACAGGTACTGGTGGACTTAGTGCTCTTGTATTAACTAATCTAAAGAAATTTATAAATACTAGCTTTAAACAAGGACTCAGAGCAGCTGGTTTTGGAGGAGCTAGTGACATTGTAGGTAGAGGGATGGCAAAATCTATGGATGCTACTACTGGAGATGACACAAGAACTCTTGGAGATAAAATTGCATCTGGAGAACTTGGAGTTGATACTCCGACTATTGGTAGTGATTTTAATGATGAGGAAACAGGAGATAGAAGAAAGAAAATTTTAGATGTAATAAATGGATGGCTTGAAAATAATGTTTCAAAGAAACAAGCTATTGCATTTAGAGAACTTACAAAAGGACAAACTCCTGCTGAAGTATATGAAAATAATCCAGAATTATTTAGAGACAATAAAGATGTTGCAAGGAATTTTTCACAATTAATGTCAAGACCAGAAAAGGATGAAGATGGAAACACTATTTTAACTGTTGATAGACTTAGTGAACTTATTTCTCATGCATATGGAATTAATTTCGATATGAAAAATATAATTCCAAAAAACCTTAGACAAACTGTTTCTATGGACCCTGAATTTTCAGGAGCTGGTTCTGTAGTAAATGTTGCAACACCAGAGGTTAAAAAAGCAACGGATAAATTGAATAGTTTAGTAACAGGTCTTGGTCCAGATGTATTAAGTAAAATAGGGGTTAGAAATAAAAAAGATTATCAAACTACTGCTAACATACAAAACATATCCAACAAATTAATGGATATAGGTATGGATTCAGCTGCTGAAGCAATTGAAAACGCTTGGGAAGAAAGAAGAGCTGCTAAAAGAAAGTCTGACGAAATGGGAAAAGCAGTTCATTTTGCTGATAAAGATGATGTAGAAAATTTTTCTGGAATGTTTGAAGGTTTCAACATGGATGCTCTTATGGAAAGAGTTTATAAAAGAATCTTATAATAAAAAAATAACATAAAAAAAGAAAGACACCTAATTTGGTGTCTTTTTTGTTTATAGATATATTGCTTTAAAATTTTTATTTTCAACCAGAATCGGAACTCCATTTACTAGTTTATATATATTCAAATTAGAATCAAACACAACTAAATCATAATTCATATCATCGTCATCAAGAATTTTATCATTAGCAAGGTCTTTAATTCTAATAAAATTTCTATCGAGTCTCGACTCAAACATTTTATCAACCTTATTATGAAATTCTTTATCCATTTTTATTATATTCAATTATCTCTTTTATAGTATCCATTTTTTCTTTGAATAACTCAATAGCTCCATAGTGCATATTGTGTGGTAATTCATCTAAACTAAACCATCCATAATCTTGAGCTTCATCTTCCTTTTCTAAATCTGGAGTGAACTGCTCAGAAAACACTCCTATGTAATTATAAAACCTTGATTGGGGATTATTATTTACATAAATTGGTTTAGATGAAATATAGTATTTTATATTGTCAATACCAGACTCTTCAATAAACTCTCTCTTTGCAGTCTCTTTTGGATTTCCATCTTCCTCTTCAAATTTTCCACCAAAAAAACTCCAAGTGTTTGGATGTGGTTGGTCCATTCCTCTTCGTATCATCATAATCCTACCAGAGGGTGGGTGAATAGGTATAATACCTGCTGCTATGCTCTTTCCATTTTTCATCTATTATAAATAGATGTAAACTTTAAAACATTATTCATAAATCATAAAATACAACTTATGCTTGCTTCTTGATACAGCTACATAATGAATATTCCTAGATTCCTCATCCTTATCAGTAAAAGAAACTCTTTCTAACCTCTTCTTTCCAAGTTTATCATAAATACCACACTCCTGAAGAACATCTGGAGCAACTGAATTAACAACAACACATTCATCAAACTCACGACCTTTACTCTTATGTATTGTTGTTACAAATTTTTTACTATTTCTAAACCTTTCTACAAAAGCAATAACTTGTGCATCGTTTTCAAAATGACCCTTGAAGTTATTAAGTTTTCTTCTAAGGTGTGCATCTATATCTTGACTATTAAATTTCTTTATTTCAGCATCGCTTATGAAATTAAAATAATTCATTGGAACTTTCCTCTTCAATAACTCTTTTTCAAGCTTTCTAATAACAGCATTAGTCCTAACAAGAACAACAATTTCTCCTGGCTGCTTAAGAAGTTCTATTAACTCATCAAGCTTCAGCATTATTTTCTTATCAACAAAACCTCCCTCTTTGCTATTTGCACTAGCTGTAAGTGAAGAATATTTATTTGAATTTTCTACAATTGACTCATCACTTCTAAAATTAACAGACAGACTCATCTCCTGTAGGTCTGGCCTCCTATTTTTAAGCATTGTTTCTAGCTTCTTACAGTTAGCTCCAGAATATCCATAAATACTTTGATTACGGTCACCAATCATATAATAATGCTTAGCATTAAGTGATAACAATGTTTGAAGCTGTATTGTACTTGTATCCTGATATTCATCAATAAAAATATAATCATATCTATTTCTAAACATCTTAAGCCATTTATTTTCTCTTAACAAATCTCTTACCTCAATAAGCATGTCAGAGAAATCCCTCTTCTTTGTTATTCTAAGAAACTTATTATAATCACTCATAAATTGAGGAAGTGGAGCTTTAATATTATCAGCTGACTGTAACTTGAATGAGCCTATTGCAGATGATAACTGTTCTGCATCTTCATACATATTAGCAATTAACTCATAGTAAGCTTCTTTCTGTTCTTTTGTTGCATGAGAGCTTGGTCTATTTTCTTTCTTGAACCATGTTAAGAATTCATAAAAAGATGCAATCTGTTTGTACTTGCTCATACTTGCAAGTAAACTATTAGCAAAAGCGTGAATGGTCGTAATTGTACAACCATCTCCGTGACTACTAACTTTCTCACGAACATCAACACCTGCAGCCTTAACCCTTTCTCTAAGCTCATCAGTTGCAGCTTTTGTGAAGCTGAAAAAAATTATCTTATTAGGGTCAACACCTCTATTAACTAAAGTTTTTAATCTTTGAACACATGAAAATGTTTTTCCTGAACCAGCAGTTGCAGCCAAAATAACTGAATCTTGTCCCTCATGAAATATGAAAGCTTCTTGTTCTTCAGTATAATTAATTGAAGGCTTTTGTCCCAATTGTTCAAGCATATCCATCTGTCCAGGAATTTCTTCTGGAGATTTCTTTTTCTTGGCCATTGGTTATTATGAATTTTGTGGTTGTCCTGCTAATTTTGCTTTTTCTGTGATTTGCTTAATCAACACTTTTGTGTCACCAGGCAAATCAGAAACATTGATACACCAATCATAATAATTTTGTTCAGCAATCATTGTATCTCCTATTAAAAGACCTATATACTTACCAAAATTAAATACTGGTCTACCATCTTTGTTAAGTATGATTTTACCAGAAACATCAAGAGAATTGTTTCTATTAAAGCTTGTATGTAAAGTATCTGTATTAGGATTTTTAAATCTTTCATCAGATGCGTAAGCATCAACCATTCCATTGTAAATTGAAATAGAAATATTATTTGCAGTTTCAGAACTAATAGGTTCTTCAGTCAGTTGTTGGTTTGCAAATTTTGATGCTGCTACTCTAAAATCTCTTTTTTCCATGCTATGGAATATTGTACTTGTATCAATAATTTTTCTTCCTACAACTGTAAATGGAATTCCTGCATTATTAAACTCTTCTACTAAAAATTTAAGGTCAAAGTTTTTTATGCTAAATCCAGCAAAGTCTGCATCTCCTATAAACGTATAAAGATTAGCTGCAATATCTTTAAACTGAGGTACTCCTGCAACCATTTCATCTGTAATTCCATTTATTATTGAAGCCTCTTGAGGGATTGGCATTCCTGGATTAACTAATCTAGTTCCAGACTTAACAGTTCTATCTGTATTTATTCTTATGATAGAAATTTCTATAATTCTATCAGCTTGACTTACACCTTTCTTTCCGAAAGCATCCATACCAGTAGTGGCTACCTTTAAAAACACAATAGGTTTTTTAAGGTTTAATTTTAAATCTAAATTCATCTCTTCTAATTTTTGTTATTCAATTGCGAAGATACGTAGAAATTTATAAAAACTCACCATTAATGTAACGATTTCTTTTATTTATTTTTTCATCATCCCATTCTTCTTCAGATGATTCAATAAATTCCACTTTATTTTTATTGGACCAGAAAAGCTTTTTATAGTCATCATTATGTGTTTCAAAAAAAAGAAGACCATCTTCGTCTTCTTTTATTAAAATAAGTTCTTGGTCTTTTGGAATTGATTGTCCATCGCCCATTTGCTTTTCCTCTATCAACTTGTAATAGTCTACTTTCATATTACTTAATTTCGCAATTTAAAAACTCTTTAAGCTTAGAACTATTGTTGTATGTTCTTAATTTCTTAAGGGCAAATTCTTTAATTTGTCTTACTCTTTCATTTGTAAGGTCTATTTTTTCTCCTATTTCAGCAAGAGTCATTTCTTCACTTCCACCAAGACCAAAATACATTTTTAAAATAACAGCTTCTCTTTCTGTTAATTCTGAAAGAACATTTCCTATCTCCAACTGAAGTGCGCTTTTATTCATAACACCTTCTATATTTTTAAGACCGTCTCCTTCAAGTGATTCATGAAGTTCTGTTGAGCTATCATCAGATACAGTTGTATTTAATGAAACTTCTGAACCGCTATCTGCATAAGAATTTTTTATATCTTTCTCTGATAAATCACTTTTACCTGTTTCTTCGTTATAATAGAAATCGCTAA
>JAJFLM010000159.1 GCA_021772655.1 Deltaproteobacteria bacterium
GTGACGGTGAAGTGCTTTCCCTCGAAACGATGGAGCGCGAAATGATGCTCCTTAACGACCTGCCAGGACTCAGCGCCCGTTCGGTAATTAAACCCGGCTCAGTCTATGGCAGCTCCCTGGTTGGTATAGAAACCACCGAGCAGCAGATTGATGGTTATCTGGTGGGTAACAACTACGGCCGCGAAGACGTCGGCGAGTGGCGTCTTGAGGGTGGTATTGGCCTGAACAACCCCCTCGGTATTGGTGACAGGCTCAGTGTCGACTTCCTGCACACCCAGGCAGACCTGCTCAATTACTACAATTTTGGTTACAGCTTGCCCATCAACAACCGAGGCACCCGTCTGGCGGCAAGCTACTCCCAGGCGGACTTTGACGTCGCCCTGGATAGCGCTATCAAGGCCGCGTTTTCTGGTGGCGAACTCAACGGCACCACCCGCAGCAGCAGGCTGCAACTTACCCACCCCTGGCAACGTTCGCGCCAGCGCAATATTCTGCTAGGCATTGGCATACAACATAAGGATTCCCACTCGCAGGACAAAGCCAGCCTGGGTGTCCCGCACGGCCTCGACCGGGAAGACACGATTAATTTACTCGACCTGTCGTTGGTAGTTAGCCAAATTCACGCCGACCGCTCAATGTCCAATTTCTCCACCGTGTTCTGGACCAATCTGCGCAAGCGCCGGAATGACCCACTAGCCGTTGATAACGCTGGCGCCCCCCGGGGAGGCGGCGACCGTAACCGGGTGCGCGGCAAACTCCGTATCGACGTCAATCATCTGCGGCCATTTTATGATGGCTGGAACCTGTTTCTGCGGGGCGCCGGCGTGCTCTCAGTTGATGCCCTGCCCGACTCCGAAAAATTTGGTATTGGCGGCCCCGCCGACGTACGCGGTTTTCCCACCGCCGAGGTTCGCGGTGACCAGGGATTTTCCGCCACCATAGAGTTACGCAAACAATTCAAAGTCCTCGAGGGACGTGGTTTACTGGTGCGCACCTTTGCCGATGCCGGCAAGGTTTACAACAAGGATCGTCTACCACTGGTTGAGCGCAGCATCTCGCTGTCGAGTCTCGGTTTTGGCGCCGCCATCGAGCTGTTAAAAAACATCCAGCTTGAACTTAATTTCGCCTTCCCCACGAACAGCAGAAAGGCCAGCGACGGCAGCAACAGTAGCCGTTTCTGGACCAATATTTCCACCCGCTTCTAAAGGCTGTACCGCCATGACCAGAACAGGGACCAGACAGCGCAGAGAATTTCCGCCGCTAACCGAGAGTTTTAGCGCGGGAGTTTTGCCATTAACTATCGCCCACATTCTGCGGCCTAAACAGGTACTGTCCCTGCTGGCTGCCAGCGTGCCCGGTCTGGTGCTAGCAAGTCCCCAGGGGGGCCAGGTGGTGGGTGGATCTGCATCCATCAGCAGCCCTAATACCAACACTACCAACATCCACCAGGCTAGCAACCGAGCCGCCATTGACTGGCAGAGTTTTTCCCTCGGCAGCAGCGACTATGTACAGTTTTTTCAGCCCAACAGCAGTTCAGTCGCCCTCAACCGGGTAGTCGGCGGCAACCCCTCGTCCATACTTGGCAATCTCACCGCCAATGGCCAGGTTTTTCTGGTTAATCCCGCGGGGGTTTATTTTGGTCAGGGGGCCACCGTAGATGTGGCCGGATTAGTCGCCACAACGATGAACATCGACACCGACGACTTCATGGGTGGTAATTACCTGTTTAACCGCGATATCGCTAGCCCGGATAACGCATCAGTGATTAACGAAGGCATCCTTGCCGCCCGAGAAGGCGGATATGTGGTGCTTTCTGGCGACTACGTAGACAACAGCGGCATTATTTCAGCCAGGCTAGGCACCGTAGCCCTGGCCGCCGGCGCCGGCATGACCCTTGATATCGCCGGGGATGATTTAATTAACTTCACCGTAGATGCTGCCACCGTGAGCAGCCTGGCGGGCGTCAATAACAGTGGCGATCTCTACGCCGACGGCGGCCGCGTAATCATGACCGCTGAAGTGGCCGATAACCTGGTCAATGCTGCCGTTAACAATAGTGGCCGAGCACAGGCTCAGGGCGTAGTTGAGCAGGGCGGTGCGATTTATCTGGTTGCCGAAGGTGGCGACATCGTCAATTCCGGCGTTATCGATGCCTCTGGCCCCAGCGGAGATGGTGGATTTGTGCGCGTGCGCTCAACTGATGACGTCACCCTCACTTCAACGTCTGAGATAAATGCGACTGGCGGAGCAGGCGAAGGCGGAATCGTGCGGGTCATCGCTGAAGAAAATCTGGATTTTAAGGCTGGGGCAGATATTGATGTGCGGGGCGCAGCCGGTGAGCAGGGAGGCTTTGTCGAGGTCAGTGGCCATGGTGGGCTAAGGTTAAAAGGTCATGTGCAGGTCGGTAACAACGGTCAGTTACTAGTCGACCCCGCAAAATTAACTGTTTCAGCCGGCGGAAGTATTGGTCCCACCGGGAGCAGTGCGAGTGCCAATATTGGCGAATTATTCGTTGAAGGGTTGCTACAAAGCGGCGCAAATGTTGCCCTGGTTGCCTCAAACAGCATCTCCTTTTCTAGCGGTTTGTTCGGCGGCGGACTGGATGGCACGTTTTCTTCATCCGGTGGTGACCTGTTTATCGGTATTGGCAGCATCTCTGTGGGTTCTAGTCTGGGGTTTTTCAGCAACACCCTCCCCTCCTCTTTTGCTGGCGGCATACCGCCTAATTACACCCCTGATCCGTCCGGTTCAATTACTCTCAACGGCAACAACATCACCGTCGATGGCGACCTGACCCTTCAGGCTGGAACAGTCAGCGGCGACATCTCATCAATGGCCAGCGTCTCCGGCAACAACGTAACAATCAGCGCTGCAGGCGGGTCGATTTCCGATTTCAGCGACCACATTCAAATCAACGCCGCTAACAATGTCGCCATTGCTGCCAATCTAATTAGCGTTTCATCCTCCGGCACCGGAAGCGGCGCTGACCTAAGCATCGTCGCTGGTGGGTCGGTCGATATAGACGCCGACATCAACGTATTCGCCAGCTCCGGCGGTTCTGGCGGTTCTGGCGTCGCAAACCTGTCAGTCACCGGTGTCGGCATAAACATTGACGGGGTCGGACCGTCGCCGTCCATACTGGTCGAAGATGGCGGAGGATCTTTTTCCAACGGCGCCACCATCACCCTGAATGCCGGCAGCGGAAACCTGTCGGTGGCCGCAGACGTCCAAACTAACGTAAACCAAAGTTTTGCGGCCAGTTCTTCCGCGGTCAACACCCAGATTCAATACACCGGGGCTAATGTCACCCAGGTCGGTAACCTCACCGCTTCGGCGTCCTTTTCTGGCTTATCATCGGCAACCTCAAGCGTTGCTGCAACTGCCAATGTGACACTCACTGCCACCAGTGGCTCAGTCACAGTATCTGATGGAATAGTCACCGCTAATGCTCTGGCCAGTATCAGTGGCAGCACTCCTGCCAGTGGCTCTGCCAATGCCACAGCCGGGGTGACTATCTCCGCCACTTCCGGCAGCATCCTGTTTAACAACGCCGACCTGCTTGCCCAGGCCGACGCCAGCAACGCTCAAGGTGCGAATTCCGCGGCGTCTCCCACCGCCCGTGCTGTGGCGGATGTGCAGTTGAGCACTAATACGGCGGGTGGTATTACATTCACCGCTGGCACTGCCCACAATGGCGACATTACTGCTGCTGCCGATGCCAGAGCAACCGGTAGTAGCTCTTCTTCTGTTACTCCCGTGTCCCTTGCCGGCGCGCGCATCGGCGTCATCGGCGAGGATAGTGTCACTATTGACGGACAGGTGTTAGCCGTCGCCGATGGCGATCAGGTCCATGGCTTTCCCTCTTCGGTCAGTGGTGCTGACGTTCACATTCAATCCCGCACTCAGGACGTGGTCATCAACAATTCGGTGCAGGCCGTGTACGGACTTGGCGCGGGTGTTAACGCGCAGCAGGCAGTGGCTCGTGTCCAGTTGATGACTGGTTTCGTTACTGGCCCAAGTTCATCCTTCTCTTATCACAGCGGCGGCGACATCACGCTTAATGCCGGTGCATCGGTGCTGGCTTCAGCCGAGGCGAAGGACGTAGGTATCGCCGAAATAGATATCTGGGCAGTGTAGCAGAGCCCGCCAGGTGGTCCCATCAGCGGTGGTGGCGACGTTATCATCAACGGCACCGGGTTAACCGCTAGAGGCACCGAAACTTCCGGCACCTCGACCACCTTCCAGACTGCTGATGCTGAGGTCAATATCGAAGCTCTCGGTGGCACCATTACGCTAAACGCCCCGGTGTTATCGAGCGCTGTCGGCAACGATGCCAGTGGTAGTAACGTCACGGCGAATGTCCAGATTGCGGGCGGGCTAATTGGCGCGGCGGGTGGCCCGGTAGAAGTGGCTATTTCCAGCACGGTTGAGGCCAAAACTGCCGGGGTTGGATCAGCAAGCGCTCACGTTACCCTCGAAGGCGGTGGTGACATCCAGACTACCGGTCCAGGTTTAATCGTTGCACCAACAGTGCTGGTGAACCCCTCATACACGTCTTCCGGCGGGTCAACTTTCCCAGGCGGCAACTCCAACGCGGTTTTCGATATTGCCACTAGCGCTCAAACAGTTGGGGTCGGCAGCAACCTCGCCAGTGCCACCATTGATAACAGCGCGTTCACCAGCAACGCGACCATCAGATTTGGTGCGAGCTATGATGCCAGTGTCGGAGCGATCGTCTTCAACGGCGGCGGTGGAACGGAAGTCGTTGATTTTACCGCCGGTGGGAACATCGACCTCATCACGGCGGGAGCCCCCGTCACTATCGGCGACCTTACCCTGACTGCTCCTGGGGTAATTTCTAACGATTCACCAATGTTGACTATCAACGCCACCGGCAGTATCTCGGTCAGCGCCGCTGGCCTAAATCTTGCCGGAACGGTTAGCTCCGCGGCTCTGACCATGTTTGCCAGCAGTGACATTGTTATTGATACCCCGATTAGCCTCACCGACAACGGCGTCACACCGGATCTGCTAGTAGATATTGAAGCGTTAGGCAGTTTGACGATTAATCAGACGATTATTGCGGATGCCACTGGTAGTTTCGGGGCATCAGTCGTCATCAATCTTGAAGGTGGCACGAGCAGCGGAGCGGTCAATATCAATAATAATGTGACTGCCATTGCACGCAGTCAGGGGCCGTCTGGCTCCTCTACGCAGGATTATGACGCCACGATTAATATTATCGGCGCTGGCACCAGCGATGTTTTTCTTAATAGCGGCACGCTGCTGGCTCAGGTCGTCGATGGCGGAGCCATTGCCGGACACAATAATTTCGCGCGGGTTGACGTAGAGGCAATCGGTGGCAACCTCACCCAGGCGGCCGGTCATACGGCCATTGCTGATGCGGATGGCGGCACCCGCGATGCAACTAACACTACTATTGCAGTCGTAGATTTTGAGGCCGATGACCAGGTTAATGTCGCCGGTACGGTAACTGCAACTGCCGCAGGCGAAGCATTCACCACTGCCGTGGTAACTGTTAGAGAGACTGCCGGCGCAATCAACGGTGCAGTTAACGTTACCGGCGCGAATATTACAGTGGCAACCACTGATTTTGGTGCTCCAATTTCAGGATCATCTCAGGTCCGTAATGCAGTGCTGGAGATTAGAGCGTTGGAAGGTGATGTTTCTGTCGATGCCGCAACAACCCTGGCTACTAGCGCCATTACCATTAACAGAGCATTTGCGTCTGCCTCAATTGGCGCTGATGCGGGCCAGCTAAATATAGCGGCGGATCTCAACCTGCTCGCCTCCGGTTTTCGAGCGAGTGAGTCGTTCTTTGTTTATGGTGGAACCGGTATCACCGGCGGTGGTAATTTGAGCGGAAATGCCATCGCAACCGCTGGTAGTGCCTCCGCTTTAATCAACATCTCTTCCACCTCAGGCGACGTTAGCTTAGGAAGCCTGTCGGCGAATGCTAGCGGCACCCAGGCTGACGCTACGGTAGACATCACCACCACCGGGTTGTTAACCGTTAATAGCAATATTGACGCCGTAGGGATTGCCAGTACCGGCGCGGCCTCGGCTAAGGTGCTTTTGAACGCTGGCAGCATGGACCTGGCTGCTGATATTACCGCCCAGGCAGCCGGGCCCGGGTTACTCACCGAGCAGGTGCTGCTGGATGCTGCTGGACCAGTTAGCAACACCCTGGGTGGTAGCAATACAATCACCGCCGCTACTCTGGGGCTAAATACCGTTGGCGGCTCTGCGGGAGCAATTTTTGGCAGTTCAGCAAACCCCATTCGTGTAGACGTAGGCGAGGTCAATCTGGGCAGTCTCGGGCAGGCCCATCTGGATAATGCCTTCGCGGGAGTTTTTCAGCTCGACCCGGCATCTGTCGCAGGCCAGAACCTGACCATGCAGCTAGCAGGAGGGTTGAACTTTGGCAGTTCCTCTAGCCTTACATCTCTCAATGTCGCCAACCTTGATTTGGATGTAGGCGGTGTAATCACTGCCGATGCCCCTCATGTGCAGATAACCTCCACGGGAGGCATCTCCATCAAGGCGGCGGGTTTCAACGTCACCGGGTCAATCAGCTCGGCGAGTTTGACCATGTTCGCCAGCAGCGACATTGTTATAAACACTCCGATCAATGTGACCGATAACGGCGCAACCCCGAATGTATTCGTGGACATTCGTTCGCTACAGAATCTCACGGTCAACCAGGCAATAATGGCGGATGCCACGGGCACCTCCGGTGCGTCAGTACTAGTTGACCTGGCGGGTGGTTCCAGTGGCGGGGCAGTTCATATCAATGCCGATGTCAGCGCTATTGCTCGCGCGCAAGGGGCTGGTCAGCCACGGCATCGACGCCGACGACGCCGA
>JAJFLM010000160.1 GCA_021772655.1 Deltaproteobacteria bacterium
CTTTGATAAAGCAATATCCGATCTTTGCTCCAGCCGTAGAAATTACGCCGCCACCTTCTTATCGGATTGAAGGTCAAAAGATCGGTCGCATGACTCAGCGCTTCAGTGGCCGCACAGCTATGCCTAACATTAAAGATGTCAGCCAACACTTACAGCCTCCCAATGACGACGAAACACCTTTTAGTTTCTCGATGGAAGGCAGCCCGCAACAACCCAATGCTAATTTAATCCCGCGCTTCTGGTCACCTAACTGGAATTCACAAGAGGCCATCAATAAATTTCAAATTGAGCTAGGTCTCGGTTTGCATGGTGGGGCCCCGGGGATTCGCTTGTTGGAACCTAATGGCAACACACACACAACGAGTCTAGCAGAAGTTCATTTACCTCAGGGACACACGGGAGAATTATTACTGATTCCAAGCGCTGAAATTTTTGGGACGGATAGCCTATCACGCCTGAGCCCAGCCATCAGCGAACTAAGCCCCATACCTTATTTAAGCGTTCATCCCGAAACCGCAGCCCAACATGAATTAAGTGATGGGAAAACCGTCTCCGTCGCCTGGAACGGACAAAGTGCTCAACTCACTGTGCACATCAATGAACAGGCCCCTAAACAGGGGGCCTTAATTCCAGCACGCTTTGCCAACACCCGCAGCATCCAAGCCCCACTTTGGGCGACCGTTGGGGGGAAAGCCTCATGACCTTGGATGTCGTCCTTAAAGTTGTTGGACTTATTGTCGTCTTGATCTCAGTCGCCCCACTCTTGGTGTGGGCGGAACGTCGTTTGCTCGCCGGCATGCAAGATCGCTTAGGTCCTAACCGCGTCGGCCCCTTTGGCCTCCTCCAATCAGCCGCCGATGGGATTAAATTATTATTTAAAGAGGATTGGATTCCACCCTTTGCCAATAAGTTTATTTATTTAGTCGCGCCCACCTTTGTGATGATTAGTGTGATGCTAACCTTTGCCATCATCCCTTTTACAGAAACCTTGTGGATTAGTGACTTTAACGTCGGCGTCCTGGTTTTCTTAGGGCTATCGTCTTTAGCCGTATACGGCATCACCTTAGGAGCGTGGGCCTCTAATAATAAATATTCCTTATTAGGCGGTGTTCGCGCCGCCGCACAGATGGTGAGCTATGAATTAGCCATGGGACTCGCTGTGGTTGCCGTGGTGATGCACACAGGCAGTTTTAATCTGCGTGAGATTGTCCTCGCTCAACAAGAAGCCCCCTTACTGGTTTATCAACCCGTCGCCTTCTTCATCTTTTTAGTCGCGGGCTTTGCCGAAGCTAATCGCCTCCCCTTTGATTTAGCGGAGGCCGAAAACGAATTGATCACTGGCTTTAACACCGAGTACAGCAGTATGAAGTTCGCCCTCTTTTTCTTGGGAGAATATCTAGGCGTCATGATGATCAGTTCCATGACCGTCGTATTATTCCTAGGTGGCTGGCATGGCCCTTGGCTGCCCCCTTTAGCGTGGTTTGTCATCAAGGTGGCACTCTTAATCTTTTTATTTATTTGGGTCCGCGCCTCACTGCCGCGGGTTCGTTACGATCAACTAATGAGTTTTGGTTGGAAGTTTTTGATTGAAATTGCGTTACTCAATCTACTGGTCACGGGGGCCATTGGGTTGTGGTTAGGTTAGTTTACTTATGTTGAGTATTTTACGAGCCCTTGCGGCTACTTTAAAACATTTATTGTTCCGCCGTGCAGATACAGTGCAGTACCCGGAGCAAAGACCCATTCTGCCACCGCGCTATCGCGGCCGGATTGTTTTGACGAAAGATCCCGACGGTGAAGAACGCTGTGTTGCGTGCTATCTCTGCGCCGTTGTTTGTCCTGTCGATTGTATTGCCTTAGAAGCCACTGAGCGCGAGGAAGATAAACGTCGTTATCCAGATTGGTTCCAGATTAATTTCTCTCGCTGTATTTTCTGTGGGCTCTGCGAAGAAGCCTGTCCCACCTATGCGATTCAGCTCACTCCTGACTTTGAATTAGGTGAATATGACCGCAACCAGCTGGTTTATGAAAAAGAAGATCTGCTCATTGATGGCCCTGGCAAACAACCTGGTTATAACTTCTATAAGGTGGCAGGGCTCGCCACGAATGTTAAGGGTAAAGGGGAAGGCGAAAAAGAATTGCCCCCCGTGGATATCAGGAGTTTGCTGCCATGATGACGATTCTGTTTTACAGTAGCGCCGCCATTGCCATCTTCTCGGCTTTAATGGCGATCACCCGCAAAGAAGCCATGCATGGCGTCCTCTATTTAATTGTCGTGCTCTTAGCCCTCGCCTTGATGTTTTTCCAATTGGGAGCCCCCTTTATCGCCGCCCTTGAAATTATTGTGTATGCCGGTGCTATTGTGATCCTCTTTTTATTCGTCATCATGATGATCAACCCACCGGCCGACTCCCATGGTTTAAAAAAGGCGGGTTGGTTTTTTCCCGTCGTACTTGCTGGCGTCTTAGCGAGCCAATTTACTTTGTTATTACAATACGACACCCAAACTTTAAGTTTACAGGCTGTGGATGTAGCTACTTTAGGAAAAGTCTTCTTCGGAAAATATGCCTACACCTTGCACTTAGTCGCGTTGTTTTTATTAGTGGGGCTCATTGGGGCCTTCCATCTGGCAAATAAGGAGGAAACTTCATGAGTTTGATCTCCTTACCCACCACTCATTTGCTTGGCTTGTCGCTCACGCTCTTTATGATTGGGCTGACAGGCATTTTGGCCCGCAAGAATCTGATTTTTATTTTGATCGGCGTTGAAATTATGCTCAACGGCATTGCTTTATTATTTGTCGGCGCGAGTGCCAAATGGGGCCAAGCCGACGGCCAGATTATGGTGCTCTTTTTATTAGTGATGGCCGCGATTGAAGTCGGCATTGGCTTGGCCTTGTTCTTGCGGATTTATCGCAGCAACCCGGGCCTCAACCCAGATGCACTCGAAGGATTGAAAGACTAAGATGCTCGCACAGATTTGTTTATTACCGCTTGCTGGATTTCTTATCTTGGCCCTCTTGGGTTCACGGATTCCGCGCGTCTTAGCGGCTATCATCGGCTGCGCAACAGTTGCGGGTGCAGGCTTCTTAACCGCTCAACATTTACTACAACTGCATGGCGGAGCCATCACACAATCATTGGGCCCCTGGATTGCCCATGCCGGCGGTGTCGCCCCTGAGTTTGCCTTTAAAATGGATGCCCTCTCTGGC
>JAJFLM010000017.1 GCA_021772655.1 Deltaproteobacteria bacterium
AGATTAGCTGTACTCGGTCTTGACCTGGCCCAGAACACTCTCTTGCCATGAATATATCTGAATATTCGGTCAAAAATTCTCTGGTCGTAAACTCTCTCTCTATTTTTCTAGTGTTGATCGGCATCTTTGCCCTCGTCAGCATCGAACGCGAAGCCTTCCCTAATTTTTCTTTTGATATCGTAACAGTGCGCACAGACTACCCAGGGGCCTCTCCGGATGTTATTGAAAAACGCATCACTATCCCACTGGAACGAGAAATCAAGGAAGTCGATGATATCGATGAAATGGGTTCGGTTTCATTAGAAGGTCTCTCGTTAATCATTCTTAAATTGAATCCCGATGCCCCTGATAAGGCAAGAGTCGTAACAGATATTCAGCGAGCCGTCGAAGAAGCAGAAAACCTCCCTGAAGATTTGCGCGACGATCCAGATGTTAAAGAAATCCAAGTGCGCAACACCCCACTGGTAGAGGTTTCACTGTCCGGTGACATGCACGAAGCCACGCTGAGACAACTCGCCCTGAATTTGGAAACCGTTCTGCTCGACCAGCCCGATGTCGCCAGCATCGAAAGAAAAGGCATGCGCGACCCTGAAATATGGGTTGAAGTCGATCCAGCAAAAATCAATCAATACCAAGTTAGCCTCGGCCAAGTCATAAACGCCCTCGCGGCCCACAACGTCAATGTACCTGGTGGCTTACTCAAAAGTCTCCGCGATGAGAAGATTATCCGTACCAGCGGTGAACTAGAGACTATCGATGATGTCAAAGAGGTCATCGTGAGGAGCAATGATGAAGGCACCGGCATTAAAGTTAGTGATATTTCAACCGTACGCAATAACTTTGAAGAACTCAAAGTTTTGAACCGTACCGATGGTTCCCGCGCCATCAATTTATTGATCATCAAAAAAGATAAAGCGGATGCTATCCGTCTAATGACCGAAGTCGAAAAAATCATTGATGAGTTCAAACAGAATAATACACCAGCGCTCAACATCGCCTTAGTCAATGATGTCTCTTATTATATCAAGCGACGCCTACGGGTTTTGACCTCCAACGGGTGGATTGGGCTGATTCTGGTGATGATTCCCATCATCTATTTTCTCTCCACTAGTGTGGCGCTCGGTGCCGCCATGGGGATGCCCATTGCGCTGTTAACCGCCTTTGCCGCCATGCATTTTTTCGGCATCAGTATCAATCTCATCTCGATGTTTGGCTTGATCATGGTCTTAGGCATGCTTGTCGATGAGGACTTGGTCGTCGCGGAAAATATTGCCCGTCACCTTGAAAGTGGACTCTCTTATCGTGAAGCCGCTATTCGCGGCAGCTCGGAAGTTGCCAGAGCCGTCGTGTCCGTTGTTTTGACGACCATCATTGCCTTCTTACCCTTGTTATTCATGACCGGCATTTTTGGTAAATTTATCAGTGACATCCCCAAAGTTGTGATGGTGACGCTTGCCGCCTCACTTATTGAAGCTTTGGTCATTCTCCCTTCGCATATTTCTGATTTGAGTAAACCCCGACGCGAAGGCGCTAGCTCCAGCTATAAAAAGAAAAAGTCTCACGACGTATTTGATCGCGTCCAAGCCCGTTATCTGAAATCCATCAAATTTTGTTTAAGACATCCCTATAAAACATCGGGCATTGCTTTAGGCATCACCGCGATCGCTTTTATTTGGGCTATATTAGGAATGCGTTTTATTCTCTTTCCCGCAAAGGGCATTGAATCTTTTTTCCTCCGCGCTGAAACTGAGATTGGCAGTTCATTAGAAGCAACTGAAAAACTTATTGTACCGCTCGAGAAGTTTGTCAGGCAATTGCCAAAAGAAGAATTAGAGCACTATGTCACACAAATCGGCATCATGCAGAATGACCCTGGCGATCCCTTTACTTCACGGGGTTCACATTTGGCACAGATTCAAGTCTTCTTAACGCCTGAAACAGAGCGCGAGCGCGAAGCCGATGCCATCATGGAAGCACTGCGCCCCAAGTTACAATCTATTGAAGGCTTTCAAAAATTAAGTATTGATCCGGTACGCCCTGGGCCACCCGTGGGCAAACCAGTCGCCGTAAGAATACGTGGCGATGACTTCTCGGTTCTCAATGAAATAGCTGAGAAGTTTCAAGTCGTCTTAAAAGACTATGAAGGCGTTAATGATATCAAAGATGACTATGAAGCAGGCAAAGGTGAGCTGCTGGTTGATGTCGATGTTAATGCCGCCTACCGAGCTGGCCTCACCTATCGTGATATCGCCCTCACTGTCCGGCAAGCTTTTGAAGGCATGCCTGCAACGCTCATCCGCAAGGCCGATGAAGAAATTGATGTGGTGGTCAGACTCCCAGAAGAGTCTCGCTATAATAAAGAAGAATTAACGCGGCTCAAAATCTTAAATCAGCGCGGCAACCTTGTGTCACTAGATAAGGTGGCGGCACTTAAATCGAGCCCAGGCATCGGATTGATCCGACATTTTGACGGCAAACGTGTCGTGACGGTCACAGCCAACATTAATGAGGAAATAACCACCGCCATTGAAGTCAATCGCAAATTAGAAAAGGCCTTTAAGAGCCTCCCCTCTCAATACCCTGGCTATACGATTACCTATGGAGGTGAAGCGGAAGACACCCAAGAATCTATGCAGAGCCTCTTAAGGGCTTTCATTGCAGCCGCCGTGCTTATTTTTCTTATTCTATTGATTACCTTTGAATCACTGACTCAAACATTTGTTGTGATGCTCGCCATCCCCTATGG
>JAJFLM010000161.1 GCA_021772655.1 Deltaproteobacteria bacterium
GGTTTGCGCAAGCGTGTGGGGATGGTCTTTCAAAAATCGAATCCTTTTTCAAAAAGCATTTATGAGAACGTTGTTTTTGGTTTGCGTATTGCCGGAGAAAACAACCGTAAAAAGCTAGATGAGATTGTTGAGCTTAGTTTGAAACAGGCGGCTCTCTGGGATGAGGTGAGCGATCGTCTCAATGACAGTGCCTTAGGGCTTTCTGGTGGTCAGATGCAGCGACTCTGCATTGCCCGTGCCATTGCGACACAACCTGAGGTCATATTAATGGATGAGCCTTGTTCCGCTTTGGATCCTATTGCGACAGCTAAGATTGAACAGTTGATTCATCAGCTTAAAGAACAGTTCACTATTTTAATCGTGACACATAATATGCAGCAAGCGGCGCGGGTTTCTGATTTAACAGCCTTTCTTTATATGGGGAAGCTGATAGAATACGGCGATACCAAAACACTGTTTACCAATCCAAAAGAGAAGCAAACAGAAGAGTATATTACTGGGAGGTTCGGTTAATGAAGCATACAGATAAGCAATTTAGTGATCAATTGAAAAGCCTGCAGGCAGATATCCTAAAGATGGGTAGCTTGGTTGAAGATATGATTGCTCGCTGTGTTAAGGCCTTAGTCAAGCGTGATACTCATCTTGCCAATGAAGTGTTGGAGCAAGAAAATCAAGTCAATCAGCTAGAGGTTGAGATCGATGAGATTTGTGTTCAGTTGTTGGCCTTGTATCAACCGGCAGCTTCTGACCTACGTTTTGTCGCAGCTGGTTTGAAAATCAATACAGATTTAGAGCGGATGGGGGATTTGGCGGTCAATATCAGTGAGCAGGCGATTAAACTGAACCAAGAAGAGCCGATTAAACCTTATGTGGATCTCCCACTGATGGCCGAGAAAACTCAGGCCATGGTGAAGCAAGCCCTGGATGCTTTTGTAAAGCGTGATGTGGTAACAGGAAAAATGATGGGGTCTATTGATGACGTAGTCGATGACTTGTGCGGGAAAATCTTTGATGATTTAACGACTGTAATCAAAGAGCGTCCTGAAACGGCGGAGCGTGCGATTCGTTTGCTGATGGTTTCTCGTCATTTAGAACGCATTGCTGATCATGCAACAAATATTGGTGAGGCGATTACCTTTATGGTAGAAGGTGAAGATATCCGTCATGGTAATATATAAACAGACTATGATTCCGGTATCTTTGTCCGAATAAAGTTATCATATTGTTTTAAGACACTCGCCAAGAGAAATTCTACGGGGGCATAATTATCTGTCAATATGGGGACATTTTCTAAATCTGCTTCATCAATCGTCATTTCGTGTTGAGCCAAATTCTTGAGAACCTTATAAGGGTCTTTGGCCTGTGTCGGTAAGGTCAAATCTATTCGCTGAGTAGATTTATGTCCCACTAAAATAAAATTTTGTGGGATATCTGTACGGGGTTCCTTCACGGCAAAAACGTAGATTTGTGGGAAAACTTGCTTGAGAGTCTTGATAGTCGCAAAGATCATGGGGCTAGCTGCTGGATCCAGACTGCCGACAAAATTGGCCATAAAAATACCCCCGTCATGCAGGCGTTCATTGGCTGCTTGAAAGAACTCCAAAGTAGAACAGTGCATGGGGACAGCCGCAAAGGAGTAATAAACGTCACTAAAAATCATCTCATATTTATGTTTTGTAGTATGAAGGAAGCGACGCCCATCTGTAAAATAGTTGGTTAATTTATCATTGGGCACTAAACCAAAATACTTTTGAGCAATGGGAAATAATTCCGCTTCAATTTCAGCGACATCAATATGAACCTGTGGGTTTTCGGCGAGTAATTCTTTAGGAACATTATAAGCGCCCCCACCAATCATCAGAAATCGCTTCATTTTAGGAACAAACAATTCATAAAGACTGTAGTACTGTGGGTATTCAAAGATCATTTCACCCGTATCAAGATAGGTGCCGCTATTACTGCTTAGATCTTGTAGTAATAAGTGAATAGGGCGCCCCTTGTAATCACGTTCAATGACGGAAATTTGTTCATAGGTACCGTCTTTACTGAAAATAACGTCAGCAGGGGTGCCATCAGGTGTGATGGCATAAGCCAAGCTGGTAATGATACTTAATAAGATGATGGCAAGGCTATGCCGGACTTTTTTTTTGGAAGTTAGCAAGGTGCCCAGGGCGCCTAAAATCATTAAAAAGAATGCGACACCTAAAATAATTTGCTTTACGCCAAAGTGAGGAATCAGTAGAAAACCACTGCCAATACTTCCGGTAATGCTACCAACAGTAGACCAAAAAAAGATTTTCCCAGAGGTTTTTCCGACGGCATTATGGCCTTCTTGGAGATGTAGCAGTTGAATGGCAAAAGGAGAGAGGGTACCTAATAATAATCCAGGGATAAAAAATAACAGCAGGGACGTAATCAATGGGCCTGAGATCATCGAAAGTTCATAACCATAGCTTGGCAGAAACCAATGCATAATAATCTTTAGAATAAAGACACTTAGCCCTCCAAAGAAGATCAGCATAAAAAAACGCGTATAACTAGCTTTACGATCGGCCAGCCAACCGCCCCAATAGTAACCACAGCTCAAGGCCGCTAAGATAACCCCTAAGATACTTGAAAAAGAAAAAATCGTGTTACCAAAGTAGGGGGCTAAGATACGTGTGGCGACGACTTCGACGACTAAAACCGCGGCGCCAGTCAGAAAAACAATCGCGAGGATGAGATGGTGTTTGATAAAATCCATTAAGAGAGCCCCCCGTTGATGACTTTTGCTAAGCCAATCCCCAAGCTCAGTCCTAAGAAACAGGCGAGTAGACTGACGAGTATATTAGCGCTGGCATGCAGTAAAGCCCCACTTTCAAAGAGGCGCCAGGTTTCGAGTGTAAAGGTAGAAAATGTGGTGAAGGCCCCGAGAAAACCAATGATTAATAAGCCATAGAGGTGGGTATCCAGATGCCAGCGGTCGTGGGAAAGGCTTGCCAAGCAGCCAATTGCGAGGCAACCCAGCACATTGGCGGTGAGGGTGCCAAAGGGAAATTGGGTTCCGATTCTTTGGTGCACCCATGACGAGAGTAAAAAGCGACTCATGGCCCCTAATCCGCCACCCACGCCAATTATCAGCACTTGGTTGAGCATTAAACTTCTTTATATTAAGCACGCTTACAAGGCAAGGTTTGACAGGACCTTAAGGGAATGCCACACCTGCCGCCTATGTCGAAGCCTTTATCAAAAGAAGCCCGCCGCCGTCAGCTCTTAGACGCGGCGATTGAGTCCTTTGGTTCTAAGGGTTATCACCAGGCCCAAGTCAGTGACATTATCGAGCACGCGGGTGTCGCGCGCGGGACTTTCTATCTTCACTTTAAAGGCAAACGAGAAATCTTTGATGCCATTATGGAAGAGCTCTTTGAAAAGGTGCAGGCTGAGGTGCGAAGCCTGCCCCGTGAAGCGGTAGATCAGATTCCTGATCAAATCAAAGGGAATATAGGTCGGGTGATGGGCTTGTTGTTGGATCAACCCATGCTAGCTCAACTCTTGGTAAATGCTGCAGTGGGGACTGACCAAGAACAAGACGAGCGCCTGCGTGTCTTTTATGGCCAATTACTGGATTTGATTCAGCGAGGTTTGAAGCAGGGGCAAGAGATGGGTTTTGTACGTCAGGCAAACAATAAAGTATTATCTATCTCTCTATTCGGTAGTGTGAAAGAAGTGCTCTATCAATCCTTGTTGGGGACCGAAGAATTACAGCGCACTGCTATGATTGAAGAAATATATCAGCTTGTTCTGCATGCGGTGGCTGACTCAGAGTTATTACCGGCTTTAAAGGCTGGCTTGAATGTCTAAAAAACGCTGCGCTTGGTTAAATGAAGACCCCTTATATATTGAGTACCATGACAAAGAATGGGGTGTTCCCGTTGTAGATGATCAAAGATTATTTGAATTTCTGATTCTGGAAGGAGCACAGGCCGGCCTAAGTTGGCTAACAGTTTTGAAGAAGCGTGAGAATTACCGAAAACTCTTTGCTGAGTTTGACCCGCAGAAAGTCGCACGTTTTACTGAGAAGAAGATTGAAAAATTACTACAAGATCCAGGAATTATCCGAAATCGTTTGAAAGTAAACGCAGCGGTGGCCAATGCGAAGTGTTTCTTACAAGTGCAAAAAGAGTTTGGTAGCTTTGCGAAATATAATTGGTTTTTTGTTGAGGGCCAGCCTATTCAGAATAAGTGGAAGAGTTTAAAGCAAGTGCCTGCGACGACCGCTATTTCAGATGCCTGGAGCAAAGACATGAAGAAACGGGGTTTCAAGTTTGTGGGTTCGACGATTCTGTACGCACATATGCAAGCGGCGGGCATGGTGAATGATCATACGACGGATTGTTTTCGGTATCAGGAAGTAAAGAAAATGAAGATGTCTCGCCTTTAGGCTATTGCCATTGGCTAATAATAATGCGGTTGTCTTTACAATTGGATAAAGAATAATTTGATAAAACCGAATAATAGGTGCGAGTACGACACTCGCTTTCAAAGAGTTCTTTACCAAGTAGGCTTGTGGAACAATTTCACCTAAAAAAGTGATTCCAATTTAATATTCTTTGAGCATCTGCATTTTCTGTTTCTGCTTGTACTGCAAGTCGAAGTCGACTCAAACCAAAAAAACCAAGATTCAACCCAGAAAAAATGGCAAAATGTATCAAGCAAATTATAATTCCAATCCAATATAGATTCATTTTATGTTCCCAATCTATGCTTCCTTGTACCCATCAAGTGAGAAATGTAATCTATTCAATAATTTAAGACAATTAAAGGGTTATAAGACATTTTTGACGTAATTCTGCAGAGAGATAGGCCTTTGCATAATCTTAAGATTGATATAGAGATAATTAGTGAAAGGTGGGCAAAACCCATGGATCAAAATACGAGCGCAACTGTTACTGATATTGTAAAAATCCTTTCTGAACTTAAAAGCGAGATGATTAAATTCATTCCAGACTTAGTTTCAGCTTTGGTGGTTTTGGTTATCGGAATTGTGCTCGCTTACTCGCTAAAGTGGTTTACCGCAATTGTTGTTCGCTGGAGCCTCAAGGTTCTTCCGGAAAGAATTTCAAATCGACCTGGCTTTATAGAAACTGTTCAGTCTTGCTCGATCGGGGGAGGAAAAATTGTTTTCTTTGTTGTTGTATTTCTGACATTTACAACCATTCTCAAAAAGATGGGGTTGGAAGTCATGTCAAGCTGGTTTCAAGGTTTGGCTAAGAATTTACCCAGCATCGTTGTCGCTCTTGTCATCCTATTTTTGGGGTGGAAGCTTAAAGACTTCCTCATCGTTTTTGTCAATCGAACGCTGAGCCGTACTGATTTCTCACATTCTAGAATAGCAAGCAATAGTTTGGCCTGGGCCGCCTTTACTATCAGTGCTTTGGTCGCTCTGGAGCAGGCAGGAATTGATATGGGCCTTGTTGTGACGCTCCTCACGGTCGTGGCCGGAGTGACCAGTGGTGGGGTGGCGTTGATGCTTGCTCTTGGCGCAAAATCGAGTATTTCGGATATCTTATCTTGCTATCAAATCGGTCGTCTTTTGAAGGTAGGTCAAAAAGTCGAGGTGCTGGGCGTGAGCGGCGTGGTTGAAGCAATAGGACCCACTTACGTTTCTCTCAGTAACGAAAAAGGACGGATTAACGTACCCGGTAATCGGTTTAGGCAGGAAGTTACTATTGTATTGAATTGAAGAGACTCCTATGGCTACACAAATTGCAAGACATAAATTGATTTCTAGATACCTGGTTGATCACCCGGAGAGTGCCTCCCTTATACTGATGAAGACACAAACCTCTGGAATTGTCGACATCCTCAATAAAGTCCCCACGCAGCATCTAACAAATTGCTTAAGCCTATTTCCAGTTTCAGTTTTGGCAGAGATTTTTAATAACATCGAGGAAAAGCAGCTTGTGGAGATTATGGAACAATTATCACCTAATAAAATTGCAGCAACAGCACGCTTCTTGATACAGGGCGACCCAAGTCGAAAAGTGAAAATGGAGAGTTTATTTTTAAAGATGAAAAAAGAATGTGTTATTCCTCTGAAGAAATTGCTCACTTTTCTTGATCACAGTGTGGGCAGCATCATGAATCCTATTCCTTTTTCAGTGAGAGAAAATATTACGGTGAAAGAACTCCTTAAATTGCTACGAAAGAAAAAAAATCGGTACAGTAGATACGTTTATGTAGTTGATGGAGATGAATGTCTATTGGGTGTTTTACCATTTAAAGACGCTTTTTATTGTGAAAAAGAATCGATGGTTTCAGAATTGATGACATCAAATCCAACCTCATTAAAGGCTGAACGCAATATGAGAGAAGCGTTTGCAGATTCAAAATGGAAGGAATGGGACTCACTTCCGGTAACCGACTCAAAAAACAGATTGCTTGGGGTTATTCGCCGCAAGGCTATCGAAGAAGCTCTATCTGGAACAAAGGTTCCAGATTCAAGCAATACCGAAATTGTGAAAGCGGGTGCGGCAATTGGAGAAGTACTTCAAATAGCTGTGACAGGCACCTTTTCTGCGCTCGGTTTAGACGAAAGGAAATGAGCCTTGGCTAATGTATCGCAAACGGAAATTCAATTACTTGGTGAGTTCTTCAGGTCATTTCCTGAAAAATCTACTTCTTGCCTTGAAGAGTTTTCTTCAAACGACATCGTTGACTCAATAGAAAATTTGCCTGCTCAAACTGTAGCAAGTGTTGTTAACCGACTAAATACAGAAATAGCTTCACAAGTACTTTGCCTTCTACCTGATCAATTATTCTTACGAGTCTATGCTTTGTTAGATCCCGTGCGAGCGGCCCATCTACTCTCTAAATCAGATTCAAGTAGAATGGATCAAAAGCTTAAATTACTGACACCGTCTGAAGTTAAAGATATTAAAGAATTATCCGTATACCCAGCTAATTCGGCAGGGGCACTGATGGATACTGGAGTTCGCTCTTGTCGACCATCCGAGTCTGTAAAATCAGTGATCACTTCCTTTCGCAAGGTAAAATCAAGCTCACGGGAAATTTTCGTTACTGATCTTGATGGCAAACTTGTTGGCTATGTTCCACTTCATAAATTATTCTCCTCCGAGGATGAGGATAGAATTGAGCGGATCATGCACAAGGATTTTCCTTCGGTAAATGCCCTTTCTCCCAAAGAGGAAGTCACAGATGCTTTTGAAACATTTAAAACAACCGTTTTGCCTGTTACCCATGTGGACGGAACCCTGTTAGGAGCGATTCGCTATGCGAGTCTCGTGAAAGCAGTCCAGAATCAGGCGATTTCGGTGATGGCTTCAATGGGGGGAGCAAGCCCTTCGGAGAAGACTTTATCACCACCCCTTTTCTCGGTTGGGAAGAGACTCCCTTGGCTTTTTATCAACCTTCTAACGGCCTTCATTGCATCGGCAGTCGTAGGTTTTTTTGAGGGAACCATTGCCAAAGTGACAGCGTTAGCGGTGCTACTACCTGTCGTGGCTGGGCAGTCTGGAAATACGGGCGCACAGGCAATGGCGGTGGCCATGAGGGGACTCGCTCTAAGAGAGGTGAGAACACGTCAGTGGATGAAAGTTTTATTCAAGGAGCTTCGAGTTGGGTTCATTAATGGATTGGCTATAGCTGTGGTTACTGGAGCTTCGGTCTACTTTTGGAGCGAAAGCCTTCCTCTTGGAATGGTGATGACCGTTGCAATGGTTGCATCGATGATCATAGCATCGATATCTGGTGCTGGAATCCCTATGATTCTTACTGCACTTGGAAAGGATCCGGCTCAATCTTCTTCTGTCATTTTGACTACTGTTACTGATGTCATGGGGTTTCTTAGTTTTTTAGGATTGGCTACACTTTTTGTTTCTTTACTCACATGAGATGCAAAAAGAGGATGGCTGGGGATTACCTTCTGCAGAAGATCAAAATGAAATTATAAAAATTATGCGGGACAAATTAAAAGCAGAAATTACTTTTTAATCTCTTTAACATGTCAAGTTACTAGGTGAGGGACTATAATCGATTCTAATATATCGATTCATCGTGTAGCCCTATGGCTTCTTTTACTCTTTTTGTGTTTTTAAAAGTCGCTATGTGTGCCATTGCATCGCCTTTGTTAACAAGTGGTATCGTGCTCATGCCAATGATAATGCCACCTTCCTTAGCTTTAATTTCGTAAGGTTCACAACCGAATGGATCAGAAATAATAGCAATCGTTTCATTATCTTGAATATGATCACCAATTTTTTTAATAGCTCGAAAAGAACCACTGTGGGAAGCTCGAACCCAATAACTTTGTTGGGCGACATAAATTTTTCCAGGAGTCTTCGTTGGATTAGCCTTGGTTTGAGGAGTCATCCCTATCTGTCTCATCACAGATAGACATCCGTTCAACCCAGCTTTAATTACACCTTCTTCAAAACGGAGAGCTTCGCCTCCTTCAAAAAGTAGGGTACTCACCTTTCTTTTTCTAGCGGCTTCCCTTAATGATCCATCTCGCAGTTGAGAATGAATCACCACGGGCACCCCAAAATTATGTGCCAGTTCTTTTGTAGTAGGGTCGTCTAAGCAGGCCCTAATTTGAGGCAAGTTGGTTCTATGGATAGCTCCTGTATGAAGATCAATGCCATGAGTGCATTTGCTCACAATTTCTTTCATAAAAATATTTGCTATTCTTGCCCCTAATGACCCCTTACTATCGCCAGGAAAACATCTATTTAAGTCTCTTCTATCTGGCAAATAGCGAGACTTTGTATTAAAACCAAAGATGTTGACAACAGGAACCACTATTAATGAGCCTTTAATTCTTTTTAAAATTGATCGCCGCAATAATCGCTTAATAATTTCTACACCATTAATTTCATCTCCATGAATGGCCGCACTAATAAACAACGTTGGGCCATCTTCTTTTCCTCGAATGACTTCAATGGGAATATTTAATTTTGTGTAATCATACAACGAAGCTACCTCGAGCTGAAATTTTTTTCTCTCCCCAGGTAAAATGCATTCTTTCCCTATTTTTAGAGAGCGATGATTCTTTTTTGTAAATATCTTGTTTGTCATATTACGAGCTATTTCTCTGCAGTTTTTACAACTTCTAAATCAGCTTTGCTTAACTGTTGCATTTTTGGACGTCTTCTTTTTCGCGTTTTCTCTGGGATTAATTCTTTCATGGACTCTAGCTTTCCAAAGCATAAAAGTTTATCATCGGCTTTTATTATTCGATCGGAGCGTGGGTTTGGAATAACTTTACCCTCCGTATGTAGGGTCAATACATTAATATCTTTTTCTCTTAGGCCGGAGTCAAGAATTGTTTTCCCTATGTATTCTGACCCTTTCGGCATGAAAAGTTCTGTAACACCATACCCTTTACTGACTGTCAGTCTCTGTCTAAGGTCAATTTCTGGAAAATCAACCTTGGCTGCGATGTAATCAATCATCGCACCTGCAACATCGAGTTTAGTAGAACTTTCTATCCCCTCTAATCCAGGAGATGAATTAACTTCCATGATTTGTGGGCCATCTTTCCCCTCAAGCATATCGACGCCCGAAATTCCCAAGCCCATTATTTGTGATGCTCTTATTGCCGTCTCCTTATAAACGTCATCTAGTTCAATAGCCTCAGTCATTCCGCCACGGTGTACATTGCTTCTAAATTCCTGGCCTTTTGCGACCCTTCTCATGGCAGCCACGACCCGGTCTCCTACAACAATGGCTCGAAGGTCTTTCCCTTTACTTTCGGCAACAAACTTTTGAACCAGAACATTTTGTTTTTGACTTTGCAATAGTTCCATTATCGATGTTGCCGTGGATAGGGTATCAGCCAGTAACACGCCAATTCCCTGCGTTCCTTCTAAAAGTTTGATGATAACGGGGGCACCACCCACTCTTTCTATAGCCGGGAGCACATCTTTTTTATCTCTTACAAACGCTGTCGGAGGGATACCAATATGATACTTGCTTAGAATCTGAAAACTGCGAAGTTTATCTCTTGAGTTTAATATCCCATCAGCGGTGTTGACGCAATAGACACCCATTTGCTGAAATTGTCGTACAACCGCTGTTCCATAATAGGTTAATGAGGCGCCAACCCTAGGCAGCACAGCATCATATTGGCTAAGTTTTTTCTGCTTAAAATAAAGATCCGGATATCCCATCTCGAGGTCAATGGCAAATTTCAATGTGTTTAGGACTTTTACAGTATGCCCCTTTTTTTTAGCGGCCTCTTTTAGACGCCTTGTGCTATAGGTCTTTGGTTCGCGAGATAGAATGGCAAGTTTCATACTTTCCTTTCTGTTTTATAATTTCGCTTTCGTAGCGAAATTTGTTGATGGGGCTTGTCCAATATCTTCAAGCTCAAGTTTAGCCGCGTTCATTCAATTCAAATAAGAATCATCGATTTTTTTTCGAAGAAGCCATTTAAGTTAAGGGACCCCTCCCAAGTTGATTCAGATAGGAGAGCTTAGTTTAGGGCTAACATGCTGTCCTCAATCCCACAATCTAAATAATTTTCAGGATTTGACCTGGCCACAAGAGTGCTTTTATGAGAGAAGCCAGATGATACAGACTCTAGATTTTGTAGACAACGATTCTGGCGATGATTTTTCTGAAAATGCAAATAAGTCTACTCTCATGCCACGATTTTTATGAAATGCCCTAAATTATGAAAAGTTTATTTGAAGTTAAAATTCAATCTTTTACGAACCTTTTGGAAATCGACGGAGCGTGGTCCACTAAGAATTATGAAGCATTATTAGATGTTCTAGAATTTTTTGATCGAAAAGACATGTCGGCTGCTGATTTAAAAGAAATGTGTTTAATGTCTCTTCAAGACTTAAAACCGGAAGAAGCGTCCTATTATGTTCTTAAATACAGGATGAGCAGCCTTTTAAAAGATGGGCAACTAAAAAATATTTCAGTTGAAATGCAAGATGAAAAACTTTGGGAGGAATATTCTGACCCTTCATTGCATGAGGAATTATTTAATGTTGGCAGTCTTTTGTACTCGGTTTTTCCAGGCCAGTTTCCAAAGCCGGATGCTGTTAGACTGACTTTTGAAGTATCCTCAAAAAACGACCTTGCCAGACAAGATTTAATCAGAAACTTTAATGAAAGTTTAGTCCTGAGAATCTTAGCTGATGGTATGAATGAGGGTGCTGTTTTATTACGCTTGTACGGCGATCAACTCAGAAGCTATTCAGATGAGGAAGCTGATAAAATTTTATGGTGTTTAAAACTTGAAAACAAGTCCGAAAATAAGGTCAGCGCTGAAGTGATTAGTTCTGGCTATTGGCTGGACTCACTAGAAGATGTTGAATTTTTTGAGTCTTCCGCTTTTATGGGGGGCAAGTAAGCACGCTTTAGACTTCTCAGGCTGCAATTTTAAAAATTATGTCACACGTCCCTTCAAAGTGTTTGGAAGCTCGAAAGTGGAAAGCTTTTCTCTAGTTTTTCGGGATCAGATTAAAAAGCCGACCCTTTCGGGCCGGCTTTTTTGTAGCCTAGTTTATAACGCAAATATTATTTAAGCCGCTTCATGCAAGAAGTTAGCCGCCGTCCCCGCAGCCTTATGAGGGCTGTAATGGGTAGTCTTACTTAAGCGACTGTTCTTCTCAATGAGTGCTTTCACTTGATCTGTGGTGAGACCTTTTTCCTTGAGTAAGTTTTCATACTCTTGTTCCGCCGCACGTTTCGCCTTGAACAGCATCATCTGAACCCGACTATACACATTGACCGCTCCGTCCCCAGTTGTTTCGATAGGGAGGAAGATGGCTTCTGGGTATTTCTCAGTGATGATACTTTGAACCCCATCGGAAACGCCTGAAGAAGGCATGCAACCAAAAGGTTTCACTGAGAGGACCATGTGAGCTTTATTATGGATGACGGTTTGAATCAATTTCCCGACTTCCATGTGACCTTCACCACCACGTAATTCATTGTTGTAGTGTTCAGAGGCCAGATCAGCATTTTCGACCATATCAGGTAAGTGATAGCCACCCAGACCAAGGACCTTTGCGAAACTGTAGAAGGTGCCTTTTAAGGCCCATTCAGCAATCTTAAGAATCGCAAATTTCTTGGCGGTTTCAGTGGTTTTTAAGCCTTTGCGGGCATCCATGTCAGCATGCTTTAAGCGCATCCGGGCACGGGTATCCACGCGGCCTTGCCAGATGTTGTAGAGAATCCAGCCAGTAATCAGCTGAATATCTACTTCAGCACCTTCTTGTTCTAAGAAGCGCTGCAGGCGGTAGTTACCTTCACCTTCAGTCGTCATCGCCCAGAACTCACCAATAATGGTGACCTTAGGTTTGACCATGGTGCGGTCGACTTTAACTTGTTGAAAACGCTTACGGCATTTCCACAGTGCGCGATAGATGGATTTCTTATTACTTAAGGCCTCCATAATATACTCGCGACAATCTTCAATGGCTTTGTCGGTGCTGCCTTCCTCAACTTCGTAAGGACGGATGCGGTACATGATCGCATTCAAGGCATCACCCGCTAAGATCGCTTTGCCTAAGGTCACGAAGAAAGCACGGTCCATTTTAAGACCGACTCCGCGTCCCGTAGCTTGAGACATACCACCGTTAGCATCAAATAACATGACGCGAAAACCTTCAAAGCCCGCATCGTTGAGGGCCTTGCGGTATTCAGTGACGTACATCCCAAAACGGCAAGGGCCACAGGCACCAGCCGTTAAGAACACATGGTTTTCAAGAATGTCTTCGGTACTCATCCCTTGTTCATCACGCAGCTTGACCAAATACTTCACTAAGTTACCAACGGTGAAATAAGTGGGGTTGCATTGACCACGGTTACCGAATTCTTTACCAAATTGCAGCGCCTCATTGTCAGGGCAATCAAGAGCTTTAATCTTGTAACCCAGACCTGAGAGACCGGCTTGCACGAAATTATCGTGTGCCATGGTCAGGCCCGATACCAAAATAGTGGTATGGTCCCGCTGGTCTTCAAAGAAATCCTGGTTAATGGTATCTTTCCATTGTTCTTTGGCTGCTATTTTATCGAGGCCGAGACGTTTCCGTTCTTCGGCTTCAAATCTTGCTAACTCGTCCTCATAATTAGGCAGAGCTTCGGCTGTATTACCATTAGGCTGAGATGGCATAGTTATCCTCCTTTGCGTTATAAACAGGTAATTCTGCTGATTCAGTCTGCGGAGTAGCAAGACCGTTTTCTGAAACAACATCCATTCCGAGTTCGCGGCGCTTTTCATTGAGGCGGCGCTGCAGTTCGTTTTCCTTCTTTTTTAAATCTTCTAAAATCTCTTCGCGAAGCGATAGCGAATGACTATAGGTCTTCACACGAATCTTGATAGACCCCCCTGGCTTGTTGGCATCAATATCATGTAAAGCAGAATAGGGCGTGTTGCTGGTGCTGACTAGTTTATCAACGATGCCGTAAGTAGGGGCATCATGGCCACATTTAAAACTAGAGAGGTCGAGTACTGCTAAGTTAGGATGATGGGCCGCAAACTTAACAGACCAGACTTTTTGAGCACTATTGGCACTATAGTTTTCAGGCCAAATATCGCGAACTTCTAAGGCTGACTCAATGGTGCCAGCTTCAATTTCTTTACCAAAGAATCGCTCAAGGTACTCAGGGTCTTTTGGAATTGAGCGCATGGAAAGGACAGGATAGCCTAAGACTTGAAACTCGTCTAAGACATCGTGATTCAAACCTGGATCTAAATGGTAGGGACGTCCCACCATAAGAAGGGCCATTTTGCCATGTTCTTCTGACCAGTCGAGTAGTCCGCGACCTTTATCTTGTAGATCTTGATCTACTAATTTCAATGCGCGCCAACCCTGATCAACAGCAAAGTCACTTTCATCTTCGGTCATACCTAGAATAGGTTCAAAAGCTTCAAACATCTGTTTCTTGAACAAGGTAGGCTCATTTAATGTCATCGCGGGATCAAAATAAGTCATATTGCGTTCGGCAAAGAAATCATTCTCTTTGGTAAACGCGGCCTTCATGACTTCAGGGGCTCCGGTGACAATCGGACAACATGCCGTATCAACAACATGAGTCATGTAGGAATCCACGTGCGTCAAGCAAGGGAAGAAGAGGTAGTTCACCGGCTTTTCTTCCGTATGTTTGTGAAAGAGAATGTTATGGATATGTGCTTGGGCTACTTTTGACGGATAGCAAGGATCAATCGAACCATACTTGCCGCCTTCTTGCCACATTTCTTCTGAGGTATAATCAGACCACACCACATTTTGTGCGGGGACACCTAAGGTTTCAAAATAGGCACGCCAAATAGGAGCCGTATGCCAAATATTTAATACCCGCGGGATCGCAACCCGAAAATCTTTACGTTTTGCCCAGGCTTCATTAGAAGAGCGCTGAAACTTACGCGTGTAAGGGATACGTTTCACATTACCTAATAAGGTTCTCTTAACTTTAATATCTTCGTAATCATCCCCATGCTCGGGCATTGGCTCTTTATTATAAGTGCGGAATAAAGCCTTTGCTTCATAATCAACTAAGTTCGGGAATTCTTTTTTCAGTTCATTCCGTTTCTTAGACAGATTGACCATTTCCTCTTTGGATTCCACGGTGCCTTTTTCACAACTAAAGCCAGAGATATAACGGGCTGTTTCACCATCCGGTGTTTTCGTATCAATAAAGGTACGACTACAGTTATTCGGACAGAAGTGACACACTGTGCTTTCGTCATTGCGACTAATATAATCTAAATCGACACCGGCATCCAAACCAATGAAGGTCGAATAACCGCGACGTTGGACGACGCGACGGGTTTCCATGGCAGCACCGATAGCGCCAGCTTCACCACAGTGAGGGTGAACCATGACTTCAGCGCCAGGAACACGTTCTTTAATATAATCTACTTGGGCTTTAACCGCAGCCAAGTTGTATTGTGTACCGCCTTGTAAAACAAAGCGACGACCCAGCTCAGCCATCCGCGGGATTTGCACCACGTATTGCCAAACATTTTTCGGTAAGACTTGGGCGAGGCCGGCTAATAATTCTTCTTTCGCAAAACCTTCTTTTTGGAAATTAACGCGATCACTATCTAAGAAGACGGCACACCCGTAAGAAAATTTGGGGGCGAGGTCAGCGCCGAAAGCTACATCTGCGTAGTCACGCACATCAACGCCAAATTGATCGGCCATGGCTTGGAGTAACATGCCATTACCCGCGGAACATTGATTGGATAGCTTAAAGTTTTTAATGTCACCATTATGCATGAATAAGACTTTGATATCTTGGCCACCGATGTCACAGATGACATCAATCTCTTCACCAAAGAAGTGGACCGCGCTCATCATATGGGCGACAGTTTCAACAATGTTGACGTCCGACTTAACGGCGGACTCAAGTACGTCAGCTGCATAGCCAGTCGCCCCAAAACCCAATACTTCTAAGGTAGCCCCTTGGTCCGTAATGGCCTCTCTCATTTGCTTGAGGATCTCTTTGGTATCCTGAATCGGATTTCCTTTAGAGAGCTGGTAAGCCTTGATGATAATTTCACCTTCTTCATCTACTAACACCGCTTTGGAAGAAGTCGAACCACCGTCTAAACCG
>JAJFLM010000162.1 GCA_021772655.1 Deltaproteobacteria bacterium
ATTCACATCCATGATCGCCGACGCCTTCGACCACCGCACGAGCTCCGGAGTTGCGTACACCGAAGCGCTCACCCGCCAGCCCTGCTGCATACAGGGTGCCGCCGGTAGCGCCGTAAAGACAGGTGTTGCCCATGATTGTGGTTTGATGGCATTTGAACAGACTGGCCCGCGGAGGATAGAGCACCAGTTGGCCTCCGGCCATGCCTTTGCCAACATAATCGTTAGCATCACCTTCGAGTTCCAGATTCAATCCACCAGCATTCCAGACACCAAGACTCTGTCCCGCTGTGCCGCGTAGTTTCAGGGTAATGGGGCTGTCAGCCATGCCCAGATTGCCATACCGTTTGGCAATTTCGCCAGAAATACGCGCGCCAATGGAGCGGTCAATGTTCTGCACTTCATAGTTAAAAATACCACCCAGTTTATTATCAATTGCCTGCAGGGTGTCGTTAACCATCTGCTCGGCTTTTTCACCTTTATCAAAAGGTTCGTTGCGGGGTGAGCTACAGAACTGCGGTTTGCCAAAGGCCGATTCATCGACTGCCAGCACGGATGACAGATCGAGATGACTCTGTTTGTCGGTCTCGCCGGGCAGCAGCTGCAGCAGGTCGGTACGGCCAATCAGCGCTTCCATGGTGGAAATACCAAGGCTGGCCATGATCTGGCGGGTCTCTTCAATAACGAAGCGGAAGTAAGCCTCGACCATTTCCGGCAGGCCATGGTAGTGCTCTTTGCGTAATTCGTCGTTCTGGGTGGCGACGCCAGTGGCACAATTGTTGAGATGACAGATACGCAGGTATTTGCAGCCCAGAGCGACCATGGGCGCCGTACCAAAACCGAAGCTCTCGGCGCCAAGCAATGCCGCTTTGATGACATCGAGACCGGTCTTCATGCCGCCATCGGCCTGAATACGGACCTTGTCGCGCAGGTCGTTCATTCGCAGGGTCTGGTGGGTTTCTGCCAGGCCCATCTCAAACGGAATACCGGCATATTTGACCGAGGTCAGCGGACTGGCTGCAGTACCACCATCGTAACCGGAAATAGTGATCAGATCAGCGTAGGCTTTGGCAACACCGGCAGCAATGGTGCCGATACCAGCCTGGGCCACCAATTTGACCGATACCAGTGCCTGCGGATTAACCTGTTTGAGGTCAAAAATCAGCTGGGCGAGATCTTCAATGGAGTAAATGTCATGATGCGGCGGCGGTGAAATCAGGGTGACCCCCGGCCGGGTATAACGCAGGGTAGCGATCAGATCGTTAACCTTGTCGCCTGGGAGTTGACCACCTTCGCCGGGTTTGGCCCCCTGGGCAATTTTGATCTGCAGCACTTCTGCGTTGACCAGATAGTGGGGCGTCACTCCAAATCGGCCAGACGCCACCTGTTTTATCTTCGAGGTGCGTTCATTGCCGTAACGATCAATGCTCTCACCGCCTTCGCCGGAATTGGATCTTCCACCGAGACGGTTCATCGCGATGGCTAATGACTCGTGGGCCTCGGGTGATAATGCGCCAAGGGACATACCAGCGCTATCAAACCGTTGAATAATGGTATCTAGCGGCTCGACTTCACTTAACGGAATCGGCGTTTGATCGCTGCTAATGCCAATCAAATCGCGCATAGTTGCGGGCGGGCGGTGGTTCACAAGGCTGGCGAACTCATCGTAATAGCGCTGCTCGCCAGTGCGCACGGCACCGTGGAGCGCACGGATAATGTCCGGGTTGTAGGCGTGGTACTCGCCACCATGAACGTATTTCAACAGGCCACCCTGTTCGACGACCTTGCGGGGTTTCCAGGCGTTGCGGGCCAGATGGCGCTGGTCGTTTTCAAAGTCGATAAAGCGGCTGCCGCCAATACGACTGGTGACGCCTTCAAAACAGGGGTTAATGACCTCGTCATGGATGCCTACCGCTTCGAATAGCTGGCCACCACGATAACTGGCAATGGTCGAAATGCCCATTTTGGACATTATTTTGTAAAGCGCCTTGTTGATGCCTTTGATGTAATTGGCACAGGCTGTCTGTGGATCTTTCCGCTCGCCTTCAGCAATCTGTTCCACCGCCGCCAGCGCCAGGAATGGATAAACAGCGGTGGCACCAAAACCGATCAGCGTTGCGATTTGGTGGGGATCGCGGGCGCTGCCGGTTTCAACGACCAACTGAGCATCGCCGCGAATACCGAGCCGGGTCAGGTGGTGATGAACTGCACCCGTGGCCATCAAAGCAGGTACCGGAATCTGTTCACGATCCAGGTTGCGGTCGCTAAGAATAATAATTGTTTTGCCGGCCCGAATTACCTCTTCTGATCGATTACAGATACCTTCTATGACATGTTGAAGAACGCTGCCGTCGTTGAGAGGCCGATAATTCAGGTCGATTGTCTCCGCGGAAATACCGAGGTGATCAAGCGCACACATCTGCTGAAAGGCTCGTCGAGAGAGTACCGGAGTGTCAGTGGTTACTTTCGCTGCGTGTTCTGGGATTTCATCAAAGACGTTACGAAACCGACCGAAATTAGTGGTCAGCGACATGACGATGTTTTCCCGCAGAGGATCGATTGGCGGGTTAGTAACCTGTG
>JAJFLM010000163.1 GCA_021772655.1 Deltaproteobacteria bacterium
TCCTGGGTGGCCTTCAGCGACAGCGACACGCGCTCGCGGTCGAGGTCGACGTCGAGCACCTCGACGGTGACCTCCTGGCCGACCTCGACGACCTCGCTGGGGTGGTCGATGTGCTTCCAGGACAGCTCGGAGACGTGCACCAGACCGTCCACGCCGCCGAGGTCGACGAACGCACCAAAGTTGACCACCGAGGAGACCTGGCCCTTGCGGACCTGACCCTTGGCCAGCTGGTTGAGGAACTCGCTGCGTACCTCGGACTGGGTCTGCTCCAGCCAGGCGCGGCGGGACAGGACCACGTTGTTGCGGTTCTTGTCCAGCTCGATGATCTTGGCTTCGATCTTGCGGCCGACGTACGGCTGAAGATCGCGGACCCGGCGCATCTCCACCAGCGACGCCGGCAGGAAGCCACGCAGTCCGATGTCCAGGATCAGGCCGCCCTTGACCACCTCGATGACGGTGCCCTCGACCGGCTCGTCGGCCTCCTTGAGGGCCTCGATCGTGCCCCAGGCGCGCTCGTACTGCGCGCGCTTCTTGGACAGGATCAGCCGACCCTCCTTGTCCTCCTTCTGGAGAACCAGGGCCTCGACGAACTCACCCACCTTGACGACCTCGGCGGGGTCGACGTCGTGCTTGATGGACAGCTCACGCGAGGGAATGACGCCCTCGGTCTTGTAGCCGATGTCGAGAAGAACCTCGTCCCGATCGACCTTGACGATGGTGCCCTCAACGATGTCCCCGTCATTGAAGTACTTGATCGTCTGATCAATGGCGGCGAGGAAATCCTCCTCCGTCCCGATGTCGTTGACGGCGACCTGAGGGGTGGTCGGGACGGTGGTGGTGTCGGTGGACATACGGTGGGTTGCTCCGGTACGGATAGAAAGAGGCGGGCAGGGACGCTGACGACGCTCGGGAGGTGGCTGCCGTCTAGGCCCCGATGGAAGACAGTCGTTGATAGACGATCGCCCTGACGAAGCGTCGACGTGCTCGCAGCACGTGACCCGTGCCCTACCATGCTACGCGTCAGTCGAACGAGTGAGCAACGGCGGCCCCCCACCGTGCGCCCGGAACGAAGGGGTCAGGATCCCGCCATGGAACACGCGGCGGCCGAGCACGCCCTCGGCACGTTCGAGGTGCGGCCCGGACCGGTCGGTGCCCGGGAGTCCGTGCGGGCGAACCGGGCGTGGTGGGACGCGGACGCCGACGACTACCAGGCCGAACACGGCGAGTTCCTCGGTGCCGAGGATTTCGTGTGGTGTCCCGAGGCGCTGCGTGAGGCCGACGCGCGGCTACTGGGCCCGGCCGACGCCTTGCGCGGCGCGCGGGTCCTGGAGGTGGGTTGCGGCGCGGCGTCCTGCTCGCGGTGGCTCGCACGGCAGGGCGCACACCCGGTCGGCCTCGATCTGTCCGGCGGAATGCTGCGGCACGCCCGGGCGCTCGCCGAGCACACCGGGGTGGCGGTGCCACTGGTGCAGGCCGGTGCCGCGCAGCTGCCGTTCCAGGACGCGAGCTTCGACCTGGCCTGCTCGGCATTCGGCGCGGTGCCGTTCGTGGCCGACCCGGCAGCGGTGATGGCCGAGGTGGCCCGGGTGTTGCGCCCGGGCGGCCGCTGGGTCTTCGCCGTCATGCACCCGATGCGCTGGATGTTTCCCGACGACCCCGGCGAGGCCGGGCTGACGATCTCCTTGTCGTACTTCGACCGCACCCCCTACGTCGAGGTGGACGCGGCGGGGCGGCCGACCTATGTCGAGCACCACCGCACCCTGGGCGACCGGATCCGCGATCTGGTGGGGGCCGGCCTGGAGCTGACCGACCTGGTGGAACCGGAATGGCCCCAGGGGCTGACCGCGACGTGGGGTCAGTGGTCCCCGCTGCGCGGGGCATTGTTCCCCGGCACCGCCATCTTCTGCTGCCGCAAGCCCGACAGGCCGGCCGGATCCTGAATGTCCGCTGTGGCTTGCTGTCAGCAGGCTGTGAGGTCCGTTGCGGCGCGAACAACGGAAGCCGCTCACTCGTCTGAGTGAGTATGCGGGTCAGTGCGCCGAACGCCATGTCACCACCGTCGCGGCGGACGGTCGTCCTCGCGGTCGTGACGGCCTTGTTGGTGTTCGTGGCGCTCACCGGCGCATCGGTCGGGTCCGGCGGCCCGGTCGGGTCCGGGCCGCTGTCCGCCGCGGGTGCCGGGTCACCCGGCTTCCCCGTGGCCGGCGGAATCGAACCCGCCGGGCCGGGCACCTACGGGGTCGCCGTGCTCGACCGGGTCAGCGGCCTGCCGATTCTCAGGGCGAACGCCGCCGAGCCATTCTACTCCGCGTCGGTGGTCAAGCTGCTCACCGCAGTGGGGATCCTGAGCCGGGTGGACAGCGGCGTCGTCACGCTGGACGAGCCCCTTCGCACGGACATCTGGCGGTCGCTGGCCGCCAGCGACGACCCGACGATGAATCAGCTCTGGGTCACGTTCGACGGCCCGTCGCTGGTCGCCGAGGTGACCGCGCTGGCCGGGTTGCGCGACACCCGCCCACCGACCCGGAGCGGCCAGTGGGGCGAGACACTGATCTCGGCACGCGACGTGGTGGCCACCTACCGGTACGTCCTCACCTCGATGAGCCCGGCCGCCAGAGAGCTGATCATGTCCGCGCTGACGGCGGCGGCCGGCTCTGGTGCGGACGGTTTCGACCAGACATTCGGCTTGCTCAGCGTTCGCCGGGCGCCGGAGGTCGCGGCCAAGCAGGGCTGGATGACCACCCGCGCCGACATGTACCTGCACTCGACGGGCACCCTGGGGCCAAACCATCGCTACCTCGTCGCCGTGCTCAGCCGGCAGCCGCCGACGATCGGGTATCCCGCCGGTCGTGCCAACGTCTCGGCCACCGCCAGCCAGGTGTACGACGCGGTTCTCGCTCTCTGAGTGGTCACCGTCCGTGGGGGGCCGACCGCCTGGGTCAGTGCGCCGCGTCGTCCCAGCTGCGGCCGAACCCGACCGACACCTCCAGCGGCACCTCGAGTTGGTGGGCCGCGCCCATCTCGGCGCACACCAACTCCTCGGCGGCCGCCCGCTCGCCCTCGGCGATCTCCAGGACCAGCTCGTCGTGCACCTGCAACAGCATCCGGGAGCGCAGCCCGACCTCGCCCAGCGCCTTGCGCACCCGCAACATGGCCACCTTGATGATGTCCGCCGCGCTGCCCTGGATCGGGGCGTTGAGCGCCATCCGCTCGGCCATCTCCCGGCGCTGCCGGTTGTCGCTGGTCAGGTCGGGCAGCCAACGGCGGCGGCCGAGGATGGTCTCGGTGTAGCCGTCCTTACGGGCCTGCTCGACCAGGGAGCGCAGGTAGTCCCGCACCCCGCCGAAGCGGGCGAAGTACTCGTCCATCAGGCCCCGGGCCTCCTCGGTGGAGATCCGCAACTGGCCGGACAGCCCGAACGCCGACAGCCCGTAGGCCAGTCCGTAGTTCATCGCCTTGATCTTGGCGCGCTGCTCGTGACTGACCTCGGTGGGCTCACAGCCGAACACCCGCGCGGCGGTCTCGGCGTGGAAGTCGTGCCGGGAACGGAATGCCTCGATCAGCGCGTCGTCGCGGGACAGGTGCGCCATGATCCGCATCTCGATCTGGCTGTAGTCGGCGGTCATCAGCTCGGCGTAGGGCTGCCCGCCCGCCGATGCGCCGGCTCGACCCACGACGAACGTCTCCCGGATCCGCCGGCCGGCGGCGGTACGGATCGGCACGTTCTGCAGGTTCGGGTCGGTGGAGGACAACCGGCCGGTGGCCGCGATGGTCTGGCTGTAGGTGGTGTGGATCCGACCGTCGTCGGCCACCGACTTGAGCAGCCCGTCGACGGTGACCTTCAGCCGGGTGGCGTCCCGGTGGGTGAGCAGATGGGCGAGGAACTGGTGCCCGGTCTGCTCGTAGAGGCTCTGCAGCGCGTCGGCGTCGGTGGTGTAGCCGGTCTTGGTGCGCTTGGTCTTCGGCATGCCCAGCTCGTCGAACAGCACGACCTGCAGCTGCTTCGGCGACCCGAGGTTGATCTCCTTGCCGATCTGCGCGTAGGCGTCCTGGGCGGCCTGCTTGACCTGGGCGGCGAAATCGGCCTCCAGTGCGGCGAGTGCGTCGCCGTCGACCGCGATCCCGGCCGACTCCAGGTCCGCCAACACCCCGAGCAGCGGCAGCTCCAGTTCGGACAGCAGCTCCGCGCCGCCGAGCCGGCCCAGCTCGGTGTCCAGCGCGTCGGCCAGCTGCCCGATAGCCCGCGCCCGCAGGATCTCCGCGGCCGCACGCTGCGCGTCCGCCTCCTCTTCCCCGCCCAGCAGCGAGAGCTGGCCGTTGTCGGACTCGCTCTCCGCGCGCAGCTCCCGACGCAGGTAACGCAGGGCCAGATCCGCCAGGTCGAACCCGCGTTGGCCGGGCCGCACCAGGTAGGCCGCCAGC
>JAJFLM010000164.1 GCA_021772655.1 Deltaproteobacteria bacterium
TAGACATTTAATATCGACTTTTCGATGGGCCACAGAGCGATCTGTATTTTCAAGCGGGAGTGGTTTGCCCGACCACGTGAACCGTTAGGTGTGTGAAAACAGACAGCATCGCTGATTTTGGACCCACCGCCGCAATTGAGCGTCGTCGTGCTTGCGATCGACAGCATGCGAATCATTGGTCGAATCGGAACTACACAGCACACTGGCGGACAAGCTGCAATCCTGTTCGGCACAGAATTTTCGCCATGATTTCACCGGTGCGTCAACTGCCGGTCTCTACTGGGGGTTAGTTGTCGATGATCGTCGTGCATGCGTTCAGATTCTGAGTCCCGTTTCACGGGACTTCCCCCGTTGTAAGCGGGTCATAGGCCCACCATTTATGGTGGGTTATCGTTGCGATTGACGAACTGAACCTCGTTTACTGGGATTCTCGCTGTGGCGGCTTGAGCCAACGCGATCTCGGCTGAAGCCCAAACAGCGAGAAGCCTCGTGAACGAGGCTGCGGGACACAATTCCGTTTACCACCCCGTCATAAATGACGGGGCTAAGACCGCTGCGCGGGGAAAACCCGGTGAACCGGGTTAACAGCTCAACGAACGACGCCCCCCGTTGGCAAGCAAACACGGCGACATGTGTTACAGCAGCAAATGATCGCTGTTGGCACCGCACGATTGAGGGTGGCAATTTCAATTCCACTCAAATCTTGTCAAGAATCGTGTCGAACCAGATTGGGACAAGCCGACCAGTGGCACCCTGTCTGGCAAAGGGGCGCTGGTGAATTATGCGGGCATCAAACAGACAACGCCCCGCCAAATTGGCGGGGCGTTGTTATCGATTGAAAACCGATCGGGACGGACCACCCGGAGAGTCCCTCTCCGTCGTCCCGCGGAATCAAAGCAGCAACAAAGTTGTCTTCGTAAAATTCTCTGTAGTGTTCCATCAGCAACTAAGCCGACGGTTATTAGTGTGTCGTGTGTTTCACTTGCCGGCGGTTGTCGGTACGACTTCGCCCCGGGCAGTAAATTCCAGCGGCTCCTTCATGCCTTTGATCGTCACAGTGAAATGCTCGGCAAACTTTCCTGACTTGTCGGGAGCTTTCACCGACAGCGGCAGGACATGAACCGGCTTTGTTGTCTTGGGCAGCCGCACTTCGTAGGCGGAATTGCCCGATTCGCTTTCAATTTTTTCAATCTCAAACGGTTTGCGGCCTCGCAGTACAATATTGACAGTTTTGCTATCTCCGGCAGTCAAGACACCGAACGAGACCGAACGCGGGTTGATGGTGATTTCTGCTTCGACACGCCCTTCGACCAATACGGGAACGCGCGGACTTTTGGCGTCGTCGGTGAACAGAATCAATTGATTACGCAGGTCGCCGACGGGAGCGTCTCCTTTGAGGTCCACCACCAGATCGTAATTGATCCGACCGTTCTCCCGGCTCTTTTCAACGACTTTTGCCGTCATGTGCGGGTTTTTCGTTTCGACCTTGGTAATTTTCCAGTCTTCGCGACCGGCGTAGGCGATACCGATTGTTTTGTGTGATTCCGTCCCTTTGCCGAGCGTCCCGAAATTGACCATGCCGGGCGTCAGCACAACGTCGGTGCGAATGTAGGCGGAGATCGGCAGTTTGACTTCTGCGTAAGAGGGAGCGTCAAAGGTGACGATCAAGTTGGAGTCTTTTTTGCGGGTGAACTTACGGGTGTCCATCGTGACTTCGATGTAGGCCGTCTCTCCGCTTTCCAGTAGGTCCTTGCTGGGACGCGCTGCGGTGCAACCGCAGGTGGTTCGCGTGTTGGCGATGTGGACTTGCTGGGGGTATTTATTGGTGATTTTGAAGCGATAGGAGGCATCGGCGCCGCGAGCGACGAATCCGAAATCATGGCTGGTTTTCTCAAACATCGCCTCAGCCCAGCCGGGGCTTTGGGCCAGTGCAGTGGAAGAAGCAAAGCAGAGGCCGAAAATCACTAAACTTGCGCGCCGGACAAACATGGGATGCATAACAGAATCTCGCTGGGGCGAAGTCGGGTATTTGCTGTGTTATTCACGGAGACGCTGCGATGCGGAGTACAGCGCTTGGTTGACCAGGGGCACGTCCTGCGAGTGATTCCTGCCTGCGATTTCCACCGGCAAGTTATCTCATAAGACTAAACTGGTCATCGACATCGGTTGATGGTGAGGTTAGTGCCTGCCTCGCAAATTGTCAATGTTACCCAGTTCACCCTCACGGGGGGCGGCTTCTCGCGTACAACCCGTTCAATAGTACCCCGGTATTTTCGCTGTAATTCCTACGATGCTTCTCAGCAGATCTCTATGATGAGATGGGACGCAAAGCTGTGGTGAGATCTGCATAAGCAACCTTTTGTCCCGGCCATAGGCGACTGTCTCAGATGAGGCTGAGCGGCTGCGAGGACAAAATCTCGATTTTTTCAAATCTGTCGCTGGGTTTTATAAGCTAGAGTTACCAAGAGCCGGATTTTTTCTCCGTTAGAACGCTGGGGTTGTAGATGAACTCTTGGGCCGATCATTGTGTAGCACAAGGACTAAATGCTTGGCATACGATGACGTTAATCGACTACGCGCACGTTAGCATCGCAATTGTGCTGATCGGCTGGGCGATATCCCGCTTCAAATAGGCAATTCGCAGCGAGAATTGCGATAACCCGCGGAAATAGTGGCGACTTTGCGCTCTTAAAGTCGGTGACCTTAAAGCCGGTGAGTGGTGCAGATGGATCTGGAGTCGCTCAAAACGACATCAAGCCGCTTAACCGTTAGGGTCGATATTATCCCCCAGGAGATGCGCCATCGTATTTTTGGGGGACCGTACCATGTGTCGCGCGTGGGTTTTGATGCTGGGAATCGCTGTGGTGGGTTTGTTACCCGGTTGTAGCAGCGGGCCAATTAGCAATGCTTATTACCAAGCAGTCGATGATATTAACGACCATCATGTCTATTTTGATGACGTCTACTACTGGTATTGCCGAGATTGCGGTTGCCGGGAACATGTTCCCTTTGGCAATTGCTATTGAGCGTCTCAAAAGCCGATTTGTAAGCTGCTCGATGATTTTTGGGTTATACAGCTTCAAAAAAAGAGCAAACGACGACGCCATGGGAAAACCAAATGGGGTGCTTCTGGGTCAAGATTCCCAGGGGGCGTCGCCGCTGCTATCTATTGATGATGCATGACATGATGATCATGCCACGCTTTGCACTTCAGCCATTGTCAGAGAAGCCGTGGGGGTCGGCATCAGTTGATGTTCCGACATTGTCTCGGCCAGTTCAGCCCGCAAGACGCGGACGTTCGCCGGTGCTTCGATTCCCAACCGGACCGTTCCTCGTCCGCATTGGATCACTTTGACGACAATGTCATTGCCAATGTGTATTGCTTCATTCCGTTTTCTGGCTAATACGAGCATCGCTCCCCTCCTATCATGGTGGATTGCGTTATTGATAACGCATGACAACAAAGATCAGGTTGGAAGCCCCAATCAGACTTCCGCTTCAGAGATTGAGTTGCTTAAGCGAACTGCGTGCCAGAGGAGTTCATCCCATTTCCTGAACCGCAACTGAGACAATACAACTGATTGTTAAGAAACGGTTTGTGCCGTCGGAAAAAACAAAGAATTTCTCAGCAGCCATTATCTCAAGTGATGGGTTCAGGAGGTCTTGCAATGCACTTCGCAAATATTGCAATTCATGTCGCTCGGCACATTTCCGCTAAACCGAGCAGGTTGGGTTACATTTGTATATGTGTACGTAGGTTTATATAGGGCGGATCAAAATCAGGCAACACTAATTTTAAGAAAATGTGACCGGCAATTGATCGAACCTCTGGTATTAGGGAATAACAGGGCGGAATTGAGTTTTGAGATAGAAAATTTCTCAAACAGCAGTGCCTCACTGCTGTCTTTCAGCGAACTGAAATCAGAGCCGAACGCCCCGCTTGCATTCAGGTTGCGCACGACTATACTAGGCCCTTCGCCAATTGATTCTCAAAAAAATACAAGCTGAGGAATCGTTATGAGTGGGAGTTGTCAGGTCTGCGGCAAGACCGCCCAGAAAGGCAATTCGGTGCAACAACGCGGTAAACCGAAATACTTGGGTGGAAACGGACGCCAAACCACCGGGATTTCCCGCCGGTTGTTTAAGCCGAATTTGCAAAAAATCCGCGTGCAAGAAGGTGGCAGCACGGTGACCAAACGGGTCTGTGTGCAATGCATCCGCAGCGGTCGCATTCAAAAAGCGGTCGTGCGCAAACCGTTCACGGTTCCCGAGAGTTAATGCCGGATTCCCTCTGCTCGCTTTCAATCCGCGCAATGCCCCGACGGTAAGCCGTCGGTTTGGTGTTGCGCGCTCCTTGCTGATTCTTGCATGACTGAACACGATTATGGCCGCCGAATTGACGCGTGACGAAGTCCAGCGGGTCGCCGTGCTGGCGCGATTGAAGTTGAGTGAGTCTGAACTTGATAGCTTATCTGCGGACTTGGGAAAGATCCTCGAACAC
>JAJFLM010000165.1 GCA_021772655.1 Deltaproteobacteria bacterium
CAGTGTAATTGATTGATAAAAGGTGAAATATGCTTGTCTCCAATGATTTGTTATTCGGTCTAATTTTAGGTGCAATTCTTGTATTGCTGTTCCAACAGGGAATGAAGCTATCTAACAAGCTAATGAGTCCAGGTTGTCTTGTACCGATTGCACTTGTTGTTGTCATATTTGTTGTATTGATAGTTACAGGTGTCATTGACTTCCAGCTATTGAGGTAATTCATACGTAGATTTGAAAGGTGAATCAAGATGCTTGACGGTGTTATTGTTCCTGTACAGCAGGCTCTTTTCTCAATTCTTTATTTTATCTCCGTCATTCTCTGGGGCATCAATCAGGCACTGCTCATTGTGGGATATTATTTATTGACGATTACCTCATGGTTAAGTGAATCCATGTTCCAGCCTTTATTGGAATCAGTCGGTAACGCAACCGACAGCTTACTCTTGCCAGTATTTACACTCGCGATGCTCACACTTGCCATCACTTACTTGCTAGGCGTTTTTGGTGTCTTCCAAGTGGTTGAGTTTCGCTCTGCTCTCACTTGGATGTTTGTTGCCCTGATGTGGTTTCAGTTTGGACCTGAACTCTATCTTGGATTTGAACAAATGAGACGCGAGCTGGGTGGCGCATTTTTTGCAACCACATTTACGGATTTAACCAGCGGTAGTGGCTCAATTGAAGGTCTCGGGGATATTGGTGATGCAGGCGATTTAAATATCAGTCCACCCACCAACAACTTCGGAGCATTCTTATCTTTTGATACCGCGATTGATGGATTAGATATTGGATTAGCCTATCTGAATGCAGATGGCTGTGATGTTCTACGAACAACGGGTTGCCTAACATTTCTTATGCCAGATGGAAGTACAGGAGCTTTACCGACTCGATGGTATACGGCAGGTGAATATTTTGATCTTACCCAGCATGGTTTTTTATATCCTGGCATGACAAACGAAGAGAGGCAGTCCAGTTTAGATTCGGCGGCGGCTGGCATCTGGCGGGCACTCAGCGGAATTGTGGTGTCGCTCTTTGGAATGCTTGAGCAAATTGTGCAGCTCCTTCTTACGATTGCTTTTGGCATTGGCTTTGCATCTTTCTTTATTGCCATCTTATTTGCATTTTTTAAGAAAACAGAAAGTGTGACATGGGCTGTCTTTGATGTCATTCTCGGGTTATTTATTCAGTCGATTATCACATCTTTATTGCTAGCCTTGGTTATGGCATTTGTTTCTGTTGCAGGCGCAACTGGCAATGGTATTTTGCTCTTGGGTGTCGGTTTTATTGGTATCATTCTTGTCACTGTCCTGCTCTTAGGTGCAATTAGTGCAATTCTAAAATCGCTTAATGGTCTGATGGGATCATTAGGCGCAGTGACAGGTGGTAATCTGGATGCAGCAGGAACGGTTACTCAACTTGCGGGTGCATATGCAACGGGTGGAGCAACGCTTCTTGGTGGTGGAACAGCAGCACAGGCTTTAGGTAGTGCTTTAGGTCCCGAAGTGGGTCAAAAAGCCTATTATGCGGCGCAAACCTTTGGAAGCGATACAGCTATCGGAGGTGTTGCCCAGCAAGTCGCACAGGGATCAATGGCATCTTACCTTGGACCTGTTGGAGGGTACACATTAGGTCGAACTAATCAGAGTGACGATGAGGAAAACCCCACAGAGGTAGGTAGGAAAAACTCTGTTAACGACCTTACACTTGGCACACCCATTCGATCTGATGGTGATGACTACTATGAAACACCAAACTTAAATCAACGCGCGACTCAGGGTGCAGATAGCCGTCTTGATGCCATTACACAACAACCTTATGAATTTGGTATCCAAGATAATGGTGTTGGGTTACGTACCTATGAAGATGGTAGTCGTTTGTACACCTCTCAAGATGACGAACCACAAAATCGAGAACGGGCGCGAGATGAGCAACGTGCTTTGCGTCAGCGACGTGATGATGATGCCGGATTCACTCAGGATGCAATCAACCGTATTGATGCTTCAGATGATGATGAAAGTGCTACACTTAATTCTAATATTGCTAGGTTGTCGGCATTGGTCGGGAATAGCCCAACACCGCAATTAACTGAAGCGACCACTCCAGATAGTAATGTAACCCTTGTTATGCCTCAAGACGAACGACTATCGAATCATAACAATGATATTCCAAATCAGAATGAGTCTACACCGATTTCTTCAGATACCAGTGCCGTCGGAGAATCAAATTTGTCTGATTCTCCGACTCAATCTGATGAAAGAACAAATCGGTTTCTTGCTGAGATGGAAAGAGACCATCCAGGTTCAACAGGTCGTTCTGATTTAGTCCAGAAATACTTCCCAGACAATGGACAATCTCAAGATACATCACACCCAACAACTGTATCTATTCAACCCATCCCAATTCAACCATCTTCAATAGAACAACCTACTGAAGCATCCACTCACGAACCTCTATCTCCATCGATTATTGATACCTCTGGCGATAATGTTCGCTCTATTCGTAGCGTAGGACCGTCTACTCAAGAACAACTGGCAACACTTAATATCACAACTGCGGGGCAACTTGCTAAGGCTGACCCAAATCAGCTTGCAACCTTAGATCGGATTACACCAGCTAGGGCAAATCAGCTTGTCAGTTCAGCACAAGCCTATGTAGCACCCCCCACTGCGCCAATAGCATCACAAGTACCATCAAGTGATGCTTCTACAAGTCAAGATATAAATCCCACGCCTCGTGATTTCAGCACAATATCTATTGAACCATCACCATCGCCCGCTAATAACAACCCACTACCGCGCGATTTTAGTACAGTTCAACC
>JAJFLM010000166.1 GCA_021772655.1 Deltaproteobacteria bacterium
CAAAAAAAAGCGAACAAATTGAAATCATCTTACAAGATATTAACTTGAAGAAGATTCACACCGTTATGAAAGCTCTAAATTGGACTTGGAGTGATTCTGAAACTAAAGAAAAGAGAGTTCCAAATACTAATGAAATTGCAGATGTTGCAAGAGAGTGTTTGAATAAAGCTGTAGAATCAGAAGATAAAATATTTAGAATGGGTGGATTTGAAGCTGAAGTTATAGATGGTATTGTTGGAATTAAATTCATAGTAGAGGAATGTAGTCCTTTATCAAACATTTTTTCTTAATCATATGAGCTTTTTAAAGAAATATAAATCTGAAGTAGAAATTCTATTTCAGATAATAAAACCATATATACTTGAAAAGTATGATATGGATATTGTTGAATTCAAAGAGCTTAACAAAAAATCAAGAAAAAGACCACTTGTATATGCAAGAAAAATAATGATGGTAATTCTTATGGAGGTATATAACAAAGAACCTTATAAGTATACCCAAGAAGAAATAGCAGAAATTGTAGGACTTGATAGAACCTCACTTATACATCATTGTAAAATGCACATCAATGATTATAGTGTACTCAAAGGATACAAATCTGATTATGACAATTTAAGAGACACTTTCCTAGAACAAATAAAATGAGACTACACAAATACATAGATGGCCAAAAAGTTCAAAGATTTCCTTCAATTATAAATCTTTATATAGAAAGGATTCAAGAAAATTGGCAAGGTATGTTTATGGGATTAATGCTCCCTATATTTGCAATTACGTTTATTATTGGTCTATTCGTTCCAGTAGAAAATATCCATTATACGATATTCATGGGAATCATAATATTACTTCTTTTGATTTCATCTTTTTTTCATGGAGCTAAACAAATTAGCGTACTAAAACAATATATGTTAAGGTCTGAAAGAGAGTTTTTAAAATTCTGTGATAAAAATCCAGAACACTTCAAATAAAAAGTTATTAACATTTTTTACTTTTTAGTAACGTTTATCAGTTTTTTTCGTATATTTACAAACGAGCATTGATTTGCCCAGTAGTAATAACTTGTCCTCGGACAGACTTTTATTATACGACAATGGATTAGATGTTAGATACGTGGGTTCGACACCCACCATCTCCACTAGATTCTCTTAGATGAGAAAAATTTAAAATGGGGATGTCTGGCTTAGACTGCATCACAATGAAGTTTGTCATAGAATCTCAGCTCAGTCAGAAATGACAAAAACACACAAAAATCTCTTGCACTTGCAGCGATAGCTGGGTCTGAGAGAGCCGAAGCAGTTACTTTTGCCCCTGTGGCAATGGCAGCCTAACGGTCCGAAAAACTAAAACCCTGGAGAAGTATAGTAACCAGGGTTTTTTTATTTTAAAAACTCAAAGTTATTAACATGTTGATAACTTTTTTCATTTTATAAAACATTTTTTATTTACTCTCGTATCATAAGCAGACTAAACAATTAAAACATTAAGAGATGAGACAATTAAAGATTACCAAATCTATCACTTCCCGTGATACACAATCATTTGCTAAATACCTTACTGAGGTAGCTAACTGTGGAGACGTTATTTCTCCAGAAGAAGAAATCGAGTTAACTAAAAAAGTTAAAGATGGAGACATTCAAGCTCGCAATAGATTAATTAGTGCAAACCTTAGATTTGTAATTAGTGTTGCAAAACAATATAATGGACAGGCTCCTCTATCAGATTTAGTCCAGGAGGGAAATGCAGGACTAATTAAAGCAGCAGAAAGATTTGATGAGACTAGAGGGTTTAAATTTATATCATATGCTGTATGGTGGATTAGACAATCAATCATGCAATCAATTGCAGATGAAGGTAGAAAAATAAGAATGCCTCAAAATAAAATTAGTGTATTAAACAAAATTAATCAAGCAAACACAGAATTACTTCAAAGCCTTGAAAGACCTGCAACCGCATATGAAATATCTGAATATCTTTTGGACCAATCTTCAAAAAAAGGTGAATTCCCAGAATATAATTCTAATGGAGATGTTATAGGAGAATTATCAAAATATACACCAGATAAAATTGAAGAGATATTATATCAGAGTCAACTTGTTTCTTCATTAGATGCACCAATGACTACAGATTCTGAAGCTGGAACATTGGGAGAAGTATTACCAGGAGATGATGATTATGATATTTCAAGAGCTCTTCAAAACAGAGACCTTCAAATAGAACTTAAGAGAGTTATGGGGAAGCTTAAATACAGAGAAAGAGAAGTTTTAACTCTATATTTTGGATTGTTTGGAAATCAAGCAGAAAGTTTAGAAGAAATTGGATGGAAGTATGAACTAACAAGAGAGAGAGTTAGACAAATAAAAGAAACTGCTGTTAGAAAACTTAGACGTAGAATACGTGCAACACCACTTGGAGAATATTAAACATTATTATAAATTTTACGTATAATAAAAAAGTTGTATATTTGTGAAACAACATTAAAAAAATATATATGAAAATCACTTGAAGTTGATGGATTAATAAATATTTTAACATTTTTCCAAATAACTAATTGTTCACTGTCAAAGAATACTTTTAAGTACTTATGATATTTACTGTATGGTAATTTTGCCCATAAATATTTAACTTTTTTAGG
>JAJFLM010000167.1 GCA_021772655.1 Deltaproteobacteria bacterium
CCTGTGACAGAGACTCGCGAGAGAAACAAAGAAACCAATGAGTGGGAAGAAGGTAAAATCCTAGCAGAAAATGCTTGGCTACTTCGACCAGGCGAATGCTATTTAGGATCAACAAACGAGATCGTAGGATCTCCATATTTCATAACACAACTGTCAGGTAAGTCAACAACTGGCAGATATTTTTTAGAAATACACGTCACTGCAGGATTTGGTGACTTAGGGTTTATGGGACATTGGACTTTAGAGATGACAGTTACAAAACCGACAATCATCTATCCAAATATGAAGGTTGCACAAGTAGCATTCTTCGATCCGCATGGCCCAATAGACATGCTGTATCCTGGTGGCTACAGCAATACCGAGCCTACTCCAATAGCTGGTAGGCCGGGCAACGTATAAGAAAGGGAAAATATGCAAACGGGGAAATGGAACGCTGTAATAGATCTACAATTTGGGTCAACAGCTAAAGGTAGTATTTCTTACTACTTAGCAACTAAATACGGGAATGCAATCGACATGTATGCTTCTGGTAACATGTCTAACGCAGGACATACAGCCATTGACGCAAGCGGCGAACAATTTATAGGAATCCAACTACCGGCCTGTACATTACACAAAAAGCTAAACGGCGGCGAACAAGCTGTGATTCTAACAGGAGGATGTGGTATTACAATAGATCGTCTAATGTATGAGATTGATCAAATGGGATTAACAGAGACGGATCTGTTTATTAATCCTAATGCTCTAATAATTACTGAAGAGCATGCAAAGATCGAAGCAAAAGGCGGATCTAAAGCTGATGGCACCATAGGTGATAAAGACAAAGCTTCTGCCGCAGTAAAGATCGGATCTACTCAAAAAGGTTGCGGAGCAGCTATGATTGAGAGAATTATCAGGAATCCAGACAGCAAGATCTTGGCTGGGAAATGTGGCGATCGTAGGTTAGAGCCGTATCTTGCAGATACAAGAGACATGATGCAACACATGCTCAGTACTGGTGGAACAATTCTACATGAAGGATCACAGGGCGCAGGTCTTGACTTACTTCACGGGTTCTGGCCATACGTTACATCCAGAATGGTAAACACAATGCAATTTATGGCCGAGAGTGGAATTCCACCAAGGGCTGTTGGTGACGTATATGGCGTCATGAGAACATTCCCAATCAGGGTTGCAAACAGATATAAAAAACATGGTGATCCAACAAGCGAGATGATCGGCACAAGTGGTCCAACTTTCCCAGACTCTGTGGAATTAGATTGGCAGGATGTTAGTAACAACTGTGGGGCTCCACACAATCTCTGCGAATATACGACAGTTACAAAGCTTCCAAGACGGATTTTTAGTTTTTCGGGAATGATGGCTAGGAACTATGCAGAAATGAACGGAGCAACAAAGATTGCTCTAACGTTTATGAATTATATTGACTGGAGCTGTTATGGTCTAGGTGGTGGAGCATCAGCATTTGAAAAGTTGTCTTCAAAATGCAAAAACTTTATCGACCAAGTCGAACAAGCAACAGGCGTACCAGTAACTCTAATCAACACTGGACCGAATAACGACCACATAATCGATAGAGAATTAAACGACTAATAAAATCCTAAAAGGGGACGAAATCCCAGGAATGGCCCTGATAGCTGAATCTCAGGGCCATTCCTGTATACCCACCATAGCATGCCAAATAAATCAAATATACTTTAGATAAAGTATAGGAGTATGCTATGGGATCGCCAGCTCGTGGTGCATCTAGAGGATGCGAATTTCCTTACAAAAAACGATTACGAAGCGTTAGGCAATCTGTTAGGCCTGAGGACCATAATCACCAGGAATTTCAGTTGTGTTGTCTAACAACAAGACTACGTAATGTTATAGAAATTGTGGCCGATATCGCAGCGAGAAAGATACTTGCTGGCGAATGCGTAGAGATAATAGATGTACCAGTAGGAGATCCAGAATGCCCTGCTGGAGGTATTCGGATCGAATCTGAATGTGCACTCTATGTAATAAATTGGAATATCGATGAACCAACTGAAATCGATATTGACCAAAATTATTTAGCAACCAAAGTGATAGTAAATAATACGTTAATAGTAAATGGGTGCTTGAAATCAGAAACATGTGACCCAGCCGGAAACTGTCCACCAGAGGAATGTCAATAATGGCAGGTAATGTAGTAACGGATATGGTCAGTGAGAATACGCCAGAAGCTGGTGTATCAATTGAAAATGTCCTAATGAAAGATAGGCATATTGTTCTGTGTGAATTTGATGGCACAGAAGAACCGCCACAGCCCAATCTAAATAAGCTCGCTGTTTTTGCCAAAGATGGTTGTCTATGGATAAAAGATGATCAAGGCGAAGTTACGAACTTTTGCGACGCTATAGGGGCTGTTGATAATGTCGTGTGCAGTGATACAGCACCAGCAAACATAACAGGCGCAGTCCTATGGAACAGAACTACTCCAGGATGCGAAGGCCTTTATTTTAGAGATAAGACTAGAGACAAATGGTTGAGCACAAATGAAGAAACTTTTACTCTTGGGCATGATAACGCTAACAATAATTTTCTTAGACCGTCAGGGATTGCTTCTGCAGGTGATAGAACAGCTTATCTTATGCGTAAAAACGGGACTATCGTTGGCGTGGCAGCACGCGGCCGAGACGGTAACGACTCTAAAACCTTTGAAATAAGAATCGATGGTATAAACGTGAATTCTTTCAGTTTAACTGCTTTTAAAGAAATAGACAACACCCTTGATATCGATTTTGATGCTTTAGAAGATCTAACGGTTTTTGCAACAGAAGCGGGAGCTAAAACACAAGATGTTACTGTTGTCGTTTCTATTAGGTGGAGAGAATAATGTCGTCAATTGATTGCGTCGATTGCGCCGACTTGGTTGTTCTCAACCTTTCAGCCACTGCAGAAGTAACAATTATTGGCCTGGGCCAAGTTGTTCCACCGGCTGATACTGTAAATCTGACAGATCATTTTCACATTATAGATATTATCTTCTCAGCAGGCTGTGAGTTGAGAGATAAGATTATAGCAGACGAAATACTACTTCTCGACCCAGAGGAGCCTACTTCTGTGGCTCCTCTGTCGAAAACAGCTTCGTTAGAATACATTCAAAGATTGTTAGATCAACAATGTGATCTAAATGAAGGCCTATTAACATCAATAGTTGGCCCAACAGGCCAAACAGGCAGCCCTGCAGGATTTACGGGTCCAACAGGCCCATCTGGTAGTACAGGACTAAAAGGCGATAAAGGTGACCAGGGTATTACTGGGCCTACAGGCCTAACGGGCGATAAAGGCGACCAAGGAACTCCAGGATTAGGTGGCACTGGTATAACAGGTCCATCAGGACCAATTGGTTTAATAGGACCTCAAGGACCTACAGGTAATACTGGAATCACAGGTATTACAGGGCCCACAGGTGCAACTTCTGATATCACAGGCCCTACTGGTCTAACTGGTAACACAGGAAATATTGGTAACACAGGAGACACTGGACCAACAGGCCCAACAGGGGCTACGTCTACAATTGCGGGCCCAACAGGACCGACTGGACTTGGAAGAATTGATTGTTTTGATTTAGTAGGAATAACGGAACCAAGCACAACACATGTTGCATATCATAATGAAGGGGTTTTTGCAACAATTGATGCATTAAGCCCAGCAGCATTTATTATTGATGCAGGAACTTCAGAATACACAGATCTGCAATATGCTGTCGAATCAGCGGAGGATGCTTCAGAAAATGCATTTAGTAGTGCAACATCTGGTAATGGTCTCTTTAGTCTCTATTGTTTTGATGTTGGGCTAAATGCTAATATCTCTCAGATCACAACCAGAGTCATAGGACATGCTAATAGCGACACGCCTTTGGGAGCACCTGGAGCTGTTGTTGAAATCTATAATGATGTGGCTGGCACATGGAAGGTGCTCAATGTTGGAACTGTCGACGCTCCTGCGGCCGAGACTTTACTCGGCACATGTGGTTGTAAAGAGAATACGCAAGAATTTATAAACGGCAGCAACAAAATCTACATAAAGGTTAAGATATCAAATGCCGTTGATGCTGGATCATTAGACAGCTTACATATTGATTATGTGAAGCTTTGCACTGATACAAGACTTCCAGGTTGTTCTGGCCCAACTGGAGCAACAGGACCAGAAGTCACAGGGCCAACAGGCCCTACAGGCGCAACCTCTACAATTACCGGACCAACAGGTGATACTGGAGATATCGGACCAACAGGCGATACCGGCAATACAGGCCCTACTGGAAATACTGGTCCTACTGGAAATACCGGACCGACAGGAAATACAGGCCCTACCGGTAACACAGGTCCTACCGGCAACACAGGTCCTACAGGAGATACAGGAGATACGGGACCAATAGGTCCTACCGGCGACACTGGAATAACCGGCCCTACAGGAGATACGGGCGACACTGGAATAGCAGGCCCTACCGGCGACACTGGAATAACCGGCCCTACAGGAGATACATCAACAATTACAGGACCTACCGGCCCTATTGGATTCACTGGATTAACAGGTCCTACTGGGGATACTTCTGATATTACAGGTCCTACTGGCGATACTGGAGTAACAGGAGATATAGGCCCAACAGGAGAAACTTGAGATACCGGCCCAGTTGGAGATGGTGCTCTATGCACCCCATATCTTTTCGATTCAACAACTACTGATTCAGATCCAGGATCTGGAGACGCACGTTTAAATAATGCTTCAAAAGAATTAGCAACAGCAGCATTTATTGATATTGAGAACAGTGACGCTGTTGACGTTTCAGCCTTTCTCCTAACAGCAGTTACTGGAAGCCATCTTCGATATCAAGATGCCGACGATGCTTCAAAATTTGCGCTATATAGCGTTGATGTCGACTCTGTTTTGGTTGGTGGCGGATATGTTAGATATCCTGCTATAAGTCTTGTAAGCAGTGGTGGTGGAAGCTTCTCAAACGGCGATAATATTGTAATATGTATTGCGCCAGTAGGACCTACGGGACCGACAGGACCAACAGGACCAACAGGAAACACTGGCGCCACAGGAGTTACTGGCCCAACAGGTGATACTGGAGTAACTGGCAACATAGGACCAACAGGTGATACGGGCGATACCGGACCCACGGGTGATACTGGAGTAACTGGAAATACCGGACCTACAGGTGACACAGGAGATACAGGCCCTACGGGAGATACCGGCAATACAGGTCCGACTGGCCCAACAGGTGATACAGGAGTTACTGGCCCAACAGGAGATACTGGCAATACAGGCCCAACAGGAGACACTGGCAATACAGGTCCGACTGGACCAACAGGCGATACTGGAGTCACTGGAGATACAGGCCCTACCGGAGATACTGGTCCTACCGGCGACACTGGAAATACCGGACCAACAGGAAACACAGGCCCTACTGGAGTTACCGGACCTACCGGACCTACAGGCGCAACTTCGGATATAACAGGCCCTACAGGCCCAACAGGCTTAGGAACATTTGATTGCTTTAATCTTGTTGGAGTTACGTCTCCTAGCTCAACTAATATTGTCTATCATAATGATGGTGATTTTGCAACCGTCGAAGCATTGTCACCAGCCGGTTTCATTGCCGACGGCGACACTGTTGAATATACTTCATTACAATACTCAACAGAAGCAGCAGAAGATGCATCAGAAAATGTGTTTACACAAACAACATCTGGAGATGGGTTATTCAATCTTTATTGCTTTGATATTGGTAACATAACACAAATAACCCAAATCACAACAAGAGTGGTTGGTTTCACGGCTGGAGATTCTCCAACTTCTGGAGATCCTGCATTAACTGTTGAAATATGGAATGATAGTGATAGCACATGGGACATATTAAATATTGGAAGCATTGACCCTCCTGCATCAGAGATTCTTCTTGGATTAATAGGGTGTGGTGGGGGACTCGGTGCGCCAAGTGAATACGTCGATGTGAGTAGTATTATCTACCTAAGAGTTAGAACATCGAGCGAAGCAGGGCCTGGCGAAACAGATTCATTAAGAATGGATTATGTCCAGCTATGTGTTGATACAAGACTTCCAGGTTGTTCAGGACCTACCGGCGAGACTGGCCCAATAGGTCCAACTGGCCCAACAGGAGACACGTCGGACATAACCGGGCCAACAGGATTGACTGGTCCTACAGGTGACACAGGCGACACAGGACCATTAGGTCCTACAGGCGATACTTCTGACATTACAGGGCCTACCGGCCCGACAGGCGACATAGGACCATTAGGCCCTACAGGCGATACATCTGATATCACCGGCCCAACAGGGTCTACAGGACCAACTGGGCTTACAGGCCCAACAGGTGATACGTCTGATATCACAGGACCAACAGGAGATACTGGTCCAACGGGCTTAGTTGATCAAGACATGTGTGTCGTTCAAGCAAGAAGAAC
>JAJFLM010000168.1 GCA_021772655.1 Deltaproteobacteria bacterium
TCTAAGCGGCGTTTAATCCAAACGAATTTCTTTTTTGAGTTGAGACGTTTTTTAAGATCGCCGGTTTTCATGTTGAGGATACCGGCGAGGCGTTTGACGAGCTGACTTTTATTGCTGACGAGGTGAGGATGGGCAGCCAGCGAATAACTAGAAACACTGACAGCTAATTCATGACCCCTTCGGTCATAAATATTTCCTCTAATCGGTAGCGGTCGGACTGTTTCAGTGTATTGCCGCTGGGCTAGGTTTTGTAGCTTGTCATCAGGTTGGGTATGCAAGCGCACACCACGGTATCCTAAAATGCCAAAGCTTAATCCAAAGGTTAAGAAGATCATAAGCATCCTCCGCTTAATGCCGGCCGCACTTTTTTTCTTAGCAAGTAATGTTTGGTTGGCTTTTTTCAATTACCGACTCTGCTCTGCTATCCGAATCGATTCGGGAACAATCACGACTTGATTCGGGGTGGGTTGTTGTAAATTTAATTGTTTTTTAGCTAATGGCACCAAGCGACGAGGGGACTTCAATGTTGCCAGTTCTAGTCGCAAAGTGCGGTAATTATCTTCAGCTTTGTGGTACTGACGAACCAGGTTATGTAAACGATAACCGGTTTGTAGCACGGCTACACGTGACCACACGCAGAATAATGAAATAAAAACAAACATAGATAAAACTAAGGCGGCATCACGGACTCGTTGTTTCTTTTTGATAACGGCAGCACCGGCACGGCCTTTACGGCGGATGCGGGTCATAGTACCTCGGGTAGATTTACGACGTGATTTCATAACGACTCCTCGCTGGGTGTGCTGCGAATGGCGATACGTAATTTAGCCGAGCGGGCACGGGGATTGCTGTTAATTTCCTCTTCAGTGGGTACCAAGGGCTTTTTGCTGATCAACTCGAGTTGTTTGTGCTGCTTGGCTTGACGGAAGCACTGTTTGACGCGGCGGTCTTCTAAGGAATGATACGAGATGATAGCAATGCGGCCTCCGGGCTTTAAAAAACTAAGGAATTTGCTTAAAAAATTATCGAGCTCAGTGAGCTCCTGATTCACATGAATGCGTAGAGCCTGAAAACTACGGGTCGCCGGATGCAGACGGCCATGGCGGCTGCGGCTAGGCGTGGCTTTCCAGATAATGTTTTCTAATTGTTCGGTGGTGGTGATAAGTTGTTGCTGTCGTGCTTCGACAATAGCGCGGGCATAACGTCGAGACAGCCGTTCATCGCCTAATTGATATAAAATGTCGGCTAATTCGTTTTCAGGGTAGGTATTGACGATGTCAGCGGCGGTTGTGCTTAGGCTTTGGTCCATGCGCATATCTAAGGGGCCGGCTTGACGAAAGCTAAAGCCGCGCTCACTTTTGTCGAGTTGAGGTGAGGAAACGCCCAGGTCTAGTAGCATGCCATCTACTTGACCCAGCTGTGTTTGCTCAATGGCCTCATCAAAATGTTGAAAGCTCGTATGAAAATACATAATACGCTCGCCATAGGAGGTGAGCCGTTGCTTCGCACTTGCGAGCGCATTGGCATCACGATCCAAACCAATTAACTTTACTGTTGCGTCTGCCGCCTTAAGGATGGCCTCTGCATGTCCGCCAAAACCGAGAGTACCATCTAAAAAAACTTTTCCCGGTGCGATGTGGAGTCCCTCGAGAACTTCAGCAAGCATAACCGGTTGATGTAACGTTGAAAGGTCTGGAGATATTGAGTCGCTCACCAGCTGCCTTTCATTTTAATGTAAAGCCTGTGGCTGAAGCGGTTCTTCTGCAAGTATCATTAAGGCTTCAGCGGTTGACTCATAAATGCCGCGTTGCCAATCTAGGGCTACGGCTTGAAAAATCTTTTTGATGTAAGGGGTGGCCTCTGCAAAGACGAGATCCCCATCAATTTGTTTAAACAAGTTTACGACATGGCAAAGTTGTTGCGCTAAGCGGTAGTGCACATGGTCGACGCTTGAAAAATTCAATACGACTTTGCGGTGGTTATTATCGATTAAGGACGCCAACAAGTTAGCCAAGGATGTTTCGTGGGTCTGGGCCAACTCTCCCTGCGGACTGATGACGGCTACATCGTGAATTTGTTCAATGTTGATAGCAGCGGGTGTGTTCATCAGTGAGAGTGTCCTTTGTTAAATTCCTAAATCAGTGAGTTGATCGATAGACTCTTGAAGAGTCTGTTCGGCTTCGGCAAAAATCTTGTTCCAACGTGTGAGTGACCAAATTTCAATGCGCTGACTCATGCCCACCATCACGCATTCTTTATCGAGACTCGCGTACTCGCGTAATGTTGAGGGAATCAGGATGCGCCCTTGCTTATCGAGGGGCGATTCACTGGCAGCAGAAATAAAGAAACGTTGCAGGGCTTTGACTTCGGGTTTCAGCTGGGGAAGGGCGGCCACTTTCTCTTCGACCTTTTTCCATTCACTCACCGGATAGGCCCACAAACATTGGTCATAGTTCGTGATGATCAGGCGCTCGTCGTACTGGGTCGCCAGCACCTCGCGGAACTTAGAGGGGATACTGATGCGTCCCTTCTGATCAATGCTGTGTTCATGTCGTCCTCGAAACACCCAAAATCTCCTAAATAAACCCTTTTATACCACTTTCTACCACTTCTTGGGCAATGTACTGATGAAGCTTGAAAGTGTCAAGAGGGAATTTAGGCTAATTGCTTGAAATATATGAGTTTTTTATAGTGTGCCGATTCTGTGGATATATATTAATAAAGACAGCTATATCGAGGGATTAAGGGTTATCTTTAAAGTTATAAGGAGGAAATATATGTAAGTATATGAAGAATAATATAAATATATAAATAGCTGGAGCTGAGCTGAGAAGGGAGGGTTGGGAGCCTTACTAAGCAATTGACCTAGTGAAAAAGTATTGAGGTTCCAGCGCTCTCCGTGTGGGGTTAAAAACTTTAATTTTTCCTAGCTGCCGTTAAAGGCCGTAAATAGTCAAAAAAGAACTACTTCGTATACTTTTGAATACTAAAGTATTTTATTTGCGTATTCAGAAGAACACGAAAACCTTTATTTTTCAATAGTTTATAATGTTAATTTGATTGACATGTCCATACGGATAAAACTATTCCCATGCACATTAGTACACGCCATAGGATATTTTTAACCATATAAAACGAGGTCCCAGTTATGCATTCTCACATTATAAATAATACAAGAAAATTTCTTTCTCTTTTCTGTGCACTCGTAGTGATCAGTATCTCAGGGATTGCTGAGTCCGCAACATTCGATGTGACAAAAGAGGCAGATACAGCCGATGGATTTTGCAATCAGGATTGCTCTTTGCGCGAGGCCATCATAGCCGCTAACAATTTGGCAGGTGCGGATACGATTAATATCCCTGCAGGAAATTATCTTATTGGTCTTAATGGTGATTGTGAAGACAGTGCGGCGACGGGTGACTTTGATATTACAGATTCTGTTGATATTGTGGGTGCCGGTGCTCTAACGACGACCGTGAGTGGTGCTAATCTTGATCGTGTCTTTGATATTTTTGGCAGCGGAGATGCGATGAATCCTCATACTGTTAATATTACGGGCATTTCAATTGTGGATGGCTTGTCGCAGGGCTGTGGTTCCAATCGAGGTGGCGGGATTCGCATCGAAAATGAAGGGAATATGACTAACCCAGAGGTAAATGTGGGGATTCTCTTAAGCATTATTGAAGGTAACACAAGCTCTGGGAATGGCGGTGGTATCTCCGCTGGTGGCCGCAATGCTAATGGCTTTGGTTTAACGGTTATAAGTTCTGAGATTCGAGGCAATACGGCGGCAACGACAAGCGGTGCTATTGCTGTGGGTGATGGGGCAGTAGATGTGAATAACGTGACTATTGAAAATAATTCAGCAGTGGATGGAGGGGTTTCGGTAACCTTTTTTGATGCAGATGGTTCAACAGGTCCTCTTACTATTTTCAACAGTACAATACATAATAACTCAGCGACAAATAATGGAGGTGCCTTTTTTGCAGATGGCACACTCTTGATTGCAAACAGCACATTAAGTGGAAATAGAGCGGATGTTGATGGGGGAGGTATTTATGCTCCGGATGCTTCCCCTGATATTCGTAATGTGACCATAACGGGTAACATTGCTGACGATGATAATAATGGCTCTGGCGATGGCGGGGGTATTTTTATAGGCAGCGGGCAAGGCCTCAATTTAAGGAATAGTATCGTTTTTGGCAATATTGATAGAGGCGGAAATAACGTTCACCCTGATTGCTCTGATGCAGGTGATCTCATCACTACAGAAGGCTATAATATTTTAGGTGATGATACGGGTTGTGATGGCGTGATTGCTGATGGTGTGAATGGGGATCAGGTGGGTGCTGACCCACTTTTAGGGCCTCTGCAAGATAATGGTGGTTTTACAGAAACTCATGCTTTGCTGGTGGGTAGCGCTGCTATTGATACAGCCAATCCTAATGGATGTTCCTCCGGTGGCGATCCGAATGCCGGCCCTTTCATCACTGTTGATCAACGACTAAACGGTTTCCCACGGCCTGAAGACGGCGATGGAGATAATGTTTTTAGATGTGATGTTGGAGCTTATGAATACGAAATGACGTGTGGGAATGGTGTTGCCGAAGGAGACCCGATGCTTTCACAGGAGGCAGAAGAATGTGATGATGGGAATTTAGATAATACAGATTCCTGTCTTAATACCTGTGTGAGCAGTACTTGTGGTGATGGTTTTGTGCAGGCTGGAGTAGAAGACTGCGATGATGGCGTCAATAATAGTGATTCTGATCCGGATGCGTGTCGCACAGATTGTTCGCTTCCGAGTTGCGGAGATGGCGTGCAAGATGCAGGCGAGGCTTGCGATGAAGGCGTCAACAATAGTGATTCTGATCCGGATGCGTGCCGCACAGATTGTTCACTTCCGACTTGCGGCGACGGTGTCCAGGATGCGGGAGAGGCTTGCGATGACGGCCAGGATAATAGTGATACCGATCCAGATGCTTGCCGCCTAGATTGTGGGCTTCCGACTTGCGGTGATGGAATTTTGGATTCTGGAGAAGAGTGTGATGATGGTGATAACAACAACAATGATTTAGCGGATACTTGCCGTACGAACTGCATGCTTCCGATTTGCGGTGATGGAACTCT
>JAJFLM010000169.1 GCA_021772655.1 Deltaproteobacteria bacterium
TCGTAAAGCCGCTGGAATGCGGACCGTGCTACTTGTGGTTCTTTTAATACTATTGCTAAATAATCTGCAAAGCTGCCTTCCCAATGCAGACTCTGGTAATCCCCTGCCTCTTGCCCGCGCTTGATTTCTTGTACTATTTCAGAAACCTCCATACCAGTTCTCCTCTGTCGCTATGACGACTTAAATAATGATAACTTGCTTGGGTTCGTGTTAAAAAAGATCAAAGCTTATATAGGCTTGTCGCGAATTGCTTACTTCCAGTATAACAAATACAAGGCTTTGCGGCCAAAGGTTTCCTGAAAATTTATGATGACGCACCCAATCAAAAGCCGCTATTGACGCAGTTATGAGCGTATCTTTGGAAGAAATTAAACAGCGTATTCAACAAGCTTGCCGGCAAAGTCAGCGAAAAGCGCACGAGATTCGACTTGTAGGCGCTAGTAAACACCAATCACTGGATAAAATTCGTATATTGGCCCGTGAGGGGCTCCTTAATTTTGGGGAAAACTACGTCCAGGAACTCCTCGAAAAACAATCAGCCTGTGGTAATGATAGTCAGCTAAAAAACCTGAATTGGCATTTTATTGGCCAACTCCAACGCAAAAAAATTCGCCAGATAGTGGGCAAAGTGAACCTTATTCATTCTGTTGATCGTCTTGAGCTCATCGAAGAACTGAGTAAACGTTCAGCGTTAGCAGATGTGTGCACTGCTATTTTAATTCAAGTCAATCTTAGCGGTGAAAGCAGCAAAGGTGGCGTTCGCCCAAAACATCTGCCAGCCTTAATCCAATCTGCCGCCACGATATCTCATGTCGACATTCATGGGCTCATGACACTTCCACCAGCAACAGACGACGCCGAACAAACCCGTCCATTTTTTCAACAACTGCGGCACTTAAGGGATGAAATCAATCAACAAGCCGTGTATAGAATGCCCATCAAAGAACTTTCTATGGGCATGAGCCAGGACTTTGCTGTGGCGATTGAAGAAGGCGCCACTTTAATTCGACTAGGAACTATTTTATTTGGAAGTAGGGATTCATAATAAATGTCTTTAAAAACCAAAAAAATTGGCTTTATCGGCGGTGGTAATATGGCTGAGGCCTTATTAACCGGTCTCAAAAAGAGTGGCGTCAATAATATCTGGGTCAGCGAACCTCGTGCCGCCCGTCGTCGTACTTTAAGTAAGCAATATAAGGTTAAAACAACGGCCAGTAATGTGGAAATCATGCAGCAATGCAATGTCATCGTGCTCGCCATCAAACCCCAGCAAATGAATGAAGTTCTCAGCGAAATGGCCCCTCATACCCGTGCAAAACAACTTTTTATTTCTATTGCCGCTGGCATCGATACGACATTGATGAAACAACATCTCGGTAAATCAGCCCGGATTGTGCGAGCCATGCCTAATACACCTGCTCTGGTTGGCGCGGGCATCACTGGTTTATTTGCCAGCCGCGGGGTTCCTGCAAGCGACCGTACTTTAGCTCAAGCTTTTTTTGATGGCGTTGGCGCATCGGTCTTCGTCAGCCCAGAAGACCAACTTGATTGGGTCACTGCCGTATCTGGCAGTGGGCCGGCCTATGTCTTTCTCTTTTTAGAGCATCTCATTGAAGCCGGCGTTAAAGGCGGGCTCAAACCGACTCAAGCCCGGCAATTAGCCTTAGCCACCTGCCGTGGCGCCACCGAACTTGCAGCGTCTCAAAAGACCCCGCTGGCAACCCTGCGTGAACGCGTCACCTCTAAGGGGGGGACAACCGCTGCCGCCTTAGAGGTCCTCAAAAAGTCCCGCTGGGGCCAACACTTACAACAAGCTCTTAAAGCGGCCGCCCACCGCGCCGCCCAATTAAGGAAAGGTTAGTTAAGTAATGAATATTATTGGTTATTTTCTATTATCGTTCGCAAAGCTAATCAGCATGCTTATTAATATTTATACCTTCATCGTAGCCGGTGCGGTGATCATTTCATGGGTCAAACCTGACCCCCACAAACCTATTGTCCGTATTTAACGTCAATTAACCGAACCCGCCTTCCGGTTGGCCCGGCGGATTCTCCCTGCCGCCGCCTATCGCAGCGGACTCGACCTATCCCCATTGCTGGTATTTTTTACCCTCATTCTTCTGGATACGGTGTTGGTAAACTTATTATTTGATGCGGCACGTGAATTGCTTCAACGCTAGTTAGGTGTAGACAAGACTCCTCATTCTCACTAAAATGGTGACAAAAGTCACCGAGACAAAAAGTTCCACTTGGCGGCTTATTTTGAGAGTTATTTGGGGGAGAAATTAGAGGGCTATATGGTAGATCGAATCCGCAAAATTGAAACGGATCCTTTACGCCTCGTCCGCAAAGATGATGCTGGTGAAGAAAAGCAAGGCCAGCAGCAGCAAGAGGATCATCAAGAAGAACATGATGAATTCTCCCAAAAATTAGATTTTGAAAAATGGACAGGTGACACCACTAAAAATGCCAGCACAGGCCCCTCACTTTGGGAGCCCAAACTTTCTGCACCTACTAGTGATGAAACCAAAGCCAAACCAACTGAAGATACCGCGCGGCAAGCTATTGTGAGTGAGGATGACGAGCCCACAGAATCTGCCAGCATTACTTTTTTTCGCGCCGCAGGGCTCTTCGATTTGCGCGGTGATCCACAGTGGGTAACCATTGGACTTTATAGTTTGGCCCTACTTGGATTTTTATTAACAGTGATTTTTGTAGTGAATGCTTTGTTATGAGTCAGAAGAGCTTTGAACCGAAACAATTTGGCCGCTATCTCCTGATAGACAAACTTGCTGTAGGCGGCATGGCCGAAATCTATAAAGCAAAAACCTACGGGGTGGATGGCTTCGAAAAGCTCCTGGCCATTAAACGCATTCTGCCCCACTGTGCTGCTGATAAAGAATTTATCACCATGTTGGTCGACGAAGCAAAACTAACTGTCTTGCTTTCTCACGCCAATATCGTCCAGGTCTATGATTTAGGTAAGGTAGGCGACGATTATTATATTTCCATGGAATTTATTCATGGAACGAACCTCCGCGAAATGATCCGTCGGATCATTGAAGAAGAAGGTAAAATTCCTGAAGAACTGGCAGTCTACATTGTCAGTGAAATTTGCAAAGGCCTAGATTACGCGCACCGCAAAACCAGCCCTGATGGACAGCTGCTTAACATTGTTCATCGAGACATCAACCCACAAAATATTTTGATCTCATTTGAAGGCGAAGTGAAGATTGTGGACTTTGGTATCGCAAAGGCTGCGATGAACGTGTCGCATACGATGGCTGGCGTGCTTAAAGGGAAGATTGCCTACATGTCGCCGGAACAAGCCCTCGGCAAACCCTTAGATGGTCGCACAGATATTTATTCTGCTGGGCTCGTCCTCTATGAAATGCTTACGGGTAAAAAGTTTTATACCGGCGAAACTCAATTTGAGATTCTTAATAAAATCCGGACAACGCGCGTCAACACAATGGACTTACCTGAAGGCATTCCGGGCCCACTGAAAGCCATTATTGCTAAATCACTCGCTTTCAATGCAAAAGATCGTTATCAAACAGCTGGAGATCTTCACCTAGAACTTACCAAGTATCTTTATTCTTCTTACATTGATTTTTCACCACGTAATTTAGCTGCGCTTGTCAGAAAATTCTTCAACCAAGAAATGAGAGCCAACGAAGAGTCTGGCCCTATTGTAGATGAAAAAACGCGTTCACTCTTAATCAAAGCCAACACAGCTGAAAGCTTGGTTGACGATGATGAAGACGAAGTTGAAAATAAATCTCCAGCCGATACCAATACAGAAATAGGCAAGCGTGAAGAAACCGCCTTTGTTTCACCGCTGCCCGACTTAGGTGCCGAACCATCTATGGCCGCAAAGCCTCCCAAGAAAAAACGCAAGTGGATGGCTTTATTGTTGTTAATAGCACTCGCTGGCGGCGCTTATTTAGGTTGGAGCCAATTCGGGCTAGATAAAAAGTTTTCACAAATGTTAAATCAACTAACTGGCTCAGAAGATCCAGTCACACCCCCTAAACCTATTGAACCACCTGTCAAAGAAGACCCTGATCCAAAACCTTTAGCCAAGGATTTTGGGGCTATTATTGTCAGCTCAGAACCAAACAATGCCTCTATATTGTTAAACGGTAAAAATATCGGTAAACGTACCCCGGCCACCTTAACTCGTTTAGCATTGGGCAAAGAATACTCTATTAAAGTTGTGCTCAAACATCATGAACCTTACGAACGTACGGTTTCGCTGGTTACTGAAGAACCGGTTCAAGTGCATACTTCTCTTAAGGCTTTGGCCGAAGGCGCTATCAAAGTAGATTCAGACCCTAAGGGTGCCAAAATATTCTTAAACGGTAAGGATACTGGAAAAGTGACACCAACCACTATTGATGGTTTGGCTATTAAAGAAGATTATACGATCAAACTACAAAAAGAAGGTTTCGGAGAATGGACCAGCACAGTTCCGCTAGAGAACTTTTCAATAGTAAACCTACGAGCCAGTTTGGTGAAAATACCAGAAATACCAGAGCCACCCAAAGCACCTGAAGTGATCGTAGGTAGTTTAGAAGTCCGCTCCGTTCCAGGAAATGCTAAAGTCTTCATCAACGGAAAAGACACTGGCCAGGTCACTCCAACTCAGTTAGATGAGCTTCAACTCGAAAAATTTTACACTATTAAATTAGTGAAAAGTGGCCACAGTGATTTTGTCAAAAGCGTTCAACTCACTGAGAAAAGTGGTGAAAAGCTTGTAGCGACACTCAAAGAGGTTAAAGCTGCGCCTAAGCCGATTGAAAAACCCAAACCCAAACCGACAACACCTATAGCAAAACCAACACCTAAGCCTAAACCCACATATACCCCACCGCCCAAACCACCTGAACCCGTGGCATCAGGAAAACCAGCGACTTTACAAATTCGTTCTGATCCATCGGGGGCCGAGGTCTATGTTAATTCAGAATACAAAGGCACCACGCCAGTGAAAATCAGTGGGCTCAATCCAGGTACAGCGCGTGTCATGTTACGCAAACATGGCTATCTGCGCCATCAATCATCGGTCCGCTTAAACGCCGGTGAAAAGAAAAGCGTAGGCACCATCAAAATGGAAGGTCTCTACGGCGAAATTAAAGTCGAGACCACACCGCCACGCGCTGACGTTATTTTCAATGGTCAAAAAATTGGGGCGACCACACCTGTAACTATCAGACGAGTCCCACGTGATAAGAATCATTCATTAAAAGTTCAGCTTAGAGGCTACAGCGGCTGGCAAAGTTCAGTTGATATGAGCCGCGAAGCCGTTAAACGATACAATATTCGTTTGAAAAAGAATTAGGATTTTAAGGAGGCCACTCATGGCGGAAAATAGCATTGTCGAAGGAGATACGCAGTTACTCCGTCTCGAAGAAAACAAAGACGTTGTCAGCCTGCGCAAATGCCAACTTGTTGTGGTGGAAGGCAGCAGTAAAGGCCGCAAGCTAGACCTCAAAGATAAGCGGGTCACTGTCGGCAAAAAAGAGGATAACGATCTCATGGTTGAAGACCGTGCTGTCTCTCGCACTCATTATGAAATTGTTCCCTCAGAGGATAGTTTTGTACTGCGTGATCTAGAAAGCACCAATGGGACCTTTATCAATGAAACGAAAGTACGTGAAGCTTATTTAGCTCCTGGCGATATCATTCGCATTGGCAACTCGCGCATTGAATTCTTAGCCTTTGATGAAAAGGTTCAAGTAGAACCTAGTGAATCTACAACTTTTGGACGCCTACTAGGACGTTCTCGTCGGATGCGCCAAATCTTTGGTCTACTAGAACGCATTTCACCCACCAGTGCGACCGTTATTATCGAAGGAGAAACTGGTGTTGGTAAGGAAGTCGTCGCACAATCAATTCACGACAATAGTGATCGCGCAGACAAACCTTTTATCGTATTTGACTGCTCCGCAGTCGCCGATAACTTGATTGAATCAGAATTGTTTGGACATATGAAAGGCTCTTTTACCGGCGCCTTAGCTACTCGCAAAGGCGCCTTTGAAGCCGCTAATGGTGGCACCATTTTCTTAGATGAAATTGGCGAACTGTCCATGGATCTACAACCTAAGTTGCTCCGTGCCTTAGAGCAAAGGCAAGTAAAGAAAGTAGGTTCTAACGATACTGTCAATATTGATGTGCGCGTTTTATGTGCTACTAACCGCAACCTACGCAAAGAAGTGGCCGATGGAAACTTTCGCGAAGATCTTTACTATCGACTCTCTGTGGTCAAACTTTACATTCCACCCTTGCGCGAACGCCCTGATGATATTGAATTACTGATCGAGCGTTTTTTAACCGAGGGGCATTTCAATAAAAATTCTGACGGAACCCTACGTGTCAATCGCGTTGAGGATGACGCCTTAAAAATGTTGACCCGCTATCAATGGCCGGGCAACGTCCGAGAACTGGCTAATGTGATGGAACGCGTTGTCCCCTTAGTACCGGGCGACAGTATCAAAGGTCAAGACTTAGCCTATGTATTCCAAGAGATTGAGCGTGAAGAAGATGAAGTCACCGAAAAACTTCCTGAGATTGATTTGGGACTACCCTTCAAAGAAGCCAAACAGAAAATCGTTGAAACATTTGAACGTGATTATCTAGCTTCACTCTTGCGACGAAATAATTACAATATTTCAAAGACAGCTCGTGAAGCCGGCATTGACCGAAAACATATTCGGAATCTGCTAAAGAAATATGGAATTCTTGGGGATAACCCTTAAGAGCTAATATTTAGCGGCGCCCAGCAGTACGTGGTGCTGGGTGCGTTGGCACTTCTACCACAGTATTTTTAGTGGGCGCTTGCTGCTTCTTGGCCTCAATACTACGTTTCAGCGCAATGACCAAAGACCGAGCACGGTTAGCCCAGAGGTTTTTACCCGCACGATCCATGAGAATCGCATTACGAAAATCTTCAGCGGCCTTCTTATATTTATCGTGCCGCAAAAAGACTTCCCCACGGTTTACATAACTAGAAACGTCATTAGGATTTAATTTAAGAGCGATGGTATAATTAGCGACTGAATCGATCCACTTCTTCAGCTTTTGATAGATACCCCCTAAAACAGAGCGGTAATAATAATTTTTATGGTCTATTTTAGCCAAGGTAGCGAAAATTTCTTCGGCCTCATCATAGCGTCCGTACTTATACTTAAAATGACCGACCTCAGCTAAGCGACGTAATTTGCGGCGCGGTAATTTAGCCACATCAGCGGCGCTAATTTTATTATTGGCAAAACGATAGAACAAACTCGCTAAATATTTATAGCGGTCAGGACTGGGGTCTTTCACACGACTGGTTGATTTCTCTAAACTAAGTTCGTCGTTATCCATTTTATTAGCTTCCAAGGATCAGCCATTAACCATTCACGAACTAATTTGCCCGAACATTTCGAATGATACTCTGACGTCCTGTATGAATAGCGCCCACTTCAGAATTAACCATATTCTGCGCCTTATCTAACTGTTGTCGATACGTCTGAATCGTTTGCATCCCCATTTGAGAATCCATCATATAAGCTTGCTGCTCCTGCTGTGCTTTAAAAGCTTGCGTCGCATCTAAGGGCTGACCATCTTGCAGATCTAAACCGGCGACAAACTTCTCATGCCCTTCTTGTCGAGAATGGAATAATTTAAACGCCTCTTTCAGGCCATGACCATATTTATCAGTCATATATTCACCTAAAGCCAAGAGCACAGTCACCGCATCCACATTTTTATTGCTAACTAATTTATTGATAGTATCGCGCCAGCGCTCATCAACTTCTTGCGCTTCTCGGCTGACTTCACCCACCATCATCCAATCAAAAATACCACCGGTGGTTCCATCATCACTACCAGTGGGACCTGCATCGCCAAATTGTTCGCGTAGCTTGTCTAAAATGCCATCAGCAGCATTGATAAAATCAGAGCCAGAATCTCCACCTTCGGAGGCCACTTGCATCAAATGCTCTGAAAAAGCCTCTAGGTTTTGCTCTTCTATAGAAGTGACTTCCATTGTAGGATCATTTTCTTCAAAAAGTTCTGCGGGTGGCGGTGGCATCTCACCAGAGGCCGCTTTGACCGGAGTACGGACTTGTAATTCATTAAGCCGTGAAGATTGTCGTGACATATACGACAGCATCTCATGGGCAGTAACTTCCTTGCCTAATAGCTGTTTGATCTCGTGACGTAGCTGGTCACTAACTACCGCATCACTCGCCGGTGTTGGCGCCGTCGTATCAACGTTGGGTCGATTTCCCTGCAGCCCCTGCATATCGACAGCCATTATTTAGTCTCCTTTGTCGCAGGCCCAGCCTGCTCTACATTACGGATTGCTGTTACTTTCTTTTTTAATAAACGTGAGCGATTGGCCCAACGATCTTGGCCTGCTGGATCTAAGCTAACGGCTCTATCAAAGTCGACATCCGCCAAATCCCAGAGTTTTAATTCAAAATAGACTTCGCCGCGATTGGTGAACGAGGTGATGTCTTCTGGATTCAAATCTACCGCAATAGAGTATTCGACAATCGCTTCAGGGTATTTTTGCTGTTGCTGAAACGAAGCCGCTAACATTTGATGATAATAAAAATTATCTGGATCTAAAACCGTCAATCCCTTGAAAATAACTTCGGCTTGGGCGTACTTCGCCGCCTCATACTGGCGATAGCCTTCCTTAGCGGTCTCATGCAATCTCTCTGGAGTCCACTCCATGAGATCAGCCCACTTCAGATCACCTTCCAGCAGATCGTCTACCTGCTTGCGTGCAGCGGCAAGATCATCGGGTGCTACTTTCTTGAGCTCTGCCTCCAACTGCTGAGAAAGCTCTTCAAGTGAAACCCCCGCATCTGTCACTTCTTCCGTGTCAGACACAGCTGTACCTTGCGGCTCTGTTTTCCGATCAGACATCGGTTCCATAACCTCTGGATATAAAATAACATTTTCAGGTGGTCCGTACAACCTCTTTTAATCCTTAAGGTTTTTAGTCATTCACCAATAAAAAAGCGGCAACTCACTTAAGCTGCCGCCTTCCACAAATCCTCAGATACCGCTGCTATTAGGCATTCCAGCTCATCTGCTGACGACCCTGACGTAAATCCACATCCAACCAGCTCTTTTCCATATTTTCGAGCTCATCGCTCATGGATTTGATATCCCTCAGGAAATTCACAATCGCCTGACGATTATTGGAATACTGGTTCATCTGATGAGTCAAAGTCTGCAGATTAGAAGCATAATTGGGGTTGCCCTCTGATGATAATGCGGCCATTTGCTCATTGGTTCCTTGTTGCTGACGCTCAAAGGATTCCATCGCACGGACCGCACGTCCGGCAGCTTGTAATAAAGTTCTTTTTCCGCGCAGCGAAATCATGGTTAACGCTGTGGGGATAGCATCTAAATTGCCCATTTGGATGGCATGCATCAATTGATATAATAATACGCTAATACCACGCGATTCCTCACGTAAATGGTCGTCTTGGCTGTTATTTAAGCGAAGTCCTAAGCCAGGAACACCGCCAAAACCACCACCTAAACCACCGGGGCCACCATAACTACTACCGTAGCCACCATAACCGCCATAAGCACTTTGGCTACCAAAAGCCGCACCAACATTACGACCCGCATAACCAACATTGGCGATACTATTGCCAACACCTGCAAAGCTATTGACCATACCACCAACCGCGTTGGCGCCATTAGTCACACCGTTAACGCCATCAACAAAGCTACGGCCGCCACTCTGTGTTCCAGCAACTTGGTCCTCACGCTGTTCTTGAGCATCATTGATATCACCCGTACGACGAGTGGTATCTAAATGCGCCGATGTAATACTTTGACTACCAACCCCTTGTACACTTGTGCCATAGGTTTGATAAAAATCACGTCCTGTTTCCCAACGGCCATTCGCTAAATCAGTACGCGCTGTTGTAAATCTTTCAGCAATAGGTGCCAGCGATGTCGCCCGTGCAATGCGATCATCCAACCATTGCCGTTCAGACACTAAGGCTTGTCGTGCAGGGCCGGTCGCATTGCCTATCAATCCATCCATCGCATCGCGACGCGTACGCAAACGACTTAATAAACCTGAATCACCATCAATATTAGCACGAGTAAAATCAGTTCCAGCAGCCCAGTAAGCCGTGGTACCATCATTAAAAACAGTTTCCATGCGGCTTTCAGTCGTTTGTTCGTATGAAGTTAGGTTCTGACGAACTGTCGTGGTCTGATTACCATCAGGCGTGTCATTATGACGCGCTGTTGGAGCATTGGGATCAACCGTCCCTGGAGCACTCGGATTAGGCGCGCCTTCTGGAGTTGGTGCCGCTGTACGACCTGGAACCGGGGCCCGGCCATCGGCAACAACAGCTTCTGGAGTTGCAGGGTTACCATTGGCAGCGGCAACAGCCGGTGTAAAGATTTCATATTCTAAGGTACGCTGCTGGGCTTCAAGAGGGAAAGTTACGGTTAAATGACTTCCATCTCGCTGTACTTGATCAGCTGGTAGAGTCGTAAAAGCCCCACCCGCTGTACGGTACCGCACCTGAGTCGTGGCTCCCCAATCTGAACCATCTGCTGTATCGATGCGCAGTTTCCCGGCATCATCACCAGCGGATTCAATAGCTGTCCCAGGTGCCGCTACATCATTAGCTTGCGGGTTTGGGCCTGCATTGGCACCCGTTACATTGGTTGTTCCCACTTGAACAGTTGGGATATCCAATAAACCTGGCTTAGTCAGTACGATCGGAAGATCGCTATATCCGAGATAGAGTTCCATTAATATTTAACCTTCAATAATCCTTATCGGCCTAAACTAGGCTTCCAGTTGCTCCTTAAGCATTCCATCGTGCCAAGGCTCTCAGCTGAGGACCGCGTACATCTAAATAAGATTTGGCACTATTATCTAATTCATCCACCATCGCCTTGATATCACGTAAGATCGACACAATCGCTTGACGGTTGCTGGAGAATTGATTGGATTTATTATTAATCTTTTGTAAATCAGCACTAAAGGTCGGAGACCCTGAACTCTTGGTCAGGCTTTCCAATTGGTCATTCAAACCATTCTGCTGCTCTTCATAGTATTTCATCGCATTGACCATGGTCAGTGCGGCCTGACGGAGCGCGTCTTTAGAGCTGCGCGCAATCAAGATGAGCGCCGTAGAAATCGCATCAATATTACCGGCCTCAATCGACTTGATCACTTTATCAATCAATTGTTTTAATTTTTTCTCTTTGCTGCGTGAGCTGTAATACGAAGACGTAATACTCATGTTGACGCTAGAACTCGCAATCTTCATCGACATTTGCTCTTGTGTCAAATTAGACCAGTCTTCTTGAATTTCCATATGCTCGGCTTCAGTAGCCCCTTCAGACTGAACATCCATCGCACCATTACTGGCATTACCATCAATTTCTGACTCTTCTTCTAAAAGAACTTCATTCACAGCTTCGACGGCCTCAACAGGCTCATCGTGATTGCCGCTTGGACCTTGAGCCGACGCTGTACCCATGCCCGCTTCCGAACTCGGAGCGGCCGCTTCACCTGCCTGTGAGCTTTGACTCTTAGCAGTGACTTCAGGTTGAAACTCAGTGGAGCTAATATCTAAGGCATTTTCAATGCTGTCTAAATCTTTGCTATCTTTCAGGCTGATTAAAGCCGCACGCAAACCTTCATTCAAACCAGAACGTGGGGCATCAATACTTTGAAAAAACTGACCTAATTGTTCGGTATTACCTGTGCGACGCGCTTTATCGGCTAAGTGTAAGAATTTTATTGCGACACGTGCTTGTTGCAAAGACTTAGCTTTTTCTGATTCAAGACCTTTAATCTGGTCAGTTAACTGACGCACTTTCGTTTGGTTGCCATCGCGACGAGCCGCACTCAACTGCTTTTGCAAACCTTGAATCTGTTGATCAAACTTCTTACTGATAGCCTTATGCACATTACGCGAGGCTTCCGGACTTAAAAAACCATTTTGACGGAACTGAGCGACAGCTTCTTGCGGTAATGCTTGCAACAAGAAAGCCTGCACTTGGCTGGTCACTTGCTTTAATTGTGTTGATAATTCTTTATATTGAGCATGCGAAGCCGCTTGGCTTTTGCCGATGACTTTACCATCTAAAGTCGCCTGCGTGGTGACGGATTCAATCACACCACGAATAAATTCTTTATCACCTACCGCATCCGCAGGAAGATTTTTTTCAATCTTACTCAAGCGATTGACCAAAGCATCTACATTGCCTTTATTAGCCGCATAGAGATCACGACCTACTTGCTCAACTGATTGAGCCGTCGCGCGATTCCCAGAGTCTAATACCTTCCCTAGGTTGGTACCCAACTGATCGCGCAACCAATTGATGCGATTTTGATAAGAATCGGCGACACGACGATTTTCAGCACCGTTGCTCGTATTAGGATCTATGCTGGGACCTTCGGGCTTATTATCTAAACTTTGAAGGATTTCACGTTCTTTAGCCGTCAGTCCATCATCAGGAGTTCCGGTTTGAGTGCCCATGCCAGCTTGCTGTTGCTGCTGGGCCTGTTGCTTTTGTTCGATGTCACGTTGGTGATGAGCTACACCTGGACCTACGCCGCCAGGACCTGTCACTTCTTG
>JAJFLM010000170.1 GCA_021772655.1 Deltaproteobacteria bacterium
CATTAAATATTACTGAAGCGGTTCACGTTGGTTGGTCGATGGGAGTTTCAGTGTTTTGGCAGTATTGTCGTGACTATGGGATGGGGCCCTTTGAGGCTCACGTCAATATAGAGATGGTGCCTAAAATGGACCCAAAACAAAGCATGCCCGACGGAGTTGAAAAATCGATGCGTCGCGATCGAGAGCGGGCGACACGTAAATTTGTCGAGCGGGTGTTTCTTGATGCGCCGACTATTTTGCAGCAGCACCCACAGTTATTAGCCGCAGCCTTAGCATTGCCCTTAGACTCTTTACTCAGTGTATATCGTGAGATGTCGGCAGCTGATTTTAGCGCAGAACAGACGCAATTAAGTATTCCGACCTATGGGGCCTTTAGCCGTCAGGGCTTCTATCAGGGGCAAGAGGGTGCTGTAGAGAAGTTGTTTAATGACGTTGAGTGGTTTGATGAAGCCGGTCATGCGCCATTCTTAGAGCAGGGCGATGACTTTAATACATGGTTGGTGGCGAAATTGAATCCGTAGGGGCAATCCTTGTGATCGCCCATTAATTGATAACATATGCAGGCGAATACAAGATTCGCCCCTACGCGAATTTATTTTTTATCGGGTACAGGTTCTGCAGCGGCCTTCGCTTGTTGCATGGCTTGAAATTCTTTAAATTTTTGGAACTGCTTCAACTCTTCTGGATTCATTTGATTGCTGGGGAGCTTTGCAGCCGCAGGTTCCTCACCATCAGCGGTGCCGGCTTCAACTTGGGCTTTGGCTTCGGCAATTTTCTTTGCAACTTCACCATCAGATTTGAGATTTTCAATGTAGAGGATGTGATCACGGTTGATGATAATTTCATCTTCAGGGCCGTGAAGCTCGTTGCCCATTTTGACAAGAGTGAGTTGTGGGGGCCTGGTTTTATCTGGATTGGTCGCAGCATTACTGTGAATATAATACACATCAGTAAGTCGGTAGAACTGCCCCTGTGACTGAGTGAGCTTGCCATAGTAGACTTGGCCGCTACTCAAGAAGACAGCCTGCCAGTCGCCTAAGTTGCCTTTGATGTCGCTGCAGGCGGTTGTCAGTAGAAGCGTACTCAAGGTCACTAATATAAGCTTTGCTTTCGTCATGTTCCCCCCTTAGGCATACGATAAGTTGTTTAAAAAAATAACATAGTTTGTCATGAGAAGAAAGTTGGAATTTCAGCTCTGCTAAGGGTGAATTACGATATTCACCCTTAGCGACTGATTGAGTAAAAATTAATGGCTCACGGTGGTAGAAATAGGTCTAATCAGCGGTTTTTCAACCATGTTATTGCCCTTTGCCATCATGAAGTTTTGCAGTTGTTGTTTTAAGGCGGTAATCGTGCCTTCTAATTTGTCTTGTTTTGCCTGAAGCTTGCGGATTTCAGCCGTGTTATCTACAAAGTTAGTAAATAGTACAGAGGCAAGCTTACGTTTTCTTTCGACGCCGTTAATTGTTACTGTGTCCGTTATCTTTGACCAGTCAATTGGTTCGGCTAGTTTAGCAACTATGTTACTGACAGCGTAAGTACCAGGGTCAACCATAGCATGACCGCGAACATCTGAAGAGATGAGATGGTCTCCGGCTTTTAAGTTTTTATCTGTTTCAATGACCCACATCACACCATTACCATCAGCCATGACTAAGTAGGGGTTGTCATTTCCAGCGGGTAGGCCGGATTGTAATTTGGCTAGGAATGCGCCCAGAACAGCCGGGTCGTTTGGTGTTACAGCGGTTTTCATACCATAAATGATTTCTGATTGAGGGTTGTTGTTTGAATATTTATTGTTACCGGTCAGAGTCACCAACATACCTTTTTCAATTTTCTCATGGCTCATAGCATAGTGAGAGCCGGTAAATGCATTGTAGGAAACTACCGACCCACTGATTGAGATATTTCCCTCAGCGACGCCACCTTGTGAGAACTCAAGTACACGACCATCAGTGGCTCGATTAAAGCGTGCGACGGGTGTGGTCGACAATGGAGCTCCGGAGACATCTAATTCAACTGTTGGATTCTCAACGCCAATTCCAACTTGACCGGTACCAATTTCAATAGCGACTTGTGAAGAACCGGCACCCACGAAATGGAACGCTTCAGTTGAGTCACGATATTGAAGACCATAGGTAGGGAAAGCCGGTGAATGAGCAATAACCATGCGATTAGGGTTTGAGGTACCACTGGCGAACATATTAATCATTGGGTTGTTGCCACCGGAGACAGCTGGGAAAGTAATAGAGCTATTATCACTGGTGAAATTAATATTTCCTCCAAATGTCGTATCCCGACCATGAGAGACAGTTATGGCTTCTCCACTAGATGTTGAAAAGCGGAAGGCAGAGTCTGCTGGGACAGAAGTTGGGGCGATATTGGTGAAGCTAGCTTCGTTGATATCCATAGAATAATTGATTCTGAAGTTTCGGGTACTGTCGACATTGGTCCCAAATTCTAGGGAAGGTGATGGGTCAACATCGTTACCTTCAATACGTACTACAGGGCTATTATTAGTTGTGGCCGCAATATGAAGTTCATATTGTGGGGAGTTGGTCCCAATCCCTACATGTCTCTCATGAGTCAGTGTTAATGCCGATCCACTAGATGTTGAGAAGCGGAAGGCAGAGTCTGCTGGGGCGGAAGCAGGCGCTGTATTAGTGAAGATAGCTTCGTTGATATCCATGGAATATTGAATTTGCAATCTTCGTGTGCTGTCGACATTGGTCCCAAATTCTAAGGAAGGTGATGGGTCGACATCGTCTCCTTCAATACGAATGGTAGGGCTACTCCCAACGGTTGGCCTCACGTGTAATTCATGTTGTGGTGTGGTAGTACCAATTCCGACATTTCCGACGGTGGCGATGTCGCCAGAGGCAAGCACGACCCGCATGCTATCGCCGATGTCAACGTTAACACCGTCATCGCGGATCGAGGCATCACCAACCGTAGTGGACCCTGTAAACCTTGTGAGCATGTTTGCTGTGCCGCTGCCGCCGATACCGCCACTACCGCCCGTTGGCCATGCCGTACGGCAGTCGCTATTGAGGCAGATTTGTGGGGTAGACACAACACCAAGTGCTGTCAGATTAGCAGTGATATCGACATCACTACGTAATAAGGTAGTCCCATCAACTTCTAAGTCGCCACCTAAATCAGAGTTGCCGACAGTGTTGACGCCACCACTGGTGGTAAATAAGGATGAAACAAGGACTGATGAATTAAATGTTTGCTGTGTCTGCCAATTAGCGTTTGAACTAGTATCAAGTGTTAAAGTTACATCTCCTGTGGTGCCACCGCCGGTTAGCCCTGTTCCAGCGATAACATTTGTTATATCACCACTAGTGCCACTAGTAGCTGCTGTGATACGTCCATCTGCATCGACGGTAATATTTGCGTTGGTATAACTTCCAGCACTAACGGCTGTATCTTGTAGCTGCAGTGCTCCAACCGCATTACTAACAATATTACTAGAGGCAATGCTATTGGGTGCCATCATAGTATTGGTGACTCCGTTATTGGCGATGCTCAATGTAACAGTTCCGCTTAAGCCGCCACCACTCAGTCCTGCGCCAGCATTAACGCCTGTGATATCACCTCCACCGGTTCCTGTAGCTGCGGTAGCTTGAACTGTGCCATCAGGGAACATAAAACCGCCGCTGGTTGATTGAATGGTACCGGCGACGCTTAAAAGTTGTGCAGGTGTATTTGTCCCAATCCCAACATTACCGCCCATAGTCATGGCCATCATGGTTGGTCCAAAGTCAGAACGAAATTCGTAAGCTACGGTGTTGTTTGTAACACCAGAAGCTGTGTCAATATCGAAAAAAGTGGTATTGCCAAAGTGAGTGAATCTGGATCCGCCACCGGATCCAGTTTCGAGATTTATTGAAACAGCTGAACTAGGATTAGTAGAACGTAGTCGCATACCAGCTTGTGTATCTTGCACATCGAGAGTGAGTACCGGACTTCTGCCAATACCAATTTTCCCATTGTAATTCATTGTCATCAAGCCACCGCCAGTAGCACCATTGACGAAAGAAAATGCTGTGGGCTCAGTTGATCCTGGAGTGGGTCGGTTTGTAAAACTTACCGCATCATCTAAATGAGTGATGGTGAAATCAGCATTGGCTCCTGTGTTCTCCATCATGAAAAAGATTTCACTGCCAGCGGAACTTTCTCTTATTCTTACAGTCTTTTCGTCAAGATGGATGTCAAATGGCTCTTCAGAAATGCTCGAATCTCCAAGGGTGGTGGCTCCAGTAAAGATTGGAATTCTATTGGTGGTACCACTGCCACCGATGCCACCTCCGCCGGTACCATTGCTTGCGGCTGTAATACGGCCATCGGCATCGACTGTGATGTTGGCATTGGCATAAGCGCCAGGGGTTACCGTAGTATCTTGCAACTCAAATTCCGCTACGGCTCCGCCAGCAATCTTTCCTTTGGTGACGGCAAGGTCTTGGATTTTACTTTCAGAAATAGAAGCAAAACCTAAGTCGGCTTCACCAACATTACCGTCTGCAATTTTCACAGATGTGACGGTGTTGTCTGCCAATTTAGCAGTACCGATAGCCAAATCAGCAATTTTCGCACCGCTGATATTACCGTCTGCAATTTTTGCTGTGGTGACAGATCTATCAATAATATTTCCAGTGGCCACGCTATTAGGCGCCATCATAATATTGGTCACGCCACCATTAGCGATGCCGAGAGTGACATCCCCACTTAATCCACCGCCGCTTAAACCGCTCCCTGCAGTGACGCCTGTGATATCACCGGAACCCGATCCGCCATTCAGAGCACTTTGAAATTGTGCGGCGGTAAATTGACTGCCATTGACACGGATATCATTAGAACCAAAGTCAACGCCCACGCCAATGTTTGTATAGGTCAGATCAAGACCCACCGTATAATTAGCGCTTAGATCTGCAGAACCGACTAAGATACCTGCAGGGACTGTTTCAGCATTGCTCGCATTCACTTGCAATCGTGCAGCTGTGACACCACCTGGAGCGAAGTCAGCGGTTCCCATGCCCACACCGACGTTTCCATTGGCGGCCAGCGAAAGCACAGCTGGGAAGGCAACACTTGCGGGGTCACCGGCACCGGCACCATAGGTAAAGCGCAATCCAGAAGTATTATTAGTGGCTGTCGAGGTGCGACGATAGAGGCCCCATTGGTCGACAACGGCACCTAATCCATCCATTTCAGCAAACGTCAGCATGGAACCATTGTTACCGTCACCTGTGCTGTAGAGACCCGCACGCGCATCGGTGCCTTCAACGACAAGGTCTTGAACATCTACAATTGGGTCAGCGGCTAATTGTTGTAGTTCGGTCGCAATATGCAAGCCGGTACCACGAGGGAAACCTGTTCCGAGTCCCATGGCTCCATCGGGATTCACTGCGAGGATAGGGTGGAGACCTGCAGAACCAGAGTTGCCGGGAGCATAGTTTAATTGAAATTGTGAAGAGATTCGGCCGGAACTTGGAGCGACTTCTAGTCGGACGATATCCCAAGTATCAATGCCATCACCAGTGCTGGGGTCCACTTCAGTAAACTGAATCCTAGAACCATAACTGCCGGGATCATCATCACCACTAAATAAACCCAAATTGGCATTCGTTTCATCAATGATGACACTAGATATTTGCCCCAAAGCAGCTGATAGGTTGTTGCCTGCAGGGCTGACTCTCAATTGCGTGCTATTTTCTACGGCCAGTTGATTGTTGGTTTCGTCAAAAGAGAGGCGGCCACTATCAAGATCGATATCACTCATAATGCCATCGGCGACATTCACTTTACGTGTGTCTATATCACCAATGGCGGCAGCATTGTTTGCTATACTGGTAGCGTTGGTAGAAATGCTACCAGCGTTGAGTGTGATGTTGCCTTCGTTAATAGTGCTTCGAGTTGTATTCGCACTGATGTTACTTGTGTTGGTTGCAATGTTGGCAACATTCGTATCAATGCGTGCCACTTGTGTGTCTAATTCAGCTTGTGTGGCGGGGTCGAAGGCTAAATGAACGACGTCAACAATGCCTAAGGCCAGTTCTGTACTTGTTATACCTCCAGCAGCAATACCTAAGGTGACAGTACCGCTTAGGCCACCACCCGTTAATCCGGTGCCCGCATTGACGCCGGTAATATCACCGCCACCCGTTCCGGTAGCTGCGGTGGACTGAACCGTACCATCTGGGAATTCAATCCCTCCGTTGGTAGACCTAATGAGTCCAGCGACTGTTAAGGGACGGTTTGGATTCGTCACGCCGATACCGACATTCCCGCTGCCGAGAATAGTCATTCGCGGTGCAGAGCCTGAAGCTGACAGATTGGTGACAAATTGGAAGGCCTCCTGAGGTCCGGCTAGTGGGTTAATGCTTTCCAAGACACTGATACCATTTGTATCGTCATAAGACAGTCGGAAGCCGTTTTGTGGGATGCCATCTTGAGCAAGAGTGATGGCAGCGGCATTTCCAACACTGTTTGACTCGACTCTCAGTTGCTCATTCGAGCCGACAATATGAAAAAGTGAGGCGGGTAAAGTAGTGCCAACCCCAACTTTACCATCTGCTGTAATAGACATCCGCGGGGCTGAGCCAACACTAAATTGGTTGGTGACAAAATCAATACCGGGTTGTCCAGGGCCTCCGGGATTGAGGCTTTCAACCGTTGAAGCTCCGGTGACGTCATTGTAAGATAATTGGAGTCCATTGTTGGGGATACCACTAACACCCAAAGTCATCGTTGTTGGATCAAAGCCGCTTGATGATTCGAGTTTGAAATCATCTCCGGTGCCAACAATATGAAAACCGGCCGTGGGTGTTGTGGTGCCAATACCGATGGAACTGCCATCATCAAAGATTGTTGAGTCTATAATCGCAGAACCACTGGCATCAAATCGCGCGAGTAGGTTTTCAGTACCGGACCCGTCGACTTTTCCGGAGATATCTGAAGCATTTTGACCGATGGCAGTGGTATTCGCAGAAATACTACCGGCGTTCAGTGCGATGTTGCCAGCATTGAGTGTGATATTGCTTTCATTCGTCGTGCTGCGTGTCGTATTAGCACTAATAGAAACGTCTTGAGCTGCATCATTTGTTTCTACAGTGTTTACACGCCCGTCTAATGTGGTGACAGCATTAGCATTGGCTGAGATATTTCCTTCATTGGAGTTAACGCGACCATCCAAAGTTGCAACGGCAGTTGTATTCGCAGAGATGTTGGTTGTATTGTTTAAAATGCTCGTCGCATTGACATCAATACGTGCAACTTGGGTATCTAATTCAGTTTGAGTAGCCGGGTCAAAAGCTAGCTTCACGACATCAATAACGCCATCAGCAATTTCACGTCCAGTGACACCGCCTGAGGAAATACCTAATACGGGGTCAGAAGCCGTTCCGGTATTTTCTAATCCGGTACCCGTGCCCAAACTTGTGACACCACCTGCAGCAGCGGTTGTTTGAGTGCTACCATCTGGAAAACGGATGCCACCAGCCGTTGACTCAATCACACCGGCAACAGTGGCCCCGTCCGCACGATATGATGAAACGACAGTCCCTTGAGCATCCCGCATAGAAACACCGGTTGATTCCAGTCTTGACTCATTGCCAGTCGAAGTCTGGCGGGCCGATAAGTATTTAGGAATAGCAATGGCCGCAAATTCTCCATCTGGACTTTGTACGGCTAGGCTGGAACTACCACCGCGTTGACCGTCGCTAGCTCTGACTGAAGCAACCAGGTTACCTTGAGGATCTGTTAACTCGATGGCAGTAGCAGAAGCTAAACTGCGGTTACCGTTAGGGTCGGTCATTTCAATAGCGGTTGCTGAAGCAATGCTTTGATTGCCTTGGCCATCGCTGAGAGTCACATCGGTAGCGATATCTAAGCCATCCATGGTGTAGCGGTCGGATTCAAGGATCTCCCGGTTGCCGATGGTATCGGCATTGATGTCTAAGGCATCAAAAGTACCAGAGACATCACCACTGAATTGAGCCGTGACATCGAGCTTGCCAGCGATAGCCGTTGTGTTGGCATCGGCAGTATTTTGAGCATTTGATGCTGCTAGAGCTGCAGAGTCAGCAGTACTTTGGGCTTGTTGAGCCGTAGTTTCAGCTCTTGCTACATCTGTTGCTAAGGTGGTGATGCTGCCTTCATTTGTGTTCACACGACCGTCTAGAGTTGAAATGGCTGTTGTATTGGCTGAGATATTGCCAGCATTAAGAGTGATGTTACCTTCGTTGCTAGAAACCCGACCATCTAGCGAAGTAATGGCCGTGGCATTACTGTCAATCCGACTGACTTGAGCATCCAGTTCGGCTTGAGTCGCGGGGTCAAAAGCTAATTTGACGACATCGACGACGCCGTTGGCGAGTAGTGGGTCTGGGTAGTTACCGGTTAAATCACCACCAGCAGGGCCAGTGGGGCGACCACCGCCACCAATTTGAGCATCAACATATCTTTTGGTCGCGACATCATCGTCACCCGTCGGATCTGCAGCACGGAGTTTGGCAGCTTGTCGTACGCCTTGAGCATCTGTGGTTTCAGCATTAAAACTTAAAGTGTTTTCTTCATAGCGAATGCTTGCGGAGCCATCAGTACCACGAGCGACTTCCAGGGCAACAACATCTTCGCCGCTTTGGGCATCAGCATTAACGGTTATGTTATCATTTGTGCGAATACCACCACTGACATTAACATCGGTACTATTATTGCTAGAGCCAATGTCTACAGTACCCCGGTTGCCATCGGCGTTGAATACCGCATCGTTGTTTTGGTCAACAACCAATAAGCTATCATCGATGGTTACACGTCCCGCGCTAAAGGTTAGTTCATTACCAGCCTGATCTATGGTTGTGGGGGCGCTGAGTGTCGTATCCAGTTTATTATCGAGGCTGGATTGCAGGTTGCTATCTGCAGTCGTGCGGGCGTTAATTTCAGCAGCTAAGTCGGCACTTAATTGCGCGTCAACCGCGACACGAGCGGCTTCTTCAGCTGCGATACTGTTAGCATTCAGTGTGATGTTGCCTTCGTTAGCGGTACTACGAGATGTATTAGCACTAATTGAAATATCTTGAGCGGCGTCATTTGTTTCTACAGTATTGACACGCCCGTCTAATGTCGTGACAGCATTTGCATTGGCAGAGATGTTGCCTTCGTTAGAAGTGACGCGACCGTCTAGAGTGGAGACAGCGTTTGTATTGGCGGAGATATTACCTGCGTTAAGGGTGATATTGCTTTCATTAGCGGTACTACGAGTTGTGTTGGCACTAATCGAAATGTCTTGAGCGGCATCATTTGTTTCTACAGTATTGACACGTCCGTCTAGAGTGGAAACAGCGTTTGTATTGGTAGAGATATTACCAGCATTAAGAGTGATATTTCCCTCGTTAGCCGTACTGCGTGAGGTGTTAGCATCAATATCTGTTCTATTTGCACTAATAGTAGTGGTGTTACTGGTAATATTGGTTTCATTAGTTGTGCTACGTGTTGTATTAGCACCAATGGAAGCATCCTGAGCTGTATCATTAGATTCTACGGTACTCACTCGGCCATCTAGGGTAGCCACGGCATTAGTATTGGCAGAAATGTTGCTTTCGTTAGTATTGACCCGTCCATCTAGTGTAGCAACATTACCTTCGACGGTATTGACTCGACCATCTAAAGAGGCAACGGACGAAGTATTCGCTGAAATATTGCCTTCATTGCTTGAGACGCGTCCGTCTAAGGTAGTGACAGCGGTCGCATTAGCCGTGATGTTTGTTTCAGCCGTACTGACGCGTCCATCTAATGAAGTAATAGCCGTAGCATTACTATCAATCCGACTGACTTGAACATCCAACTCAGCTTGAGTGGCGGGGTCAAAAGCTAATTTGACAACATCGACGACACCATTAGCCAGCAGTGGGTCAGGGTAGTTGCCGGTTAAGTCGCCACCCGCAGGGCCGGTGGGCCGACCACCACCGCCAATTTGGGCATCAACATATCTTTTGGTGGCCACATCGTTGTCACCCATGGGATCTGCGGCCCGTAATTTGGCGGGTTGAGTCACGCCTTGGGCATCTGTACTTTCCGCATTGAATGCGAGTTCGCTTTCTTTCCACTGTAATGAAGCGGAGCCATCGGTGCCGCGCTCAATCCGGATTTCAGTATCTTCGCCACTCTGGGCGTCAGCATTAAGTGAGAGGGTGCCGTTCACACTGAGGTCTTCGGCTCTGACTTCGCGGTCCGTTGTACTGGCAGTGAAAACTGCATTGCCTTGTTCATCAACCAGTTCAATAGCCGTGGCACTCATTGTAGCACTGCGGCCACTTGAGCTGGCGGCACTATAAGCTGGGTCATCGTCGTTTGGTGATGTGACTGTGACACCACTGCTAATTTTCGTTTGAACGCTGCTACCGGATTGACTGTCACTTTCTAAGCTCAACTCAGAGCCTGCGAGATCAATGCTAGTAGCACTACTGAGCGATCCTCCCAAACTGACAACAGGATTATTTGGGTCGGCATTGTCAACGCTCACGCCATTATTTGTACGGACGCTATCAAGTTTGGTAGCAATAGCGGCGTCTTGAGCCACGTCATTACTTTCTACTGCATTGACGCGACCATCTAAGTTTGAGACGGCTGTCGTATTAGCCGAAATGTTACCAGCATTCAGAGTGATGTTGCCTTCGTTAGTTGTGCTTCGTGAGGTGTTGGCGGCAATATTGTTTTCATTGCTTGAAATACGTCCATCAAGTGTAGATACGGCGGTGGCATTGGCAGTTATATTGGTTTCGTTTGTGGTGACACGTCCGGCCAGGGTGCTTACACTGGTTTCGGTAGCTGTTAGTCTTGTATCGAGACCACTCACAGCGGCGTCAAGTTCTGCCTGGGTGGCGGTATCAAAGGCTAAATCAAGGGGGGAAATGCTGCCGTCTAATATATTCGCCGAACTAATTTCTCCGACCCGGATTGTAACGTCGCCCGTACCGGAAGCGGGGCTGACAGCAACAGTTGTATCAAGGGCTGTCACGCTACTAACAGCACCAATCCCTCCAACTTGGGCATCAACATAGGCTTTGCTGGCGGCTTCGCCATCACTTGAGGGTGTTAGGGGGACAAAAACTTTGCCGGTACTTTGATCGACACTAAAAAAGATATTGCCATTATTATCCCTGACCAGAATTCCTTCATGGCCGAAGCGTGCGACTTGAGTTTCAGCACCGTTGGCGTCGACACGCAGATATTCTTGATAGGCGGGAATAGCGATACCAACTAAAGACCCGCCATTGCCATCAGGAGCCGTTAAGAAGAGTGATGGGGCGAAAGTTGATTCATCTAGCGAGAGTTGAGCGGCCAATGAGCCATCATCGGGTCGGTAGTAATCTAATCCATAACCTTTATAGTCAGCTTCAAAAGTAGAGTTGTTTAAAGTGCTGGAAACTTTGATGTCGCGATTAAATCGCGCAGGAGTTCCATGGGCACTTAGTTCAAATTCACCGGTCCAGGTATAGTTAGCGGCTTGATTTACCGCGAGATCAAGCACCTGATTTTGAAAATCAATTGATACCGTTTCGGCATTGCTGGTGACATCAATGATTCCGGGAGTGCCAGGAGGGCCTTGCTCCCCTTGGGGTCCCTGTGGACCTTCAGGTCCGGTCGCACCAATCGGTCCTGGTTCGCCTTGCGGTCCTTGTGGCCCGATATCACCCTGAGCACCGGTAGGTCCTTGCTCTCCTTGTGGACCCTGAGGTCCGGTAGCACCAATCAGCCCTGGTTCGCCTTGAGGCCCTTGTGGACCAATGTCCCCTTGAGCGCCAGCAGGTCCTTGCTCCCCTTGAGGTCCCTGTTCACCCTGAGGTCCTTCAACGCCTTCAATATCTACTGTGTTAACAGCAACCACACGACCAAATTCATCGACTGTAACTTGAGCGACTTGTGTTGCAGACCCAAATGTTCCGGTGTTAGTTGCTGAGGATTCTAATGATAAGGTGACATCACCAGATTCGCCACCGCCCTCTAAACCTCTGCCTGCAGTGACGGCGGTAATATCTCCCGTACCACTACCGGTTCCAGTAATAGGTTCCCATGCTCCTGTTGTCGCATTGAAAGCGGCAATAACCTTGTTAGTCACATCATAAATTAAACTTCCGTCTGTGCCGCCAGCGGGGGGTCCTTGTAAGGTATAGTCGATAGTTTCTGGTAAATGAAATCCGGCACTGCTCGCAAACAGTACGGTGGCTTCTGGACCATATTGTGAAATGGCATTGTGAATAGAACTACCATTAAAAGTAATGACTTCAGAAAATATAAAAGGGAAGGCTTGATTGACGGATAAGCTTAAGACACCGGCAACAACATCGCCTTGCAGGCTGCCATCTAAATCAAGTGTGAGCACACCCGGATCCCCTTGGGGTCCTTCAGGACCCGTTTCTCCTTGGGGGCCTTGCGGTCCTACGGGGCCGATGGGGCCTTGTTCCCCTTGTGGTCCGGTTGCGCCGATAGGTCCGGTCTCACCCTGCGGACCTTGAGCGCCGGCAGGTCCTGTGTCGCCCTGAGGGCCTTGAGCTCCAGTCGCGCCTGTAGGTCCGGTTTCCCCTTGTGGTCCTTGCGGACCCGTTTCGCCTTGTGGGCCTTGAGGCCCGATGCGGCTGATTGTAAACTGTGTTGCCGCGGTGATGCGGCCTTGAGCATCAACGGTAAAAGTCGGGACGGTGACGAGCTCTTGCCCGGCATTTTCAGCGCCATAAGTCCCGGCGACGACACCGGTGTTAGTCAGACTGAGAGTGACTTCGCCATCTTCAGCACCTCCGGTGAGTCCAGAGCCTTCCGGTGTGAGCACAGCCGTAATGTCACCCGTACCAGCATCGGTGAGGGCAATGGTTGCTGTAGGAGGCGTTTCTGGATCGCCATCATCATCAACCATGACGACTTGAAAGATTTTATCGACATCATCTGCAGTAATTTCAGTAGGCCAATTTAATAAATAGGCAACGTTCATATCATTATCAAAAACTTTGAGACCGTCAGAGAGCATTCCTTTGGCAATGTCTGCTGTTTGAGCATGATGAGCATGGACCCATGAACCCATGGGCACATTTTTAACACCAAAGTTTTTCGGGGAGCAGTCGCCCCAATTTGATAAAGGCCAAGCTTCGATTTCTAGGTCGTCATTATCCATGGCCAAACCAGCGGGCAAGGGATTGTCCGGGTGGCTGCCAAGGTCATTGACGGTCCAAAGACCACGCATAAAACGGATCCGTTTTTTCCAATGATAATCATCGAAGCAATATTCCATGCCGGAGTTCCAAACTTCTTCGATGGACCCATTTTCGGCACGTGTCATGATACGAATTTTTACATTCTGTCCCCAAGGTTTATGGAGAGCTTTGCCATTGTCAGTGCGAATGGCACGGCCGGCAAATGAGAGCTGATCGATGGAGGGAGTAGAATCCGTATTCGCAAACAGGTTAGGGGGACTGAGTAGTATGAACAGGGTGGCTAATAATATGGTGAACTTGAATGGAGCGTGGTGCTCTAAGTGCGACATTTTCATAACATCCCCCTCGATGCTCAGACCCATCAATGGTCTTTTGCCTAGGAGAACGACATAAGGCTGCAACACTACTCTGCACAGATGCGTAGTACACGATCTGTGTTAGTTTTCGGCAGCTCTGCTAGCCGTCCCGGCCCAGAAGCTTTGCGTCCCCGGATTTGCCTCTGTTAGAGGTGGAACTCCGAGTTTGCCATTATCGTGAGCACACCTTGCGAGTGTGCTGTTGTGCAAAGTCTACGCTCCTGTAAGAGGGTCTTCAAGATGAAAACCTAAAGAAGGTGAAAATAATATCCAGTGTGCACACGGTATGCCAACTGTGTTGAATGTTGAAATATAATTCAGCAAAGAGAGATGAACCAAATCCTGCTTTGATAACATTTTTTCATGCAAATTCTTCTAAGTACTTTGATTTTTCTTTTTTGATTGCGTTACAAGCTAAGGATGTCGCGAAATCCTCAGCTTTATCAAAAAATTCAGCACTTAGCCTCCGGTGGTCCCATGGGGCTCGTCACGCAATCATTATTACTCATTAATGCGGTTTGGTTTATTTATATGACGGTGGCAGGGGTCAGCCTTACACGTCCAGACCCCTTATTGCTGGCACGTTTTGGAGCTTTGTTTGGTCCTTTTGTTTATCAAGGAGAGATTTGGCGTCTGCTCAGTTGTCAGTTTGTTCACATTGGCTTGATACATCTTGGCTTTAATATGTATGTGCTATTTGCCTTTGGCAAAGATTTAGAGGTCATTTATGGCCCCTGGCATTTTTTGTGGGTGTATCTCTTTGCTGGAACCTGTGGGGCGATGGCCAGTTTATGGGCACATCCCGTCGGTTTGTCTGCCGGAGCTTCGGGGGCTATTTTTGGATTAGCCGGAGCTGCCTTAGCTTTTTATTTGCAGCTACGTGACACTACGTTAAAGAGCCTTTTTGTCCGTTGGCGCAATAGTTTACTGATGTTCGTTGGTTATAATGCGCTGTTTGGCATGATTGTTCCTGGGATTGATAATTGGGCCCATTTTGGTGGCTTGCTTGGTGGTTTTCTTATGGGTTTGATTACCGGGGTTGGGGACAAGGATAATCCGCAGAGTTGGTTCCGCTTATTCCTGGGACTGGGAGTCGGTTTAGGGAGCCTTTATGCTATCGGTATGGGGCTTGGTGTTCCGTTATTGGATGCAATGCGCTAGTCAATCAGCTGAGTGTCAAGTTGCCTAATTCCATTGTGTTCCTAAGGTCAGGGTCCAGAGCGGGCCTGCTGCATTGCCCGGATGATAGCCTACTCCCATGTGAGTGAAGTAGGGATCCATCAGGTTTGCACAATGACGGTCATTTTTTAACCAGTTATCCAGGGCCATTTCGGCAGTCTCAGGGCTTTGTGTGATGTTTTCTCCTAGGCGAGAAAATACCTCAGTGAGGGCTTGTTCTACGCTGACAAAGCTAGCATGTAAGGCACGCCAGACAATAGTCCAGGCTTCAGGATTGGTATGGGATACAAAATTTCTATCATTCATATCCTGGCTATGCACTCTTGCGGTACAACGCAGGGTCGGACTCATGTCTAACGGGAGGGTGCTTTCTTTATAGCCTTCACTACCGCAATCTCTACCTTGTTCTCTTTGCTGGTTAACTAGTTCAAATAGAGTTTTCTCTCGAGCTATTTGTTCAGGGGGCCAGTTTTGAGCCCCTTGGCAGTAAGTAGTATCAGGTAGGTCATTAGTGAATTTTACTTTGCGAGGGGTTTTGGAATCAGCACTTGAGTAGCTGAAATTAGTATAATTGGTATTTGACGGCCTGAAGCGTTTCAGAGTCGTGGGTTGGTTTATGGCAGGAGCTGCCATGATGACTTGCAAGATTCTGCCGTTAAATAAAAAGTGACTCATGTCATAAGAAGTTTTATAGGCGCGATTATGAATGCCACTTTGATTTGGAGCGGGTATTCCGTATGTTTCTGGTTTTTCGATGTAGTCTTTGGGAAATTGTGTGACAAAATAAATTTTTCCCGCCTCTAGTGGAAAGCGCAGCTGCAAATTCGCTTCATGGAAAACATAATCAATATAGCGGCGCTCTGGACAAAATTCTAAATCCCAAAGATTTTTATCTCCATGAACAAAGGCGCGGTCGATAAATTCTGGAATAGGGCGGCGAGCGTCATTAGCGACAGCCTTTAAAGCTTTGGAGTTAGGTTGACCACAGACAATAAGGCGCAGCATCTGACCATTTACAAAGGGGAGTTTTCCTTCACAGGTCAGTTGAACTTTTCCTGATATTAAGATTTCTTGTGTACAGTCTGGATGGTCTGGCAGCAAGGTGCCGGCATTGAAGAGCTGCCGATGAAAATATTTATAGGTAGCGGTTTGCTCGTATTGTTGAGAGTCGCCATTCATGTACCAAAGATTATAATCTACGCTGCGGGGAAAGATATTTTCAAACTTGTCTGCTTGTCCGGTCAGGGTCACAAAGAAAGCATTGAATTCGGGGATGGTGGTGCGGTCGCCTTTAGGTTTGATGCCTTCGACGGGAGCTGCGCCTGCATCTTCGAGCGGGCTTGTGTCGGCTGTGGTCAGTTCGGACTCCGGCTCGCCCTCAAGGCTAGTGGGTAGTGGGCCGACTCCTTGGCTGCAAGCCGCCACTAAAAGTGAACTGCCCATAATGATAGATAAGAGTTTCTGACGCATTTGTTAAGTTATCGTCTCATTATATAGAATCAGTTGCCTAAAATATAAGGTATTTACCGGTAATTTAATGAAATTTACCTCAAATTGACATTTTTTTAGTGGGATAAGCTCCTTATTCTAAAGCATTGACATTATTTGAGTCTTCGCGTTAAACCAGGCTCCCTAACGCGGGAGTAGCTCAGCTGGTAGAGCACCACGTTGCCAACGTGGGGGTCGCGAGTTCGAATCTCGTCTCCCGCACATTAAAAACCCTGTACCGTCTGGTACAGGGTTTTTTCGTTTAGGCTCGGTCCGGGAGACTCGGGCTGCCAATGTCTGATTCTCGCTTGGCACTACTGCATGACTCATGGGTCTCACACGACAAAGCATTTGCTAACGCGCGCATGACCAGAGGCTCCATAGGAGCCTCTTTTGATTCGTCGGGGCGCTTGTTCGTCTCCCGCTCTCAATGATTAAGACATCAGCTTTAGCTGATGTCTTTGCTATCGGTTGGGTTCGTTTGCGGGAATTGCGGGAAATTTGAGCCAAAAATCATGGATATTGGGACAACATCTATATGTCTGGCTCCGATAGAACTGAGTGGAGGTGTGAGAGATGACAGAACCCGTTGCGGTGAATCTGGGGCTTAGTACCCAGTCAGTGATTACTTTAGAAGATGATCAGGTGAGTGCCGGTCCGGAACTTAGTGTGGGGACGAGTGTTGAGTGGTCGGACGCTCAGTTTTCGTATTTTGTAAGTGGCCGCGACTTTAATCAACGTGGCCCTCATCACGAAACCGTTCATAAATAATGTCATTTTCTTTAGAGATGAGATTTCGTAGCTGAGCTAACATAAGTTCGGCATCGGGCCTGATTTGTTTCAATGCTTGTTGGTCACCTTCTTTGATTTCTTCTAAAGAGGCCGCAAGATCAGCCGCTTTGACGGCAATAAATTCAAGTTGTTCTATTAATTGTTCAACCCGTTTGATGAGATGAGGGGCTTCAAATTGTAGTTCATAATAGAGCCCATCGGGTGCGCGGACCTCTTCAGTATGTTGCTGAATCATGTCACGAACAGATTTGAGTTTTTTGGCAACGTAATCGGCCCATTTTTTTTCGCGGTTTTTTTGTGCGGCTTGTAAGGCTTCATAGAGATGGTTTTGGATCTCTAACAGCGATGTATGCGTGGCTTCGGTTGTTTTGAGCACGCTATATTGAGATTGTTGGAGGGGCTGAATCCTATCAAGTATTTTCTTGAACCAAGGTAGCATACTTAATCCTCATCTGTTTTTA
>JAJFLM010000018.1 GCA_021772655.1 Deltaproteobacteria bacterium
CAGGGTCCAGTGTTGGTTTTTATTAACGGCGTTTTCAAAAAAGATATGTCGCGTTTAGAGACTCTGCCTAAAGGTGTGAAGGTAGAATCTTTCCGCATGGCTTTGAAAACCGGCAACCCGGTTATTGAAAAGCATGTAGGAGAACATCAAGATATTGAAGTACACCCCTTTGCAGCCTTTAATACCATTCGTGCTACCGATGGTGCGGTGATTGTGCTAGAAAAGGGTGTTGAGTTTTCGACGCCGATTCATATTCATTATATTGCGGACTGTCCGCAGGGGGATATTATTTCCCATCCGCGCAACCTAATTGTTGCGGAAGAGAATAGCCGTGGTGTGATTGTTGAATCCTATGCGGGTCCCGAAGGCGAATGCTATCTTACCAATGCGGTGACTGAAGTTGTCTTAGAGCCAAGTGCTGGTTTGGAATACTACAAATTGCAGGAAGAATCTCGGCAAGCCTTTCACGTGGGGGCTTTGCATGTACAGCAGCAAGCGAAGAGTTATTTTCATTCGCACTTCTTAAGCTTTGGTGCGGCGATGTCGCGTCATGATATAGCTGTTGATTTAGTGGGTGAGGGGACAGACTCTAGTTTTAATGGTTTGTATGTGGCCTCGGGTGATCAACAGGTTGATCATCAATTGCGGGTTGATCATAAAAAAGCCTATGGCACCAGTCGCCAGTTGTTTAAAGGTGTGATGGATGATCGTGGTAGGGGCATTTTCAATGGCAAAGTTGTGGTGCATGAAGGCGCTTCGCAAACCAATGCTGATCAAACCAATAATAATTTATTATTATCTAAAGATGCTGAAGCGGATCCAAAGCCCGAATTAGAAATCTATCACAGTGATGTTAAATGTACTCATGGGGCGACGGTGGGGCAGTTGGATGAAACAGCATTATTCTATCTGCGTTCACGTGGTATTTCATTGCCAGTGGCTCGACAGATTTTGACCCTGGCTTTTGCACGTGAAGTCACAGAGAAAATCAAGCTCAAAGAATTAAAGGAATCCTGCGAATGCTATTTAGCGCAGCACTTGCACGGAGGGCAACATGGCTGAGGAGCAAGCCATGCGTCAGCCGCAATCGACCCTCGATGTGCAGAAGCTGAGGCAGGATTTCCCGATTTTGCATGAGCCGGTGCGCGGTAAGCCCTTAGTGTTCTTGGATAATGGGGCCTCGACGCAAAAGCCACAGGTAGTGATTGATCGCCTGAAAGATTTTTATGAGCGCGAATATGCCAATATCCATCGTGGGGTTTATTGGTTAAGTCAGCAAGCGACGCAAGCCTATGAAGCCGCTCGAGTAACAGCACAAAAGTTTCTCAATGCGCAGCGTGCTGAAGAGATTATTTTTGTGCGCGGCACGACCGAAGCGATCAACCTGGTGGCTAACAGTTATGTGCGCCCTATCATTAAAGCGGGTGATGAAATTGTTATTACAGCGATGGAGCATCATTCTAATATCGTGCCATGGCAATTAATATGTGAGGAGCAAGGCGCGCAATTAAAAGTCATTCCCATTAATGATGCGGGTGAAATTAGTGTAGCTGATTTTGAAGCCGCGCTGACTGAGAAAACCCGATTGGTTTCAGTGGTTCATGTTTCCAACGTACTCGGCACGATTAATCCGATTAAAGAAATGATTGGCCTGGCGCAGGCACGCGACATTAAAGTGTTGATAGACGGGGCGCAAGCGGCCCCTCATTTAGCTGTGGATGTGCAAGCTTTAGGGGCTGATTTTTATGCCTTTTCGGGTCACAAAGTGTATGGCCCCACAGGGATTGGTGTTTTGTATGGTAAGTATAAGCTTTTAGAGCAGATGAAACCTTATCAAGGCGGCGGTGATATGATTGAGTCGGTCACCTTTGAAAAGAGTACTTTTCAGAAGCCCCCACAAAAGTTTGAAGCCGGGACGCCTAATATTGCAGGGACAATCGCCTTAGCAACGGCCTTAGATTATTTAATGGCCGTTGGTTTAGATAATATCGCGGCTTACGAAGCAGAATTACATGCCTATGCGGTCGAAGCGTTAGCACGGTTACCCGAAGTGCGGATGATTGGCACCTCAGCACATAAAGCGAGCTTAGTCTCTTTTGTGTTGGATGGGGTTCACCCTCATGATGTCGGAACCATTTTAGATCAAGAAGGGGTCGCCATTCGTGCGGGGCATCATTGTGCCCAGCCCGTGATGGAACGCTTTGGTGTGCCCGCGACGGTACGCGCGTCGTTTGCTTTTTATAATACTTTTGAAGAAATTGATATTTTGGTAAGTGCTTTAAAGAAAGCGATAGAGATATTTAAATAGAAAGGCAATTTGTCATTGCGAGGAGTAAAGCGACGAAGCAATCTCACGGCATAAATTATTACCGTGGGATCGCCGCACCCTAAAGGGCTCGCGATGACAAGGGAAGAACAACAGATGTCTGATTTAAGAGCTTTATATCAAGAAGTGATTCTAGACCACAGCAAGGCGCCGCGTAATTTCGGTAAGCTCGCTGAAGGTCGTCATGCGGAAGGGTTTAATCCTTTGTGCGGAGATCGTTTGACGCTCTATCTGAATGTTGATGGTGATGTGGTGGCGGATGCACGTTTTGAAGGTTCAGGTTGTGCAATTTCAACGGCCTCTGCGTCCATGATGACAGAAATGGTTAAAGGCAAGACTATTGCAGACGCTGAGAAAATTTTTGAAGCCTTCCATGATCTGGTAACAGGCGAGGCCAATGAGGGTTCAGACGAAGAGTTGTTAGGAAAGTTAGCCGTCTTTGCGGGTGTGCAAGAATATCCTACCCGTGTGAAATGTGCGACCTTGGCGTGGCATACTTTAAAGGCGGCCTGTCATGAAAGTGATGCGCCTGTTAGTACGGAATAAACTTAGGTAAACTTATATGAGTGAAGTCAAAGAATCCTTGCCGGTTTATGGGGAGACCACAAAATCGGGAGTTACTATGAGCGAAACATCAGAAAAAAACCCACTGTTACCCCCTGAGGGCGTATCTGCAGAGACGGGCGATTTGCGTGAGGAAATCATCGATGCCTTATGTCGTATCTTTGATCCTGAAATCCCCGTGAACATTTGGGAGTTGGGCCTCATTTATAATGTAGATATTGATGAGGATAATAAGGTGGATATCAAGATGACGCTTACGACACCGGCTTGCCCGGTGGCAGGGTCTTTACCTCCTGATGTCGAGCGAACTGTCAGGGGTGTCAAAGGGGTTAAAGATGTCACTTTAGAGCTGGTTTGGGACCCGCCGTGGACGAAAGAAATGATGAGTGAGGCCGCGAAATTGACCTTGGGCTTCTTATAGGGTTTTTAAAATTCGCTTGCCAATCAGCACCTTATCTTGTACTCCCAGCAGTTCTTAAACGGAGAAAAACTATGTCACGAGTCTGTCAGATAACAGGGAAAAAGCCGATGCGGGGTCACAATGTGTCTCACGCCAACAATAAAACCCTTAAAATTCAAGATGTTAATCTTCAAACCAAGAGATATTTTCTTGCTGAGCTCAATCAGTGGGTGAGAATCCGCTTGTCAACGCGCGGGATCCGCACTTTGACCAAGGTCGGTGGTTTGTCACCTTATTTACTGAAGACGCCTAATGCTGAGCTCGACACGGATTTACGAGCCATTAAGCGGGCTTTAGCCAAGCGTCTGAAGATTCAAACGCGCTAGGGTTGAGATGATTTTATACTGAAAAGGCTGGCCGCGTGCCGGCCTTTTTTTATGCCTTTGGGGTGAGTCTTAACTGAAAAACTCTCCTAGGAAAAGGCACAGAACTCTTCTCTTGAGCCGCAATAAGTGGCTCAAATAGCACATTAAATTTATCATTTAACATACTAATATTTATAGACAAATATTCTTTTGGAAGCTGTGAGAAATTCTTTTGAGCCGCCCCATACATCTTCTCAGCGCCTCCCGGAATGCCGCTTTGCCATTTGAGGAGGGCGACGGCTATTTGAATGAGCAGTTGGTAGAAACGCTTTTCGGTTCCCACGCATTCGCCCCAGACGTCTTCCCAGATCTCATGGGCTTCAAAATACTCGCCTTCGTTAAATAGCTGGATGCCTTTAAGGTATCTAGGGTCCATAATTGAGTCCTACGATAAGTCTAAGGGGTTTCGTTGATGAAGCGCTTGAGATCCCTTGAGGGATGCCTATAATACTGGCTTCACCAATTCAAGGAGGCTTTCATGGCAGATAAAGAAACAGTGGGCGTAGCGTTAGGCAAAATTCCTTCAGGCGTGGGTGTGCTAACCAGCCAAGCCGGTGATCAGGAGTCTGCTATGTTAGCCTCGTGGTTCCAACAAGTCGCCTTTGAGCCACCGATGATTAGTGTGGCGGTGAATAAACAACGTCCCATTGCCGCCTTGATTGCGGATTCCAAAAAGTTTTGCTTGAGCTTATTCCACACGAATCAAAAAGATCTTTTTGGACATTTCGCAAAGGGCTTTGAACCAGGGGTCGATCCCTTTGACGGGATTGATGTCATTCGTAAAACAACCGGAAATGCCGTGTTGGAAAAAGCGATGTCTTATCTTGATTGCGAACTG
>JAJFLM010000171.1 GCA_021772655.1 Deltaproteobacteria bacterium
CGGTGTCGGGGCCCGGGCCGGCGTCGGTCTTGGGACCGAGCGCTTCGGTGAGCATCTTCGCCGCGCCCTCGGTGCTGCCGACGAACCGGCTGCCCAGCCCGCACAGGCCGGCGGCGACGGCAGCCTGCAGGGACTCCGGGGCGCCGGCGTAGGTCAACCGCGCGGCCAGCGCGCTGGGCGTCAGCCCGTGCTCGACCAGCGTGATCAGCACCGCGTCGTAGACCCGGACCTCGTCGGCGGTGGGCCGCCGCCCGGTGAGCTGGAGGAAGGCGAACTCCGGCAGGCTCAGGTGGCCGAGGATCTCTCCGGGCAGGTCGAGCCCGCGTACGGTGATTCGGTCGGAGGTGCTCCAGGCGATGTCGGATCGGATCGGCCGGGGTGCGCGCGACGTGTCGGCGGACATGCGATGAGAGTCCTCTCTGGGGCCAGGCTGCTTGCGAGCAACCGATAACTCATCATCATTATCCTGGAAGCGGTGTTCGGGTACCAGTCCAGTCGTAGGGACGACCGCTGGAGCGGCCCGCCTCGCTGCGCGGTGGTAGGTGCACCCGGCCGGTGTCCGGCAACCGAGGTCGAGTCCGCCGATTTTGCCTGCGCCTAACCGCTCGACTGCCTGGCGTTATCAGCGCGTCTCGTACCGTCGTCTGGTGCGTTCATGTCGGTTACCGGGTTGGCCAGCGAGCGATTCGGGTGCGCGGCCGTCCGCCGAACCGCGGACGTGCTCCCTCTGGTTGCGCATCTCGTTCCCACTGATGACCTTGGGTGCAGCGACGTCGCTGCTTGCGAGCTGGGGCGGCCGACGGCTTCGACAGCACGTGCTGGAATTCGCCGCCGACGATCAGGGATGTGCGCAACCGGTGGCCTACTGCACTACAAGCCGGCGTTGGTGATCATCGCGGGACGGGTTCAGCGACGGCTCACCGTCATCATTGGCTCAGCCGCACCGGCAGCCGGTCCAGACCGTGCAGGATCATGCTGGACCGCCAGGCCAGCACGGCGGGGTCGGCGGCCAGCTCGATGTCGGCGAACCGACCCAACAGTGTGCGAAACGCGATCTCGCCCTCAAGCCGGGCCAGGGCGGCGCCCAGGCAGAAGTGGATGCCGTGGCCGAAGGCCAGGTGCTGACCGGTGTCCCGGGTGAGGTCCAGCTCGTCCGGGTGGGGGTAGCGGGTCGCGTCCCGGTTTGCCGAGGTCAGCGATACCAGCACTAACTCGTCGGCGGGGATGTCGACGCCCGAGAACGTCACCGGCTCCAGGGTGTGGCGGAAGGTCGCGGTGTTCAGTGGCCCGTCGAACCGGAGGAACTCCTCTACGGCCCGGCCGGTCAGCTCCGGGTGGGACCGCAGCTGGGCCATCCGCTCGGGTTGCCGCAGCAGGGCGAGCATGCCGTTGCCGATCAGGTTCACGGTCGTCTCGTGGCCCGCCACCAGCAGCAGGAAAGCCATCGACACGGCCTCGGGCCCGCTCAACCGATCGTCCCCGCTGCCGTCCGAGTCGCTATCGGTGGCGGGGACGTCGGTGGCGGAGACGTCGGTGCCGGAGACGTCGGTGGCGGGGACCGCGGTGCCGGAGACGTCGGTGGCGGAGACGATGACCGACAGCATGTCGTCGGCCGGTCGAGCGAGCTTCTCCTCCACCAGCCGGCCGAGGTAGCGTGCCATCGACAGCGCCGCCGACTCGCGCTGCTCGGCCGGCGCCTGCGAGAGCAGGGTGTTTGACCAGACGCGAAAGCTGTCGCGGTCCTGATCAGGAACTCCGAGGATCTCCGCGATCACCGTCATCGGCAGCGGGAACGCGAAGGCGTCGATCAGGTCCAGCTCGCGTTCGCCCGCGCGCACCCGCCGGGCCATCACCTCGACCAGATCCTGCGCGATCTCCTCGATCCGGGGTCGCAGGCCGGCGATGGACCGGGCGGTGAACGCCTTGCTGACCAGCCGCCGCAGCCGAGTGTGGTCGGGAGGGTCGGAGCTGAGCATGTGCTTGTTGATCGCGTCGGCGAAGAACACCCGGTTGTTCGGGTCGACCAGGTGCCTCTCGAGCACGTCGGAGAAGCGAGTGCTGTCCTTGCCCAGCCGGGGGTCGCTCAGCGCGTCCCGCACGTCGTCGTACCGGGTCACCAGCCATACCCGCAACCCGGCCGGGGTGACGACGGGCAGCACCGGGCGCTGCTCGCGCAGCCGTGCGTACAGCGCGTGTGGGTCGGCGAAGAAGCTGGCATCGAGCTCCAGAGCGCCTTCCGTGGCCATCTGCATGCACACACCGTACTCCCGGTATGCGACTGAGCGGTACCCGGTGCATCCGGCGCGGGGCGGCGACGCCCACCGCCGGTCCGCGTCCGCTCGAACCCCGGTTGACAACCTCCGCGCGCTGAGCGATGGTCAGGGGCGGGTCGCGGCCGTGCGCCGACAGGCCTGAAATCCGGCCCCGGCGTTCGGCTCCGGCCGGAGAGACGACTCATCCGACGGAGGCGATCGTGGCCGTGGCAGTGCCATCACCGGATGTGTCCGAGGCCGCGCGACCGCGCGCGAGGTACCTCGACCTCGTGGAGGACCACCGGGTGCACAGCAGCCTCTACACCGACCCGACTGTGTTCGACGACGAGCAGCGGGCCATCTTCGACGGCTGGGTCTACGTCGCGCACGAGAGCGAGGTCGCGGAGCCGGGCGACTACTGCCTCAAGACGATCGGCACCCAGCCGGTGGTGGTCAGCCGGGACGGCGACGGGCACGTGCACGTGCTGATGAACCGCTGCAGCCACCTCGGCAACCTGCTGTGCCACGACCCGAAGGGCAACTCGAAGACCTTCCGCTGCCCGTACCACGGCTGGACCTTCCGCAACACCGGCGACCTGGTCGGGGTGCCCTACAAGGCGGGCTACGGGCCGGACTTCGACCGGGGCGACTTC
>JAJFLM010000172.1 GCA_021772655.1 Deltaproteobacteria bacterium
AAGACCATAATATTCTGGAACATTAACAAAGTGTGGTTGTTGTAATATAAAAAAATCCCATTCATCGTCTACAATGCAATATCCTTCTATTTCACATTCCTCTCTTTCTTTTATGCTATGTGGAGATGTCCACCTAGAAAATGGTTGTCTTAACCCTCTTTCCTCAAGATAATTTTCTACCTCCTGACCTCTAATTCCATGACTAGTGTCCGTTGTTACATCATACACTTCTCCTGGCAAATTTCTATCCTTCCACAACTTTCTCATTCTTTTTAGGCCATCTGGTCCTCCTGCCCAAGTAGATGTAATTACAATTTTTGCCCCAGTTGCTTCTAGTATAATTTGAAGTGCTGTTATTGCTTCTGGACAAAATGGGTCCTTCTTACCAATCCTTCGAATCTTATGTAGCATTGTCCAATTTTTGCTAATTGTCTTAAGTCCATGCTCAGTGTTCATAACACCATCTATATCTAGGAATAGTAATTTCATTTATTTTTTGCTATTTTCTTTGCTCTTTTTAAAATCTCTCTTTCTTTTACTTTTTCTATTGCAGCATATGCATCTTGAAGTGCATCATTAACACTTTTAAGTCCCTCTGGAAATAATTTATTACCTCCAATAGCAACTGACTCCTGTTCAATTAATGTGTCTAACAAGTCAAGTTGACTTTCTATTTTTGACAATTCACTTACGTTTATATACATAGCTTATCTGTAATATCTATCAAATTTTTTCTGCTTAACTATTTCTTTCTTTTCCTTCTCAACAAATTTTTCTTTTACAATATCTTTCATACAATCTATTTGATAAAGAAATTTAATAACTTCTTCTGGAATGTCTTCTATATAATTTATTTCACCCTTATCAATAGCTTTATCTATATGAGAATCCAAATAAGATACTGCAGAAAATTTCATGTCAATAAAATCAAAATCATCTACTAGTCCAGATTCTTTTGCTGTGTCTAATGAAAACTTCTCTGCTTCATATTCTTGAATATAAGTGGGTTTTATAAGTTCTGAATGATGATTAAATTTATAGTGACCTATCTCATGAATCCAGGCATGAAATTCCCACCATCCTGTTATCTCTGGAACAATTATGTAAGGCAGTTCTGGTTTTGGTATGTCAAACCTAAAATCCATTCCATTGTGATTTTGAGTTGTATAGTTACTCCACATCCTTTTCCCCTCCAAACCAAATTTTCCATAATTATGAACAAGTACATTTTCAAGGTCAATACCACTTTCAATCAATAATTTTTCTGCGTACTCTTGCCATTTCTCTAATTTTGTTTTCTCATAGAAAACTGCTTTTTTTAGTGATGGAGATATAAATAATAATATGTTTTTTATTAATTTCTTCATTTCATCACCTCACTTTCTGGACCAAAAAAATCTTCATCTGTACATTTACAATCATCAAAATCTTTATCACAATTTGAACAGGTGTATATATCTTTTACTCTTTCATCGCATATCTTACATCTTCCATCTTTGCTCCAATTTAAAAAAGATTCTCTATCAAATTCTTCAATTGGGTCATAATTACCATATGTCTTCAATACTTTTCCACAAAGAGTTGTAGATACTTCTTTAAGACTTCCTGGTTTAGTCTTTGTCTGAGAATAATGTACTTTCCTTGCTGGCATTACAATTCAAATGATTTAATTTGTTTTTTAAGTTTCTTTGCTTTTATAAAGTGTGTGATTGATAATATATTAATTGAAATTTTATCCTACCACATATATAGCAGTAAGTATAAGTGCAATCACGAATACCATTCCTACTATAAATTGTTTATCTCTTTTTTCCATTTTGTTTATTTTTAAGTTTCACATGTATAACGAAACTTATAGGCAATAAGTTGCCCATGTTAATATGCCTTCTTATATGAAAACATTTTTTTATCTTCTTTTTTACTTACAACAAGAGTTCCTTCTTTATTTATTGCTCTTAACATAGAAGAAACAGTTTTTGTATCAAACCCGCTCTTATCAGATAATTGTCTAGCAGTCTGATATGTATTCGTTAAACAATCAAAAAGTAATCTTTGTTTTTTTGGTAGTAATTCTATAAGAACTGATGTTGTCAATTCTTGAGCCAGATGATGACCATTTCCATTGTATGCTCCATCACTTTCTCTCTTCTCACATATTGCAATTAATCCTTTGTAAATTTTATTACTTCTACCTTTCATGTTTTTAATTATTTTTAGGTTTTTTTGAAATTTCCTTAATAACATCATCTTGAAGCTCTTTAAGAACTATTGATTTCTTACCACTTTCAACAATTGAATTGATTTTATTTACATATTCTCTAAGGCCTCCATTTGGAAGGAATATGGTTACCTTATTGTCTCCTAGCATATGAAATTTAACATAGCTCTTTGAAGCTTTATTACTTCCGCTGTTAGTACTATTGCCTGGATAGGTTTCTCCTTCTTTTTTGGCTGAAATATACAGTAAATGTTGAGTAAAAATTGTTTCAACATCTGTATGTTCTATTATGCATTTTTCTTCTTCTTTTTCCATTACTTTTCTGTTTTATGAAATGAATTTTTACAATTTGCTTTATGTGTTAACCCACCTGCTGAACCATATGCAACATCTTTGTTATATAAAATATATTGACAACTATCAATTGTAACAATATTAAAATCAAAATGATTCAATTCATGAACTCTGACAGAGTTTTTTTCATTATTATCAGCTTTAATTTTCAACTTTAAATCATGAGCCTCTTTTTCTTGAGGAGTCATTTCTCTAATTTGTTCTGGTGTTAAATCTGGTTCTGCACATGCAAATAAAAACATTGATATGCAAATATACAATAAATTTTTCATATTAATTTATTTCCTTTTTTCAAGTTCGTATCCTAACAGTTCAATCCACTTCTCGCTAACCTCTTCACTCTTATATGTTCTCTTAATGTAAGCAATGGTATTTTCAAGGTGTATTTCAGTCATCTTCGTGACCATGATTTTTCCATCATGTTGAGTATTCCATTTAAGAACTCCCATCATATAATCTTTCTCCATCTTTTCAACAGCCTCTCTCCTGAAATGATTTTCAGCTTCAAACTGTGCAAGCTCTTCCATTGCAATGTCCATGTAATAATCTGCAATATCACCCATTTCCTAGTTCTTTTGAATTGTCGTCAAGGTATCCTTCATCGTTTGTTGAAGCATACGCATTTACATTAATATTATAAGAATCTTTTTTTAGTCTATACTCACATGCACCTCTAGTTTTCTCTGGATGTATGTAACCTTTTGAAGTTAGGACATCGAATTGTCTCTCGGTTACTTCAACTATAACTCGGTTATTATCTTGGTCAGCTATTTTTATCATATCTCTTATACGTTTATAAATTTAAAATGTTTCAACTCTTACCATCAAGTTCTTCATCAACTTTGTCAAGAAGTTTTTTTAACTCTTTTCTTTGTCTCTCAAGAGATTTTTTATTCTCCTCTTCCTTGTCTTTATTGAAATTATCCACATCTTCTTGGGTTGCTTTCACCAAGCTGACACCATTAAAAATATAATTATCATGGTCACAATGATATACAATCTCTACGTGAGTTGCTCCTTTTTTTATAAGTTTAGAAATAATCTTCTGAAGTTCATCAATTGATATTGGGGAGCTTTCATTGGCATATCTTTTTTGATGTGGTTTTGTTATATATCCTCCAGGTCCATCTAAAGCATTTTCACCAAAAGCCTTATATAGTGGATGATAATTCATTCCATCATCATTCTCTATTTCACCAACATACTTTTTTACTATGTATTTTATTTTTCCCATAAACTTTTATAAACATGAATTGGGTTCTTACAGTCTCCTTTATGGGCCATTACACCTCCGCTACTACAGATGCTATAAATATATTCACAATCTCCAACCTCAATAACTTTAAATTCAAGTGGAGCATAAAAATCTCCACTGGTATTTGAATCAATACCAGGAGAGTCTTCCATATAGCAACTGGTTAACCCAGTCAAGACAATTAATATTAAGAGTAGATTTTTCATTATACTCTAGCACCTCTAT
>JAJFLM010000173.1 GCA_021772655.1 Deltaproteobacteria bacterium
CGGTAAGACGGGGCAATTCCATACACGTCTTTGTGTAGAATATGGCACCCAAATGGTTGCCGGCGTGACTCCTAAAAAGGGTGGCCAAGAATTCGAAGGCATCCCCATTTTTAATAGCGTGCAAGAAGCTAAAGCAGGTACGGGTGCCAGTGTTTCCGTGATTTATGTGCCGCCACGTTTTGCAGGTGCGGCGATCATTGAAGCCGTCGAAGCGGATTTAGATCTTGTTATTTGCATTACTGAAGGCATTCCCGTGATGGATATGATTAAAGTCAAAGACGCTATCAAAGGCGCCCGTACACGTCTAATCGGACCTAATTGCCCCGGTATTATTACTCCTGAGGAATGTAAGATTGGTATTATGCCTGGCCAAATTCATCGCAAAGGGAATGTTGGCATTGTCTCTCGTTCAGGTACGTTGACTTATGAAGCCGTTGATCAAGTGACGAAGCTAGGTTTAGGCCAATCCACTTGTATTGGTATTGGTGGGGATCCGGTCAAAGGCTTAGACTTTATTGATTGCTTAGAGCTTTTTGAAAATGACACTGAAACTGAAGCGATTATTTTGATTGGTGAAATTGGTGGAACCGCTGAAGAGCAGGCTGCTGAATACATCCAACAAAAAGTGAATAAGCCAGTCATCTCGATGATCGCTGGGCAAACAGCCCCTCCAGGCAAACGGATGGGTCATGCCGGGGCGATTATTGCTGGTGGTAAGGGGACGGCCAAAGAGAAAATGGTGGCCTTTGAAAAAGCTGGTGTTCCCGTGGCGCCCACCATTGCTGAAATTGGCTCGGTGTTAAAGACAGTTTATAACCCAAATTAATGTAAGGGCAGACCCATGTGTCTGTTTGTGAATAAAATAAAACAAAGGAAAGAAACATGGCTGTAGAAAGAACTTTATCAATTATTAAGCCTGACGGCGTCCGTAAAAAAGTTATTGGCGAAGTCATCAAGCGCTTTGAAAGCAATAATCTTAAAATCGTTGCGGCAAAATTAATTCACATGAGCAAGGAACAGGCTGAAGGTTTTTATGCTGTGCATAAAGAGCGTCCGTTTTTTGGTGAAGTGATAGAATTTATCACTTCAGGTCCTTGCATGGTCATGGCTTTAGAAGGCGAAGATGCGATTAAACGCAATCGTGCCTTAATGGGTGCGACGAATCCTGCCGAAGCGGAGGCCGGAACTATCCGTGCTGATTTTGCTAGTGATATTCAATGCAATGTCGTTCACGGTTCTGATGCCCCTGAAACAGCGGCTTTTGAAATTGGACACTTTTTTGCTGATAACGAAATCCAAAATATTATTTGGGATTAATATGTCATCGCGAGCACGTCATAGACGGGCGTGGCAATCTCACAAGTTCAATTGATTTCGTGGGATTGCTTCGCTAAGCTCGCAATGACAGCGCTATTAAAATAGCGGTAAATGATATGGGCCTTTTTTCATTCCTAAAAAAAGCTAAACCCGTCACCGATGCAGTGATTGCCTCGCGCATCAAAGAAATGATTAATTTTGAAATCAATCCTATGCTGCGTGAACATGAAGGCAGTGTTGAATTGGTGAGCTTTGCTGCGGGCGAAGCTAAAATGAAGTTTGCTGGTAGTTGCCAAGGTTGTGCAGCTTCGGCATTGACGATTCAATTGGGCGTTGAAAAGCGTTTGAAGGCGATGATTCCGCAAGTTGAAAAGGTGACGGATGTGACCGATCATAGTGCCGGAACAAATCCCTACTATCAGGAAGGTGATGATGTCGTACCTGTGGCTTAAAGCGTTTCATTTAATTTTTATGGTCGCCTGGTTTGCAGGGCTTTTCTATATCTTTCGCCTTTTTGTCTATCACGTACAGCAGTGGGATGATCCCCGACAACGTCAGACTTTTGAAACCATGGAACGTAAATTACTGATGATTATCATGTGGCCGGCGCTGATTCTGACAGTCATCTTTGGGTTTTTACTCACCTCCAAAGCGCCACGCGTTCTCTTGCAACCTTGGTTCCAGATAAAATTGGCAGCTGTGCTAGGCCTGATAGTTTATCAAATTTATGCCGGCCATATTCATAGCCAAATGCGTGAAGGCCTCAAACCACTCTCTGAAAAAGCATGCCGGATTATTAATGAAGTGCCGACTTTATTGCTATTTATTATCATTATTATGGTGGTGGTGCGACCCGGAGTCATGGTGTAGCTAAGATGCAGGGAATTTTGCTCGTCAATTTAGGCACCCCCAAGAGTCCCAGCACGGGGGATGTGCGTCGCTATCTGCGCACGTTCTTGATGGACCCCTATGTTATTGATATTCCTTTCATTTCTCGATGGTTGCTGGTCAATCTCATCATTGCGCCGTTCCGTGCACCTAAGTCGGCAGCCGCTTATCAAAAAATTTGGACGGATGCCGGTTCGCCTTTGCTCTTGCATAGTCGCCACTTAGCACAAGCCGTGCAGACGCAATTGGGGAATGATTATAAAGTCGCTTTAGGAATGCGCTACGGAGAACCAAGCATTCAATCAGCCTTACAGGAATTGAAGGCGGCTGAAGTTGAGTCGATTAAAGTGCTGCCGCTTTATCCACATTACGCTGAGTCCAGCACACGCACAGTGGTAGAGCACACGCGCCAGACAGCACAGCAGGAGGGGCTGGAATCTATTTTAAGTTTTTTACCGCCGTTCTATGAGAATAAGGGCTTTATTCAGTCAGCTGTTGCCCAAGCACGGTCAACCTTGAATGGTTCGGAGACTGATTATTATTTGTTTAGCTTTCATGGCTTGCCGGAACGTCATATTACTAAGGTCGATCCCACACAGCAGCATTGTTTGCAGACTGAGAATTGTTGTGACGTCACGAGTGAGGCCTTACCCACGTGTTATCGCGCGCAATGTTTTCGTACTGCCCGTGCGATGGCCCAGGCATTAGGGCTGAATGAAGAGCAGTATGGTATTAGTTTTCAATCGCGTTTGGGTCGGACGCCGTGGTTGAAACCTTATACAGATCTGGTTCTTCCCGAATTAGCCCAGCAAGGTAAGCGTCGCGTCGCGGTTTTTTGTCCGGCCTTTGTGGCCGACTGTCTTGAAACCTTAGAAGAGATTGGTATTCGTGGCAAAGAGCTATTTGTTGAAGCGGGTGGGGAAGATTTGCAAACCGTTCCTTGCGTCAATAGCCATCCTGAGTGGGTGAATGCAGTTTGTCAGTTAGTGGCTTAAGAAGCCCGCCACTCGTGAACATAGTCGACTAAAGCCATGACATGATCAACCGGGGTTTGCGGCAAGATGCCGTGGCCTAAGTTAAAGATAAAACCAGGTTTATGGCCTACGGCATCCAGAATCTTTTTGGTTTCGGCGCGAATGACATCCAAATCAGAAAACAGAATGACCGGGTCTAAATTGCCTTGTACGGCAACCTCACCGAGTTGTTCCCATGTACTGGCCGGATCCATGCGCCAATCCATTCCGATGACATCGCCGCCGGCCTGCTTAATGAGTGGCAGGAGGGTGCTGGTGTTGGTGCCAAAATGAATGACGGGTGTGCCTGTCGGCACGCTGGCAATCAGCTGCTGACTATAAGGCATCACGTGTTGCTGATAATCCTGTGGTGAAAGGCAGCCGACCCAACTATCAAAAACCTGTACGGCCTGACAGCCGGCATTGATTTGTGCTTTCAAGAAATCACTTAATACGGTGGTGAGTTTCTCCATCAATTGATGCCAAGCGCTGGGGTTGGAATGCATTAAGGTCTTGGTCAAAACATAATTGCGAGAGCCTTGACCTTCAATCATGTAAGAGGCCATGGTAAAGGGGGCGCCACAAAAACCAATTAAGGGAATGTGTGAGGCCATGTGCTGACGTACATTTTTGATGGCCTGCAATACAAAACCTAAAGATGCTTCGGGGTCTACGGGCTGCAATTTTTTGATATCAGCTGCTGTACGTACAGGCCTTAAAATACGTGGTCCCGCACCTTTG
>JAJFLM010000174.1 GCA_021772655.1 Deltaproteobacteria bacterium
GTGATAACGTGGAAATGCTTCCCGTAAGGCAGGAAGTTTAAGAAGCCAACGATCAGAATAATATGGACGAAGTATGAAACTCCGAAAATAGCTTTTAATGCAGTGGCTCCTAATCCCAATGAGTTAAACCAGACGGCAGTCGCATACCCTGCATAGTTCCAAGACGCATTTGCTGGTTGATGCAGGGCAATATGGGCGCCTTCTGCAAAGAAGTCGGTCACCATTAAGGTTAAAATAATCAGCAGAATATAAACGCCTTCGGATTCATAGCTTAAGCGCTTAGGTTTGGTGACGAAGCGACGGTAGAGTGCAAAGAGTACTGCCAATGAAACCAGAATCTCAAAAGTACTTAAGAGGAAGTTATAATAGTTGGCGACATTGCCGCTCATAAACGGCAGGACAAAGTTTTCATCAAAGCCAATCCCAAAGAGCGTGATGGTTCGTGCACCGATGACTAAAAACCCCCAAAAGATGGTGGCGTGCATGAGACCCGGCCAGAAATCTTGTTTGAATAATTTAGCTTGTCCGAGAAAGTGCTGCAGTACCATTTTGATGCGTTGGGGAATATCTTGGAGTCGTTCTTTATCTTCACGTCCTTGCATGAAAACATTCAGCCAGCGATAGGCTGTGTGCGCAAAGATGGCTAATGAAACGAGTAGAATAATGCTAACCGCTATCGGATACATACGAGCTCCCCTGTGAGGTCCAAGTTTCGGCGCCCCTGTAAGTGCCGAAATGGTTTTAATCAGTTGAATCAATAAGTTACGGGATAAATTTCGCCGGGACCCTAACAGACTTGCGCGGGTGACATCAACCTTTAAATAGCTCTTACGGCGCTTAAAGGCTGTCAGAGTCTAGTTTTTTCAAAAAAATGGGGTAGAATACAAGATTGCAATGGGACTCTGGAAGGATCTTAGCAAATTGATTATGGGGCCTGATTGGTATCGCCACAGTATTGGCGAAGAGATCCCCGTGGAACGAGTGGCTGACGATGCGGTGCGTGGCCGTACGGATGTCTATGAAGGTGTCAGTCGATCATTTGATGTGAACGGACATCAAGAGCGCTTGAGAGTATCTTATTGGCGTTCTCGTACGGATCCGACGAGTGGCGTGCGCATGCAAGTACAGCGTGAACAGTTTTCAGATGGCGCCTGGCAATTAGTAGGTGGCCCACGGCAATCGGGTAAAGATTGGTCCACAGTGGGTGCTGTGCTGATGGCAGACTATAATGAGGACGGGCTCCCCGATATCAGTTTTGAACAGACGGCCCATTTTTCTGGGATGGATTATTTAATAATTAATTCAGGTGATTAAGAATAAAGTATAAAGCAATACTTTATATAGTCTTTTTTCCCCAATAGCTCATCTATCATACGCCATTTCTATATCGAGGCCTTTTCCATTATTTTTATAAGCCATTTAACTGCCTGATATTATTAGGATATTTTTTTATCCATTGCCCACAACTTAGGCAAAAAGTAAGCGATAAGGCAGTGATGTTGACTGTCAATTTGCTTCAATCTGCCACGGCCTTTACACCAGCACTCTTCGCTTCTGGGACGCAGACAACATCTTTCGAACCGCCCACGCCTTTGTTTGAAACGGCGGAGCTCAGTTTTTTCCAGTCTACTGGCATTGAGCCACTGTTGCGAGCCCATCAAGGTTTAGGTCAGTATAGCTATGGTCTCCATTTAGCATCTAATGAACAATGCTTTCAGGAATTTTTTCCGGCAATTCAGAATATAGGTGGGGTGCTTTTGGGAGTGGGTTCACTACAAAATCTGAATCACGCAGCGGTCGCTGGGGTTTCTGGTTTAATCTTAGTCGATAAAGCCCCCAATGTGGCCTTGTCTTTGGCGATGTTGCTGCCATTGCTTCCCGAAACATCAGGTCCCAAAGAATTTGCGGCCCTCGCGCGGGGCTTAGTAGATCCCATGGCTCAGGAAGATATCTATTTGCATAAAATTCCTGAGGCCTTCCAACCGGCATTTTCAGACCATTTAGGTTTTCTGCGCAACGGTTTTGGTGGGGCTCAGTTTCAACGTTATGTTAGAGCATCGCAACGCCGCCCCGATACGATTCTCAATAATCAGACTTACTTTGATCGCATAGCCGGCATGATTGAGCGCCAGGGTGTGGGAATTGTCTATGGCAGTATCTTTGATCCCGATATGCCTGATATGGTGGAGCAAGCTATGCAGCGCTATGAAGATAGTTTGAGGATGGTTTACTTATCGAATGCTGTAGAACGTACGACGACAAGTAATAATAGGCTCTCTGTTCATGGCAGTGGTTTGGCAGATTTACTGCAACGACCGTTTACTGATCCCGAAGGGCGAGTGCTCATGACGACCGAATTTGGCGCCTACCCACGTTATCCAGAATTACGGCAGCAGGATGGTTTTACTTATCACGCACGGCGCACAGCAGATGTCACATCGTGGTTGCACGAAAGTTCTACCTATTATGATTGGATGAAGTTCTGGAAGGATGAACCACGTATTGAGGTGCAGACCGATGGTGCCGCAGCTAACGACTCTGCTTAGCCGGTCCATATACGGCTAACACACTATTTTCCCCTAGCTTTTTCCTTAGTCCCGCCTAATAGAGCAACTTTTTATCCATAAAGACGATAACCCACTATCATGTTATATCCATACCCTACAGGAATCTTGCCTGCGGCACTGACCAGTCAGTTACTTCATTATTTATTCGGTGGTTCTGCCGAAGCTGCTGAATCAAATTCAGCTGAAGTGGCAGCAGAACCAGCAGCTGAAGCGACCGTTGAAGAATGTTCTGAAATGACAGCGGTTTCTTTCTGCGGGATGAATCCTGAGGGGCGCTTAGGTGATGAAATTTCGAGTCGCCGCGTTGAAGCAACGCTGGATAAATTTGAACTGACGCCACTCTCATTAAGTGAAGGGCGTGATTATTTGGATCGTATGCAAACGACGATTCGGGGTAACCTCGATGGAGTGGTGGTGCGGATGCAGACGCAACAGTTTAGTGACGGTTTACGGTATCACTCTTATCTAGAGCTCGCGGCCGTACGTCCTTGTGATGGCAATAGAGATCGTGCTGAGTCTTTCATTGACGAGCAAGTTGAATGGCCTCGTCGCCATTTGCCGGAACGCTCTGCCGCGCATGCCTTTCCTGAACGAGCTTACTCGGGTGATATTAATGATGATGGTCTGACAGATATCCTTGTTGTCTTAGATAACGGAGCCGGACTCGTTTTTTATCAAGACAGTTAAGAGAAATACCGCCTTTTGCATAAGATCCATTTGCAGTCTTTAGGCTAACGAGTTACTAGCAAATGCTATGTCGCAGGCTCGTAATAAAACTCACTATGTTTCCAACCGCAAAGGCTGGGACTTAGAGCTTAAGCAGTGTCATCCGCCTAAACGAATCAATAAACAGCGCCGACCTATTTTAATTATTCCGGGTTACGGAATGAATACCTATATTTTCGGTTTTCATCCGAGTGGTTTGTCAATGGAGTCTTATTTTGCTCGCCGTGGTTTTGAAGTGTGGACGGTCAATTTGCGGGGACAGGGTGGTAGTAAATGCAAAGGAGGATCGCGCGAATATTCTTTGAAAAGTTATGCCTTAGAAGATTTGAAAACCGCGATTAACTATGTCGAAAAAAATAGTACGAGTGAAGCGGGTAAGGTTGATTTGATTGGATGTAGTTTGGGTGGGACCTTGTCGTATGTTTATGCCGCGCTTATCAAGCGTCACAAGGCCGGGGCCCTGGTTACGATGGGATCGCCCTTGCGTTGGGAAAAAGTGCATCCAGCGCTGCGCTTACTGGTTTCTTCGCCGCGTTTACTGAAGAAAATTCCCGTTTATGGAACCCAAGAATTGCTACGGACCGTATTTGATAAGGCCGTGAAATCACGTTTTGTGAAATTATATCTCCATCCAGAAATGGTTGATCTCAGTGATCCCGAGCCTTTCATTCAGACGGTCGAAGACCCTAGTCGCCATATCAATGCTGAGTTGGCGGAGTGGGTGAAGCACAAAGATTTATATATCGATGACATCAATATTACTGAGGCTTTTAAGAAGGTGAAAAATCCTTTGCTGTGCGTGCTTGCAAATAAAGATGGTATTGTCCCGCCGATGAGCGCTTTGTCCGCAGAAGAGGTCTCAGGTTCTGCTGTTAAGGATACCTTGGTGGTGGGGACCGATAAGTTGCATTTTGCCCATGCCGATTTATTTGTCAGTAATCATTCCCATGATCTGGTTTTTAAGCCAGTAGCCGATTGGCTGTTGTCTAGAGAATACACAGATTCTTAGTCGATAAGATACGTACGTATTTTTTTCGCAACATTTTACCTATAGCAACGAAATGGCCATAACAGAGAGGGCATTGGGTATGAGTGTATTAGGTATGGTGGCCCCGTCGATGAGCATGGGTAGCTTGTTGGCCGCGGGATCTACAACAACTTCATTATTACAGACATTGACGGCCACAGCGGCTGAATTGCAGCGTTGCGACGCGGAAGGTATCTCTCCGTCTCAGGCTGTGTTGGATGCGTCTCAACATATGTTGACAGCATTGCGGCAAGGGATTCGGTCAGACGTGCCAGTAGATCCTGAGGGTTGGGCCGGCTATTTCGATGAGTGGCGTGAATCAGTGAGGGCTGAATTGATTGGTTCTCCTGAAACAGTGCGCCGTTTGTTTGGTACGATAGCTGATGAACTCCAGCGTCATGGTGTTTTTGCGGCGGTGGGTGATCAGCCGATTCATACCCCACAAGTCAATACGATTCCGGCTTATGCCGAACAGCCTTTTCCCGGTGGTGACGTGGCCTTGCAACATACTTTGCAGCTGACGAATGCACTTAAGTGGAATGCGATGGCCATGGTAGCTGGGGCTAATGAGCGTCACCCCGGAGTCGGTGGTCATATTGGTACTTTTGCCTCCAGTGCAGAAATCATGTCCGTTTTATTAACGCAATTTTTTCGTGGGAAAAATGCTGAAGGTGGTGGCGATCAATTGTTTATTCAAGGTCACGATTCGCCTGGTATTTATGCTTTTGATCATTTGATGGGTGGGCTGAGTGAGGCTCAGCTGTTGCGCTTCCGTCGCGAAGTTGGCGTGCAAGATTCTGCGTCGGGCACGATTCTCATTGATGCGGGTACAGGTAAAGGTTTGTCTTCTTACCCGCATACTTTCTTGATGCCAGATAAATGGGAGTTTCATTCGGTATCGATGGGCTTAGCCAATCAAATGGCGATTCGTTTAGGGCAGGCGAATCACTGGCTGCATCATCAAGGTTTGGCAGATACAAGCGGCAGTCGCGTATGGGGTATTTTTGGTGACGGCTCCGCAGAAGAACCTGAGTCACAAGTAGATCTTTACTTAGCCGCTCAGCAAAAATTACCCGTGAAGTTTTTGTTTAACTGTAATTTGCAACGGCTTGATGGTCCGGTGCGCGGTAATGAAAATATTATGTGGGAACTTGAATCCCGTTATCGCGGGGCTGGCTGGAAAGTTATCAAAGTCATGCATAGTCATGATTGGGATGATTTATTTGCACGAGACCCTCATGGTTTGATAGCGCAGCGCATGGCCGAAATTCCTGATGGGCAATTTCAAACTTATCAAGTTGAGGGTGGGGCTTATTTGCGAGAGCATTTCTTTGGTAAGCGTGGGCCCTTTGGTCAGGAGCAAGAGAATCCTGAGTTGTTACAGGTCGTGGCTCATTTAAGTGATGATCAATTAGCTCAGTTACGTTGGGGCGGCCATGATTATGAACGTATTTACAACGCGATGCGGGTTGCTGAAAAACACGATGGCCCTGCAGTGATTTTATTTCGTACGGTTAAAGGCAATGGCATTCCTGAGATGCAATCAACGATGTCGGTGCACGGCAATAAAAAATTAAAAGGCCGTGTTCACTATCGCGACGTTTTAAATATTCCTTTGGATGATGAATCGGCTCAAGGTTTGAGATTGTATCAACCTGATAGTGATGAGGGTTTTGTGGAGTTTGCGCGTGAACGTCGCGCGGTGCTTGGAGGTTCCGCTTTAGAGCGTCGCCAACATGAATTGCCGTGCATAGAGTTGCCCGATAGTATTTTTTCCCCTTTTGACGAAGCTTCAAGGGGTAGAAATGGAGTGTCTTCTACTATGGTGTGGATGCGCATGTGGGAAAAGATCATGTCAGATCCAGCCGCTGGAAAGTATTTTACAGAAATCGTTGCGGATGAAATCCGTACCTTTGGCGGGGATGGACATATTCGCAAATTTGGTTTGTATCACCCTGCGGAGCAACGTTATTTACCTGCCGATCATCAATATAAAGCTGTTCGTTATACTGAAGGCCCAGAAGGTCGTATTCATCAGGTAGGTATTTCAGAGGCAGCGGCTATTTCTACATTCACATCATTGGCCACCATGTATTCAACGCACGGCGCCCCAGTCGTTCCCGCATACATCTTTTATTCTAAGTTTGGTTTTCAACGCATCGGTGATCAAATTTGGGGCGCCGGAGACATGCGTGCTCGTGGTTTTTTAATCGGGGCAACCGCAGGGCGTACCACCTTAAACGGCGAAGGCTTACAGCATGAAGATGGCGAAAGTCATTTGATGGCAAGTGCCTATCCGAGTGTGCGTGCCTATGATCCAGCTTTTGCTTATGAATTAGCTGCGATCACTCGTGAAGGTATTCGTCGCATGTATGGCGCGGACGAATCACATGACGAAATCTACTATCTGACAGTTTATAATGAAAACCATCAGATGCCGGCGCGTCCCCAAGGGGTGACGGATGCTATGATAAATAGCGGCTTGTATTTATTTCGAGAAGCTTCTGCAGAACTTGTCGCACAAGGCGCTCCACAGGTTCAATTATTAGGGAGTGGTACGCTCATGTTTGAAGCGATACGCGCACAAGAATTGTTAGCTGACGCCGGAGTGGCGGCGCATTTATACAGCGTTACTAGTTATGTTGAGTTAGCGCGCGAAGCGGAGCGTGCGGAGGAACATAATTTATGGCACCCTGGCTCATCTCCTAGAGTTTCTCATGTATCACGTTCACTAAAGCCAGAGCGCGGTCCTGTGATTGCGGCTTCTGATTATGTCAAAGCTTTACCGCGTCTTATTCAGCCATGGTTGCGTCCTTCAATGATAGTGTTGGGCACAGATGGTTATGGCCGCAGTGATACTCGTGAGGTGCTGCGTCGTTTCTTTCGCGTGGATGCTGAATCAACGACTGTGGCGGCAATGGCGGCTTTGGCACGTGCTGGTCATATTTCACCTGAGCGTGTTCAATCGTTGATAGATGAGTTGGGTTTTGACTCTGAACGCCCTCATCCGCTGGATTTACGACGGTAGCACGCTACATAGTTATCAAAATGATAATTTTATCTTTTTATCAAATTAGGCCCCGCTAATATAATCTTAAATAAATTAATAATATTATATAGTTATATTATTATATTCCCTATGCTTATTCGGGCATATTTTTTGCATCTATTTTATAGACAGCGTTACTGAACCGGACTTGATGATCGTGAATACCGCCTCAGAACTTCACAATAGATACAGCTAAAGGCAATGATGATGAAAAAATATGTATGGGCAAAGAAATTTGTAGGATTGTTGGTACTGCTTTTGATGGCAGGTTGTAGCGACGGTATTCAGCAAGCGCTTGAAGATATTGAAGCGGGCTCCGTGAATATCGAGAAATTTCCTGAGCCTGGATCAAGCGATGTTTCAGTGGATACTGAGGTGCATGCTACTTTTTCCGATTCTGTAGATCCCGAGAGTTTAAGTGAAGCCGCTTTTGTGCTGGAGCAAGTATCTGCTTCAGGCGCGAATCCCGTTGCAGGACAGGTCGCTGTCGCCGAAGTTGATGGTAAGGTTCGGGTCATTTTTACAGCTAACGAGCCTTTGTCCGCAGAGTCTCAATATCAAGTTAAAATTATGGCCGAGGTGGTGCAGTTAAGTAGTGTCGTTGGCGAAGTGGGTAGTCATGAATGGGATGCGGCGACTCCGGGCGTGGATCAAATGGCCTCAGGAGCGACAGGGCAAGTGGTTTCAAACTCACTCAATTCTCGTACTGGGTCTGATGTGGTTTGGTCGTTTACGACAGCGGCTCAAGTGGATTCAAATGATTATAATGAGGCACCGAGTTTTCCAAGTGGTGAAGAGGATCCCGCTGAAACAGGTGCAGGTAGCGATACTGGTGATGGTTCCGGAGATACAGCTGTGGGTGATGACAGTGGTAATGCGGATGCGGGTTCGGTCGATGCCAGTGCCGGCGATACAGCCGCGGGTGATGATAGCGGCAGTGCCGATGCCGGTTCAGTAGATGCGAGTGCTGGTGATGATGCGGGGACAGGTGATCCTGTGGCCAGTGCTGTGAGTTATGATGGGATTCGGTTTGCTTTTCAGTCCAATCGTAATTTCAGTAGTGCTGATACCCAAGTCTCTCCGGCGATTTATTTTAGTAGTACGAGTCAGCTCAAGGCTGAAGGTGGTTTGAAGCATCTCAAAAAAATGAATATCAATGCTGCTATTGAAGGTGTGACACCGTTTACGAGTCGAAATCAAATCGCTAACATTCAGTTTAGTCCGGATAATCAACGGTTGGCATTTACGACGTATGAACCGCTGCGTTTAGGTCAGCTCAAGCCTATTGTTTCTGTTTATTCGACTTCATTTGAGCTTGCTCAGGATATACCAAGCGTAGCGCGTGTTCAGACTTATGAGCGTAAAACCGGCGATCCGAGACCTGTGATATTGTGGTTGCCTGACAATAATTTGGCCTATGTTAAAATTAGTAGGCCCCTCAGCGTTGTAAACGGAACTTTAGCGACACCGGCGATTTCATCCATTTATTATGCAGATGCGGCTCGTCAACAGAGCTCCTTGCTTCAAGGTATGGGCCATGTTGATTTTCAAAGTTTAACAGTGAGTCGGACAGCTTCAGTGAATCGCTTTTTTTATCCTGAAGCAAAAAAGCGATACAACCCCGATGGATCTTTTGACAATGCGCCACGTTCAATTCGCGCCACTGATTATCGTCAGAGTCGTGCTGTCGCAACACTATCTCCCGAGAGTTATGATGGTTTGTATCAAAATTATGAAAAGATTGACGTCAACGTAACCGCAGATGGCACACGTTTAGCTTTTATTATGAGAGATTTGGATGTGAACTCTCCAAAGCAGTATCGTTTATTTATTTGTAAGCTCAGTGCTTCAGGTATTTGTGAAGGTGACTTACTTGAGCCCCTTAAAGGGACCTATCTAGCATCTGCAGAGGTGCGTTCTCCTTGTTGGGCTGAGGATGGAAAGCACCTACTTTTTGATGCTGAGGTTGCCAATAATCGCGATATTTACATGGTTCATTTAGAAAATTTCGAAGTGACACGTTTGACGACTCACCCTGGTATTGATGCTACGCCCGCTTGTTATAATGGCGCAGTAACGGCTGGAGGCGATAATAACGGTGCTAGTGATTCCACTGGAGGCACTGATAGCGGTTCTGATACAGCCGGTGGAACGGGTACATCTGGAGGTGCAGACAATGGTGGGACGGCCGGCGGTATAAGTGCGGGAGGTAGTACAGGTGCTGCTGCAACAGCGGGTGGGACAGATAGTGGTTCCGATACAGCTGGTGGCGAACCTATGGATAGTTCGTCTACTGTGGATGCTGAGGGTTATGGCTTTGCATTTGTTTCTACGCGCAAGAACGGTGCTGAGAATGTGTTTATTTCTAATACAGCGCTAACAAGTGCCGCTGGGCTAGCGGCGACAGATGCTTTGACAGATCATTCAGTGGATTCATCTCAATCGTTTTTGTCGGCTCGCACTCAAAATATCTCAAAAGTAGATATTAGTCTTGATGGGCACTATTTGTCGTATGCACGAGGGACTAGTACATATATAGGAGGTCTTGATTCTAGTGATCAGTCTTATACGTTTAAGTTAGATCAAACTATTCCAAACGTTATATCACCTCATTGGTCTCCTACGGATGGGCGCTTATTGCTGGTTGGGAATAACGGGATGAGCGGTTTCTATTTTCGCTCTACACTCGTAACGGTCAATCCAGCGAGTCTGAATTATCAACCTCAAATTTTATTACAAATAATTAGTAATACGACTCCGTATAATGCAGCTATTTGGAATACGAACCCTCACTTAGATGAGTCACACGTACTTTTTACCTGGGGCACTCGTGGCTTGTATTCTAGTCCGGCCCCCAATGCTAATAGAAAGACAGAATTCATCGAGGCACTCTCGGCCGAGGATCAAGCAAAAAAGATCAGCGCTATAGCGCTTTCACCAGATGGTTTGACGATGGCTTTTGTTGTCGGAAACAATAATGAGCACCGTACTATTTATACCTGTCGTCTCGTGGGGACTGTCTGTGCTGCTGAGCCGTTAAAACCTTTGTTAGCTGATTATTTAGGGGCATTTAATGCGAATTCAGGATCCCCTTGTTGGACGGCTGATGGTAAAAATATTTTATTTGATACTGATGCCGACGGTGCTCGAGAAATTTATATGATAGGCAGTGATGGAACCGGTTTGGTACGTTTGACCCATAACCCAGCCGATGACCATTCGCCCGCATGCTTTAAATAGGCCAGAATCCTCGTTGTATACAGATAGCCACAGAAAAGCCTTGTTTTGAAGCGTTGCGTCACAACTCAAGTTGTTAGTATGGTCGATAAGTATGCTATGATCACCATTAAAGGCATGGTGTGGCAGCCTGTCGCGGGCAAAATATAAGCGAGGAACTTATGAAATTTTTACAACGTCAATTAATTTTGGGTCAGTGTTTGGCCTTATTACTCACATTAGGTTTAGTGGCTTGCAGCGGAGGGGGGCCGGGTGCCATTGGCGACGCCTTCTCTGTTGAAATGACTCCAGCGCCTGATGCGACAAACGTAGCTACCAATACCGAAATCTTCGCATTGTTTGATGAGAGTTTAGATCCAGCAACTATTAGTACAGATACGGTGCGCCTTGAAAGCGGTGGCAATGCGGTAGCGGGTTCCGTGCTGGTAACTCAAGAAGGTAATAAGCAAAAAGTTATTTTCGTCCCCGCACAACCGCTTGTCGATCAAGCCGAATACACTGTTAAAATTATGGGTAATGAAGTGCAAGTCCTTGGTGGTAGTGGCAGCTCAGGAGTTCCTGAATGGGATGCGGCGACGCCGGGTATTCAAAATGTTCCTTTAGGGGGCCAAGCTATTAATACCGGTGGAAAATCCTTGGCAAGTGCTGCGGGTGGTGATGTGAGTTGGTCCTTTAAAACCGGTGGTGATACACCAGAAGTGGCGTTACCAGGTAATGATGAAGATCCTGAGCCAGAAGCCGAGCCTGAGCCTGACCCTGTGCTGGCCTGTACGATTACAGTGATTGGTTATGACATTCAAGGTGTCGCTCCTGGTATTGAAATTACCCTTCAACTTACTTCTGAACTTGGTAAAACAGGTGAACTTGTTGCTGGTTGGGATGCCAATGATTACGCGCCTGTTCCTAAAGTGGCTTCGGCTCTTAAGATGTCTTTTGACCCCATTCTTGAAGCTGGTAATAGTTATGCGGTTAAGTCGCCAGATCCAGTACAATTACCACAAAGTTACACCATTTATGGTTCAGTCACGGGTGAGGATGATGAAATTGCTGAATGCGAAAAAAAGATCACGGTTAAAGAACCGCTTGACGAGGCAAACCCCTAGTCTTAGTCGTAGAGTTATTATTAAAGCATTATCTTATGAGGTTATTTACTATGTATGCGTCACGGTTCTTAAAAATTAGTTTAGCTTTGCTAGTGCTATGCACCAGTATAGCCTGTAGTAAAGGTGGCGAAATAAATCAGGCCATAGAGGTTGAAATATTTCCTGTTGCGGAATCGGTTGGCAATGCGGCGAATACAGAGATTTATGCACTGGTTACAGATCCACTTGATGCGGAGTCGGTTAATGTAAACACAGTTCTTTTGGAGCAACTAGGTGGCGGTGAGCCTGTTGAGGTAGAGCGTGTGGTTGCAGTCGGTCAAGTGGATGGAAAAACTAAAGTATCCATTACGCCTGTAGCCCTCTTAGCAGAGAATACTCAATATCAAGTAACGCTGCGTGCTGAAGAAATTGCGCTAATGCATAAAGGTGGAATTATCCGACCTGAATGGGATGAAGCGACACCCGGTATTGATCATGGTTCTAAAGGGATTATCTCTTTTGGTAAATCATTAGCCTCACGCACGGATGGTGAAGTCACCTGGAGTTTTACTGTCGGTGAAGGCGGCGTACCCGATGTTGGTTTGCCTGGCCCTGGAAATGAAAAAGCAGGTGAAGGCGAAGCTTGTACTGCGGATGAAGACTGCGTTGAAGGTTTAATTTGTAAAGAGAATGTCTGCGCACAACCCGAGAAAGCTGATAATAATGAAGCCTGTGAAGAGGATGCTGATTGTTTGCTAGGAGCGTGTACGGAAAATATCTGTTGTGGTAGCAATGAGCAAATGACTTGCGAAGTCGTCAATGGAGACTGTGTTTGTTTAGGTGTGCCTCCAGCCTTTGCTTGTGAGGTAAAAGTTTTGGCGGTTCCGTTGGCAGGTGTTGATGCCGAGTCGGCAATAACCATTCAATTGACTCATCAAGGTGGAAAAACTGGAGAGATTGTCGCTGGTTGGGACCTTAATGATGGAGAGCCTGTTCCTAAGGAAGCCTCGGGTCTGAAGAAAACCTTAGATCCTTTAGAAGAGTTGGGTGGGACTTATGAATTAAAGGCGCCTAGCTTGTTGCCTGAAGTTGATTCCTATATTCATACTGCTTATGGAACGATTACGACTGATGGCGATATGACTGCAGAATGTGAGTCGACCTTTAAAGTGAGAAAACCACTTGATATAGCGAATCCATAGGGAGTTTGAGTGACTGAGCTAGGTGCCAGCAGCTTTCCACTCACCAAAGTGATCCAAGTAGTCTTTGAAATAACCGTCCGTCTCAGCTTTTTCGATAAGCTGCTGGCGGGCGGTTTCTACTAGCTGCTGTTCTTGATCTAATGAGATCTCACCCGTCATCACGCGGG
>JAJFLM010000175.1 GCA_021772655.1 Deltaproteobacteria bacterium
CATCGCCGTCATTCGAATACGCTGAGTTACTAATAAAATCATAACCACTAATAACTGTGCCCCCATCAAAATCAGGATTGAAAGCACTGCCCGTATCAATAATAGCCACCTTAGCATCCACGGGAGTCACGTGATCGATGATCGCCCAAGCACCCAAGGCATTCACAGAGCGCATACCCCACTGCCGATCAAAAGAAGGATCGTTAGGCAAAGTCACGCTCTGAATTTTCATCACATTGTAATTTTCAGATGAGATATAACAGGAATCATATTGAGGGTCTTGCTTGCAGGCCTCTAGCTCAGCTTGCGCACGATCAGACAAATCACCTTGAGAAATCGATAAGGCCTGAGTCTTTTGTTCAAAAGTACTCGCCGTTTTCACCGCATCGACTAACTGCGGCTGACCGGTTAAATAAGTTTTTTCAAAATGGTGTTGTCCCGCTAATTTTTTATGAACGGTCGCAAAATTGCGAATGGGGTTTTTTGTGATTTTTACAGCCGACGATGTGCCTTTAATTTGCAGCGCCGCAACACCCGTACCTGATTGAGTCGTCACCGAACTCGTCGTGACGACCTGACTGGCTTCGCTGCCATCATCAATCCGAATCTGACCGAAGATCGTCCCGCCTGCCACAGAACCATCGGGATTGATCTTGATTAATTCCATTTCATCGATGCGGATGTGACCCTCAGCTAAAACCGCTAAAATACTGGAAACCGAAGTCCCATTATCGAAATCAAATTTGACCGTATTTCCACTGACACCATACTTGCCCTGATCAAGCGGCTGAATGAGCAGTTGGTTACTGGTTTTTTTATAGGCTTCGACTTTGAAAGTCTTGTCATCGGCGAAGGTCAAGCGGGTATGTTCCCCACTGCTATTGACCCCACGACTGAGCCACGCCCCGGCGAGATCACCTGAGCTCGCGGAATCTCCCCCGCCCCCACCGCAAGCACTTAAAGTGCCGATCAAGCAGATGCTGATTAATCCTAATAAAATACGTAGTTTATGCCCGTTTTGTTCCATAGTTTTTTATCGTCATTATATAGTGAACGAGTTGCGTCATCAGGACACATCTTTGGCCCGATGCCAAAATAAGCTAACTGTCTGATTATAATAGATTTACAGGTCGGCGACCAGGAGCAAATCCTGGCCAATTTTTTCAAGATAAGGGTCTTGGAGAGAAATGGCGTTTTTGAGGCCCTTGAGACGTAATTCGCTTAAAAAGGGCTGCCCTTTTCCCCCCAGTAATTTGGGCGCTAAATAGAGACAAACCCGATCGACTAATTGGCGACGCATAAACATGGAATGGACAGTCGCCCCGCCTTCAACCAAGACATGCATCAAGCCACGCTCGGCTAACAGCGCCAGAAGCGCCTTTAAATCTACTTGTCCCATCCCATTGGCGCGACAGCGGATGACTTCGGCCCCTTGTTCTTCCAACATGCGTTGACGAATTCGTGTGGCTTCATGGGTGGCAATAACCCAAGTCGGCGATTTGGAACGTACTTTCAATATTTTTGCCCGTGGGGACATCCGCAAGTGGCTATCTAAGACAATCCGGATAGGATCATGACCTTTTTTCTTACCTGGCAGGCGGGTGGTCAATCGAGGGTCATCAGCCGTGATGGTACCGCGACCCACTAAAATACCATCCACCTGATCTCGCAAAAAATGTGCATGTTGTCGTGCTTCCGCTCCAGTGATCCACTGCGATTCACCTCCTGCCGAAGCAATCATGCCATCCAAGCTCATGCCTGCCTTTAAAGTGACAAAAGGTCGATTTTTAGTCACAAAAGTATGAAACGGAAGATAAAATCGGGCACATTCAGCCTGTAATACCCCTGTTTCAACCTGAAGGCCGGCTTTTTTAAGCTGGCGTACCCCTTTTCCATGGACTAAGGGATTGGGGTCTCGAAAACCATAAACCACTTTTTTGACACCGGCTGCAATCACCGCTTCAGCACAAGGAGGTGTTTTGCCGGTATGGGCACAAGGTTCCAAGGTGACATATAAAATGGCATTTTTCGCGGCGGCTTTGGCTTTATGTAAAGCCACGACTTCAGCATGTGGGCCACCGGCCTTGGCATGATGTCCGACAGCAATCACTTGGTTGCGTTTGACTAAGACGGCACCCACCGGTGGGTTCGGCGCCGTGCGTCCGATACCTTTGGCGGCTTCTTCTAAAGCCTGAAACATAAATTGTTCGTCTTTGGCGGACATATTTGATGAATGACGGGGAAATGACTGATTGTCAAATTTGGAAACAAGCGTGGCAACTACCACACATAATCAACACCTTTGTACTTATGAATCGCTTTGTCTGGCGTAACAATTGTCATCTTATATTCGAGGGCTGTCGCGACAATAAGCCGGTCATAAGGGTCTTTGTGATGGGGTTTAAGTTGACCGGAACGCGATGCAATTTGAAAGTTGATCGGCACTTGATCAATCCCGCGAAAATCTAAGACTTCGCGAAACCATAACCCAACATCTTTACGCGGTAATACTAGTTTCTTCTTAGCAACTTTAGTAGCACATTCGAGAGCTGAAATGGCCGAAACAAACAGATTACCAGCACCCACTCGAATGGCTTCTTGCGCCGGTTCAGACAAACGAGCAGAGCCAGCACTCAACCACAACAAAGTACATGTATCTAACAATAAAGACATAGCTTATTACCAGCCCTCTGGTTCTGTCGGCAAACTAGGATCTTCTAAGAATATTGGCGCTAAAGCTGGATTAAGTCGCAGCGGATCACGAACTTCTTTTACAGGTGTTAATTCTACGACAGCCTGACCATTACGCGCGATACGTACAACCTCACCGTCCTCGAGAACCGCTTTGACAAGTTTAGACAAAGTAGACTTAGCTTCATGCATATTTACGACAATCATTAGCTAAGCTTAGCTAATTTATAAATTGAAAGCAAGTGGACCTACTTCTTATCCAACAAATCTTTGAGCTCAAACATGAACTCATTGATATCTTTAAACGAACGGTAGACTGAGGCAAAGCGCACATAAGCCACTTGATCGAGTTGTTTGAGCTCCGTCATGACGAGCTCACCAATCACCGCCGCATCGACTTCTTTTTCACCGCGCTCTTGAAGAGATTTTTCAATGCGGTCTAGAAGTTGTTCTAAAGTTTCAATGCTAACGGGGCGTTTTTCACAGGCACGTTTCAAACCGGCTAAGGCCTTTTGGCGGTCAAAGGCCTCACGACGGCCGTCTTTCTTAACGATCATCGGTAGAAACTCTTCAACGCGTTCAAAGGTGGTAAAACGATAGTTACAGGCGTCGCATTCACGACGACGGCGGATCGTAGCGCCCTCTTTACCCACGCGGGAGTCCACCACACGAGATTCAAGATGGGAACAAGTTGGGCATTTCATGGAATATCCCGTCGTGTTTTGTAGGGGCGTGATTCATCACGCCCTCAATTGGCATCATGTCCGGGCTCAATAAATTGAGCTCCTACGGATAAATCTTATAAGTAGAGTGGAAACTGCTTACACAGTTCATTGACTTCGCCCAAGATTTGTTTTTGCTTCGCTTCGTTATTCACATCACTTAAAGCCTGATCCATCCATTCACCAATCTGTTGCATTTCGGCCGCTTTCATTCCGCGGGTCGTCAAGGCTGGAGTCCCAATGCGGATACCACTGGTGACAAATGGGGAACGCTGCTCGTTAGGCACGGTGTTTTTATTGACCGTAATACCCGCGCGACCCAAAGCATCTTCGGCATCTTTACCTGAAATATCGCGATCGGTTAAATCAACCAACATTAAATGATTATCGGTGCCACCAGAAACTAAACGATAATTTTTCTCCAGCAAAGTAGCTGCCAAGGCCTGGGCGTTTTCAATGACTTGCTTCGCATGCTCTTTGAAATCAGCTTTTAGCGCTTCACCAAAGGCAATCGCTTTGGCTGCAATCACATGCATCAAAG